>DASQCO010000122.1:0-88258 GCA_035634635.1 Polyangiaceae bacterium
AGCTGTTCGCGGCTCAGTCGCTCGAGGTCGTCGCTGTTCTCGGCCATGGGCCGGGTATTATTGCGGCGCCGAGCCGCGCGAGGTCAAGGTCCTTGGTCGTCAGAACCAGGCGCCGTTGGCGAGCGGATCGGGTTTCGCCGAAGCAAGCGCGCTCCGCGCCTGCTCGATGTCTCGCGCGATCTGCGCCTTGAGCTCTGGCAAGCCGGAGAATTTCTGTTCGTCACGCAGGTGAGCCAGCAAGTGGACACGCAAGGTTTCGCCGTACAAATCCGCGGCGAAGTCGAACAGGTGGACCTCGACGCTGAAGCCGGCCTCGACCGTAGGGCGAAGACCGATGTTGGCGACCCCCTTGCCGAGAGCCAGGCTCGAGTCATCGCGCACGTGATCGACGAGCACCGCATACACCCCATAAGGCGGCAAGGCCTCCGCCACCGCGCCCAAGTTGGCCGTCGGAACGCCGATCGTGCGGCCGCGCTGCGCCCCATGGACGACCGTACCGCTGAGCGAATGCGGACGACCGAGCACACTCTCGACCGCAGCGAGCTGACCGGACGCGAGCGCCGCGCGAACGCGGGTGCTCGAGTACGGCCCCTGTGCGTCGCCGATCAGCGACGAGGCGTGCGCTTCGAAGCCGAGCTCTCGACCGAGTGACACTAGCACCGACAAGTCACCACTGCGCCGATGCCCGAAGCGAAAGTTGTCACCCACGATCACCACTTTGGCCGAGAGCAGCTCGACCAGGAATCGTTGCGCGAACTCCGCCGGGGTGAATTGCGACAGTTCGACGGTGAAGGGCTCGACCACGACCTTCAGCTCGGGGCCAATGCGCTCGATCAATTCGAGCTTGCGGTCTACCGCGGTCAGCGGTGGGCGAGCGCTTCCGCCGAGCACCTCGGCGGGATGCGGATCGAAGGTCAGCACCAACGGCCGGAGGCCACGCCCGCGAGCTTCCGACAGCGCGGCTTCGATCACGGCGCGATGCCCGAGGTGCACGCCATCGAAATTGCCGATGACGACCAGCGAATTTTGGCCTGGTTCCGTTGCTTTCGAGGCGCGCACGCGAGCTTTCACGACCCCCGCTTCTTACTACATGCCAAATGCCGCGTCGCCTCTATGTGAGGCAGAGGCACTACTTGCAGCTTCCAGCGTCATCAATAATGCTCGGTCGGCCAACGCAGCCGCCCCCATGACCCCCGATCAAGCCATCCGCGAAGCACAGGAGCAAAAGCTCCGCCCCGTGTACTTGCTCGTTGGCGAAGAACGCCATCTGGAAAGCAAAGTCGTGCAGGCGTTGAAGGCGGCGGCCACGGCCGGCGGAATCCCTGGTTTGAACGAAGACCAACTGCAGGCGCAGGAAACCGACGTCGATGCCGCGCTTGCAGCGGCAAAGACCTTGCCCATGATGGCCAAACGTCGCTTCGTGTTGGTGCGCGGCTTGGAGCATTGGGAGCCACGCGAGAACGCCGACGGCAAGGACAAGGCAAACGCGCTCGATCGTCTGGTCGAATACGCGGCAGCGCCCTGCCCCAGCACCACCCTGGTGCTGCTCGGCGGAAACCTCAACAAGCGCCGCAAGTTGGTGACGAACGCCCAGAAAGAGGGCTGGCTCGTCGACTGTGAAGCGCTCTCCCGCGCCGATTTGCCGGTGTTCATCGAACGGACCGCGCGCGAGCGCGGCAACCCGCTGGAAGCTGGCGTCGCGGAGTTGATCGCCGAGCTCGCGGGACCGGAGCTCGGTCCAGTCACCGATGCCTTGGAGCGTTGTTGCTTGTACGCAGGCGCAGGTAACGCAGTCAGCGAAGACATCGTCGCCGAATGCGTGGTGCGCCTGCGCACGAAGACAGTGTGGGAACTGGTTGCCGCGGTCAGCCAGCGCGATCCGGGAGCGGCGCTCAGCGCGCTGGCTGAAGTGTACGATCCTCAGGATCGCGGGCTGCGCTTGGTTGGTTTGCTCGCTTGGTCGACGCGACAAATGCTGCGCTTCGAGTCCGCGCTGAATGACGGCGCGTCTCCCAATGACGCGGCCGTGCGCGCTGGGGCACCTCCGTTCAAGGCCCGCGAACTGGCCGAACAGGTCAAACGAATCGCGCGCCCCGATTTGGAACGTTGGCTAGAAACCCTCGCCGAACTCGACTATGCGCTGAAGGGCGGCTCCAAACGCCCCGCGAAATCCGTGCTCGAACACGGCATTTTGAAGCTCTGTCGAAGTTCCAGCGGGTCTCCTGCGGCTTCCGCCCAGCGAGCCGGCGACCGCCGCGCTTGACCTCGACCACGGCCCGCCCCACATTCTGGGACGGAAACCAGCGTGATGGATACATTGTCTCGGGCGGATCAACCCGCGGCTCGCATCGAGCAACTCGCAGTAGCGCCACTACCCACGCGGCACGGCATGTTTCAATTGCGCGTATTCCGTTGGGAAGACGCCAGTGTGCATCCGAGCTTGAGCCGTGAACACTGCGCGTTGGTCATGGGCGAGGTTCGCGGCCGGCGCAGCGTGCCGGTGCGGGTGCACTCCGAGTGCCTCACCGGTGAGGTGTTCTCGTCGCTGAAATGTGATTGCCGCGAGCAATTCGATCACGCGCAAGCCGCCATCGCCGAGCATGGCTATGGGGTCATTCTGTACCTGCGCCAAGAAGGGCGCGGCATTGGCTTGGCCAACAAGGTGCGCGCTTACGCGCTACAGGCCATGGGCGCAGACACGGTGGAGGCGAACGAGCTACTGCATCTCCCGGTCGACGCCCGCACGTACGACGTGGCTGCCGCAATGCTGCGCGAGCTCGGGGTCGAATCGGTGGAGCTGATGACCAACAACCCTGCCAAGGTCGACGAGCTGAGCAAGCTCGGGGTCACGGTCGAGCGCCGGTTGCCGGTGTTGATTCCGGCCAACCCGTTTTCCGCCTCGTACTTGGAGGTCAAGCGGCGCCGAATGGCTCACGAGCTACCGAGCTCACCCAATGCTGCCTCCGAGCCGCCCTCGGCGGTCGTCGAGACCGGCGCGCTCGCTGCAGGTCGGCGCGCCGCACAATAGTCTCACTCACTTCTTGGCCGCGGCCTTGACCGCCGCAAAGCGCGCTTTGAGCTTAGGTGCGTAACCGAGCTTGTTCTCTTGCTTGATGCGGCCGAGCGCGAGCGCGTCGTCGGGGACATCCGTCACGACCGTCGTCCCGCTGGCGACATATGCGCCACGGCCGACGTTGATTGGCGCGACCAGCTGCGAATCGCTGCCGATGAAGGCGTCTGCGCCGATCACGGTCTTGTGTTTGTTGAAGCCGTCGTAGTTACAGAAAATCGTGCCTGCGCCGATGTTCGCGTTTTCGCCGATGTCCCCGTCGCCGAGGTACGCGAGGTGGTTGGCCTTGGCGCCGCGGCGCACGCGCGTGCTCTTGGTCTCCACGAAGTTGCCGAGGTGCACTTCGGCTTCGATCTCGGAGTTCGGGCGCAAATGCGTGAACGGCCCGAGCTGCGCGCCATCGCCGACGCTGCTCGAATTGATGACCGTGTATGGCTTGAGCAGCACGCCATTGCCGATCGTCGAATCATCGATCACGCAGCCGGCGTCGACCACCGTGCCTTTGCCGATGCGGGTTCGACCGCGCAACACCGCCGTCGCTTCAATCAGCGTGTCTTCACCGATCTCGACACCCTCTTCGATGCGCGGCGTTCCGCGCACGGTCACGCCATTTTTGGCGTGCCGGAGCCGAATTCGGCGCAGCATGAGCTCCTCGGCTTCCACCAATTGCGCGCGATCATTCACGCCCAAGAGCGCTTCGGCATTCCCCAGGACGCCCGTGACACGACTGGTGCGCGCGACCAGCGCAATCACGTCCGTGAGGTAGTATTCGCCCTGTGAGTTGTTCGGTTGAATTTGCGCGAGCGCGCGGCGCAGCACGTCCGTTTTTCCGGCGTACATGCCGGCATTCACCTCACGTACCGCGTGCTGCTCGGGGCTAGTCAAATCACGCTGCTCGCGTAGCTCGGTAACCAGACCCGCAGCGTCGCGCAGGACGCGCCCATAGCCGTGCGGGTTTTCGAGCGCGCACGTCATCAGGCTCAACTCTTCCGCGCCGCGCTGCTCGAGCGCAGATACCAACGACGCGAGCTCTTCCGCGCGCACCAGCGGCGTGTCACCGCACAGGATCAGGACTCGCTCGGACTCGACTCGCCCGATACCGATGCGCGCCGCGTCACCCGTACCGCGCGGTGGATCTTGCACCACGGTACTCACGCGATCGCCGAATTCACGCGCGAGCAGCTGATCGATCTGCTGGTGTCCACTGGTGACGACCACCGCGCGCTCGACCCCCGCATCGAACGCGGCGCGCACTGCGTAGTGCAGTAACGGGCGACCGGCGATCGGGTGCAGGACCTTGGGTAGCGCGCTCTTCATTCGCGTTCCGAGACCAGCGGCGAGAATCACGGCGGTGAGGCGGGACATGGCTAACGATGTCCCATTTGTACCGCGGAAAAGCCAGATCGTTTGCGGCGGTTTTCGCGGTGGATCGGCCTGTGCCGCGCGACGCTGCTTGTCCGGAATCAGACTCGAGCGTAGCTTGCTTTTCGTGCGGCGGACGGGGTCGTGGTTACTCGGTTGCTTACTCGTGGCATCCGCTTGCGGTGGGCGCACAGCCCTTGAGCTGGGGTTCGGCGTCGAGGACACCGCCCCGCAACTCGGCGGCGCGCCGAGCGCGAGCGTCGCGCAAGACTCTGCAGGCACTTCCGTAGGCGGAGCAGCGGCGCGGGGAGGAAGCCCGAACTCGGTTGGCATGACTTCGTCGGCAGGCTCGCGGTCGGCTGACGCGGGCGCGGCGGGTTTTCCGGCGCAGCCCTTGGTCGCGATAGCGGTCAGCGCCAGCAACGCGAGCACCTGCGCGGTGCACGAAAATGGCACGGTCTGGTGCTGGGGGGCGACTGACGGCGGCCAGCTCGGCAATGGAGACAGTACGAGGTCCGACTCTTCCGTTCTCGCTCGAGTCGCGGGCATCAGCACCGCGATCGGGATTGGCTCCGGAGGGAGCTCATCTCCGGGTGGTTTCTCGTCGTTCCATTGCGCGGTGCTTCGCGTCGGTAGTGTGGTGTGCTGGGGAGCAGTTCCGGGCCAAAAGAGCACTCCGCGACCGGTCACGATCGCCGGCATCCACCAAGCAATCACCGTTGTCGGGGGTGCGCATCACGCCTGCGCGCTGCTTGTAAGCGGCTCGATTCAGTGTTGGGGCGACAACAACTGGGGGCAGCTCGGTGATGGATCACTGACCAACAGCACGGAACCCGTCACCGTCGTCGGCATCGACCACGCGACGGCGCTCGGTCTGTCCTCGAACTTCTCGAACTTCACCTGCGCGGTGTTGAGCGACGGCGCTATCAAATGCTGGGGTGGCTACTCCACGGACGCGGCCGGCTTTCTCGAAGTACATCCAACGCCCGTCGAGATCCCCAGCAGCGACAAGACGGACAGCTTTTCTACGGGCGGAGACCAAGCTTGTGTCGCCTTGCCGGACGGTCGCGTTCGATGCTGTTGTGGCGAACATCCGGCGGTGCTGACGACCGTGCCCAACCTGCCCTCGTCGAGCGGGGTCAGCGTCGGACTCAAACACGCCTGCGCACTTCTGTCGAACGGGGCGATCAGGTGCTGGGGGCCAAACGACTGGGACGAGCTTGGCAGCCCAGGCCCCGGTCAGATTGACGTTTTTGGCATCCGAGACGCAGTCGCTCTCTCCGCTGGTTGGGGCTACAGCTGCGCTGTGCGGAAGGGAGGCAGCGTTTGGTGTTGGGGCCGTATCGGCGGCAGCAAGCCAGTCAAGATGGCTGGATTTTGAGCCAAGGCCGCACTTCGCGTCTATGGAGCGCCGACCTCCGCGGGGGCAATCGCCGAGGCGCTCGTAGCACCCGCCGATTCCGAGACGTCGGGGCTGGGCGCATCCAACGCCGGTTCGAGTGGGAGCAATGTGCCGCTCGCCACGTCGTCATCGGCACTTGGTTTGCGCGGGGTGACCGCGCGCCCGCGGTCGACATAAACGACGATGCTCTCGCCGGCGTGCAGCTTGTCCGTGCGCGAACGACGGTTGACGCGCTCCATGCTGCCGACGGTCATGCCGTAGCGCTTGCCGAGCGTGGCCAAGGTGTCGTTCTCGCGGGCGCTGACGACCACGCGCTTTCGGCCATTTTGCCCCTCGAAATAGTCGTAAAATTCTGGGCTTCCCGCGACCAACACTTGGGTCTCGCTGGGATTGATCGTGCGAGCAGAAAAGCTCTTCCGCTTGTCGACGAACAGCTGCAAGGCCATGCCCGACTGCAGGCGCGCGTTTTCGTCCAGCGCATTCCACAGCCCAATGTCGGCCACGCTGACGCCGAACACATTGGCCACTCGGCTCAAAGTATCGCCCGACAGCACGCGATAGAAGATCCGCGAGCGTTCGGCGTACGCGAATTGCCGCGGCGGAACCACGACCACTTCGTCGTTCGGTGGCGTG
Organism: Polyangiaceae bacterium; assembly: GCA_035634635.1. GTDB lineage: Bacteria > Myxococcota_A > Polyangia > Polyangiales > Polyangiaceae > PMG-095. Next base: position 6,468 of record DASQCO010000122.1, read on the forward strand.
CTCGCAGCGCGCGGGGTACGCGGCACGAGCAGCACCGTGCCCGCCGCAAGTTGCTCTTTGGGTTCGACGTGATTGATCGCGCGCAGTCGTGCTTCACTCACGCCATGTGAGTTCGCGATCGATTCCACGGTTTCGCCGAACTTGGTCACGTACGTCTGCAGCGGTTCCTCGTCACTCGCGATGCGGGCAAGAGCGGCCGTGCATAGAACGCCCTTACCCACGGGCACGTGCACGCGATAGCTTGGCTTGCTCGAACCGGGCGCAGCAGGCGGAGTACGGCCCGCGAGGAAAGCCGGATTCAAGGCGCTGATTTCGGCCTCGCTGACTCCGGCTGATCGCGCGACGTCCGCGAGCGGAACGCTCGGCCCAACCTGTACGACGTCGAAGGCCTCCGGCGCATCGGACTCGACGGCATCGAGCCCGAATGCCTTCTTGTTGTTCATCACGATCGAGAGCGCGAAGATCTTGGGAACGTAGAGCGTCGTCTCCCAGGGCACACCGGCTTCGTAGCGAACGAGCTCCCAAAAGTCGTTGCTATTGAACTTGCGGATTGAACGCGCAAGACCTCCGTAGCCCATGTTGTACGAGGCGATGGCCAGCTCCCAACTGCCGAAGCGTCGGTACAGATCGCTCAAGTAACGACTCGCGGCTTGCGTCGAACGTTCGGGATCGAGGCGTTCGTCTACCCAGCGGTCAACCGTCAGGCCATAGGTGCGGCCCGCGTCCGGCATGAATTGCCAAAGCCCCGCGGCCCCCGCTGGCGAAACGATGGTCGGGTTGTGTCCGCTCTCGATCATCGAAAGCCACACCAGCTCGGTGGGCACCCCCGCACGCGCGAGTTCGCTGCGCATGGCCGCGGCGTAGCGCCCGCTCTTCTTCGTCCACACGCGGGCGATCGCCTTGCCGCTTGGACTGTCCCGATAGAAGCGCAGGTATTTGATCACGAACTCGTCGAGTACGATCGGCAGACTCGGCATCGCGAGGCTCTTCAACCAAGCGGCATCCGGTGCGCCCTCGACCGCTTCTCGCCGCACACCACTCGGACGCAGGCTCGGTGCGCCCTGGGTGATCACCTCGGGGGATGCTTTGCTGACCGCTTCCGGCAAATCCCACGACCAGCCCGGTTCGACGCCGGTCAGAGGGCGCGGAAAGAGCACGCGTTCTGCAGCCTTCAGCGAACGCAGTTCCGGATCGTCCTTGCCCGCGCGCAGATCTTCGTCGGTCGGCCCCTCGGCAATTTTTTGGCGTGCGATGCGGTCGGGCTGCGCACGCGCGGCATTCGCGGGCAAAGACGCAGCAGGCTTGTGCGGTGGCTTGCCCTTCTGGTGCGACGCTTTCGCTTGCGACTTGTCGCCCTTGTCCGACTTGTCAGCGGCCTTGGCTGCTTTGCCGGAGTCCGAATCCTCACTCGCGGATGCGGCCGGCAGCGCACCTACCGAGCGCGTCCCGACGCCACGTTGCGGATCGGGTGGCGCAGCGGGCTTGCTCGTGGCCTTGTTGCCTTCGGCGGGCTTTGCGGTTGGCTCCGGCTTGAGCGAGTCGGATTTCGCCGGTTCGGTGCGCTTTGAGGATTCCGCGCTCGGCTTTTCGCTCGGCTTGGGTTTGTCCGACTTGCTCGCAGTCTTGGGCTTGGCTTCCGCCTTGGCTTCGGCCTTGGGTTCCGGCTTGGCTTCGGGCCGCGGCTCCGCTTTGGGTTCAGCGGCGGGCTTAGCTTCCGCCTTGGGCTCGGGCCGCGATTCCGACTTTGGCGCCTTGGGTTCGGCCGGTTTGCTCGATTCGAGCGGTTTTGCCTCAGGCGCCGCCTCGGCGCGCAGGGCGCCCAAACCGAGCACCGCAGCGAGTGCTACCTGGGCGACAAAGCGGGCTCGGGCCATGCGGAGGTCCTTACCGAGCTTGTCAAATTAGGTCAAATCCTCGTGGGATTTCGCGAGGATCTTGATTCCGGCGCGGCTCTTGTGCAGGTCCTCGGCTATGACCGCCAAGAGCACCCGCACCGAACTCGACACTTTCGGCCCGATCGAAGTCCCCGACGATCGCCTGTGGGGCGCCCAGACTCAGCGCAGCCTGCAGAACTTCGACATCTCGGGTGAGCGCATGCCCGCGCAGCTACTGCGCGCGTTGGCGATCGTGAAGAAAGCAGCGGCGCTCGTGAACATGGATCTCGGCGCCGTCGATGCGCGACTCGGTAACGCGATCGTGGCCGCCGCAGACGAAGTGATCGCGGGCAAGCACGACGGTGAGTTTCCGCTCGTGGTCTGGCAGACGGGCAGCGGCACGCAAAGCAACATGAACATGAACGAGGTGCTCGCCAATCGCGCCAGTGAAATTCTCGGCGGCGTGCGCGGCGAGAAGCGTCTGGTTCATCCAAACGATCACGTGAATCGCGGGCAGTCGTCGAACGACGTATTTCCGGCGGCGATGTCGCTCGCCTGCGTGGACGCGGTGCGCGCTCGCGTACTGCCCAGTGTCAAAGCCTTGCGCGATACGCTCGCCGAGAAGTCGGCCGCATTCAAAGACATCGTCAAGATCGGTCGTACCCACTTGATGGACGCGACACCGCTGACGCTTGGTCAAGAGATCAGCGGTTGGGTCGCGCAGCTAGATCACGGCCTGAAACACCTGGAAAGTGCGGTACCGCACCTGGGCGAGCTGGCCCTCGGTGGCACCGCGGTGGGCACTGGACTGAACGCACACCCCGAGTACGCGGTGCGCGTCGCGGCCAAGGTCGCCGAGCTCACGTCACACCCCATCGTGACTGCGCCGAACAAGTTCGAATCGCTCGCCGCACACGACGCAATCGTGTTCGGACATGGCGCGTTGAAGACGCTCGCTGCGTCGTTGATGAAGATCGCCAACGACGTGCGCTGGTTGGCGTCGGGCCCGCGCTGCGGCTTCGGTGAAATCTCGATCCCCGAAAACGAACCGGGCAGCTCGATCATGCCGGGCAAGGTGAACCCGACTCAGTCGGAAGCGATGACCATGCTCTGCGCGCAGGTGTTCGGCAACGATGTCGCGGTCAACTTCGGCGGCGCCAGCGGCAACTTCGAACTCAATGTGTACAAGCCGCTGCTCGCGCACAACTTCTTGCAGAGCGCGCGTTTGATTGCGGATGGTTGCGACAGTTTCCGTAAGAACTGCGCAGTTGGCATCGAACCGAACAAGAAGCGCATCCAGGAGCACCTGGAGAATTCGCTGATGCTGGTGACCGCGCTCAACCCGCACATCGGCTATGACAACGCCGCGAAGATCGCCAAAAAGGCCCACAAGGAAGGGCTGACGTTGCGCCAGTCGGCGGAAGCGCTCGGCCTGGTGTCATCCGAAGATTTCAGCCGCTTCGTGCGGCCCGAGGAAATGCTCGGGCCAAAAGGCTGAGCCATTCGCGCGGTTCATGTGACGGGCGCGCTGATGTGCGCCCGTGCCCGCCCCTGTCCAGATTTGGGGCGATATTGCCGGAATTCTTGCTGAATCGACCTAAGTCACTGTCGGTTCACCAGGGGCAGTCCTAGGCTAGGAACATGACCTCGCCGCTGTTGATCGAATCTCAATTTCCGATCGCCGACCGCTCGAAGCTTCAGCTCTTTTCGCTGAACACCCCGAACGGCATCAAGGTCGCGCTCGCCTTGGAAGAGCTGCAGATCCCGTACGAGGCCCACACCGTGAACATCCTCAAGGGTGAGCAGTTCACGGAAGCCTACAAGTCGGTCAGCCCCAACTCGAAGATCCCGGCAATCGTGGATCTCGACGGTCCAGGCGGGAAGCCGCTCGCGCTGATGGAGTCAGGGGCGATCTTGATTTACCTCGCGGAGAAGGCCGGGCGCCTCTTGCCGACCGACCCCGCGCAGCACTTCAAATGCCTGCAATGGTTGTTCTTCCAAGTCGGGCACATCGGGCCAATGTTTGGCCAATTCGGCCACTTCTTCAAATACGCTCGCGAAAAGTGTGACCACCCCTACCCGCTCGAGCGCTACACGAACGAAGCGAAGCGCCTACTCGGCGTGCTCAACCACGAACTGAGCGACAAAGAGTACCTGATCGGCGAGTACACCATCGCCGACATCGCGACCGCACCCTGGGTGAACGGTCTCGCAGCCAACTACGGCGCAGGCGACGTCCTGCCGCTATCTGAGTTCCCCCACGTCAAATCCTGGCTCGAGCGCATCATCTCACGCCCGGCGTATCAAGTCGGCAAGAACGTCACCAAGCTGTAGGGGATCAAGCTTCGACGACTTTTTTCGGCGTCAACGATACGACCGGCGCAATTGAGCCGTTCTGGGGAATGCTTTGAGGCGTAATCGAGTGTAGCGCCGGCACCAGCTGAGCCGTCGACAGTACGCGATTGCGGCCTGCGCTCTTGGCCGCGTACATCGCTCGGTCAGCGCGATCCACGACTTGATCCAGGGTTTCTCCGGCCTCGAGCTCGGCGACGCCGAAGCTCGCGGTCACGTTGAGGATCTGACCGCTGGGATCGGTGATCGGGAGCACTTCGAGCGCTGCGCGGATGCGGTCAGCAACCAACATCGCACCGTCGAGCGAAGTGGATGGCAGTGCGACGACGAACTCTTCGCCACCCCAGCGCGCAACCACGTCGCACGATCGCACGATGCCACCCATCAAGCGACTCACGGCCGCGAGCACCGAATCGCCGGCAGCATGGCCATAGCGATCGTTGACCTGCTTGAAGTGGTCTACGTCCAACAGCGTCACGCAGAAATGGTCGTTGTAGCGCGCGCAGCGCGCTACTTCGCGGATCGCCCAGTCGACGAATGCGCGACGATTCGATAGGCCGGTGAGCGCGTCGGTGGTCGCCATCCATCGGGACTCCTCGACTAGGGTCGCCATTCGGAGCGCGCCACCCAGCTCACGAGCAATCGTTTTCACGAGCACCGGGTCGTTTTGGTGGACCGGCGCGCGCGGGGCGAGCGCAATCGAACCGATCTGGCGATCGCCAAAATAGATCGGCTCGACAATCGCCGGCGGGCCTTCGGCATCGTCGACCGCATCGTCGTCCTCGACTGCCACGACTGGTGCGTCCAAGGTTCGACCGAAGGCCTGCCCCGCCTCGACCAGCGCCTCCTCCCGATTTGCCGGGTTGTTGTGGATGCCTAGCCTCATGGGCTCGTAGCGCCAGACAGCCATCCAGCGATAGCTCGTGACCTGAGAGACGAACTGCGACAACAGATCCACCAAACGATCGAACGACTCACACGTGCCCAAACGCCGAACCTCGGCGGCGATCACCGAATCGAACAGCGCGGCGTCCAAGTGAGTCGCGATGCGTTCGCGAACATCGAGGGTTTGGGCCAACCCGACGACGAAGAAAGCGTCGGGTTCGACGTTCGGCTTGAGCTCGATCGCACGCCGCAAGGCACGCACGAGTTCTCCCATGCGACCTTTGATGACGTACGCGAACGCGCCCGCCTGCTCGGCCCAAAAGTGATTGCGCCGCCCCTCACTGCCACGCAGCACGACGGGCACCATCGACGTGCCAGGCTCGGAGCGCAACAAGCGACACAACTGCACGCCCGAGATGCTCGGCATCGACAGATCGGCGATGACGGCGTCCGGCGCTTCTTCCAGCGCTTGAACCGCGCCTTCCGCGCCATCCTTGCACTCGATGACGACGAAGCCTTGGGCGCGCAGGCGCTCGGCAAGCACCGCACGGCCGGCGTCCGAAGGATCGATCAGGAGTACTCGAGATGATGGCCGCACGAACCACAGAACGGCCGAAACCGCCGGGTTGGAAAGGGGGACGCGATTAAGCCGTTAACAATCTGTAATCACTAACAAAAAACCAACGATCACGAGTGCACACGCTATGTCCCTTCACGACCGCGCTGTGCGGACCCGAGCCAGGTAAGCACGCCAACCGTGAGTGCGATCACGAATACGAACAACGACCAACCCGGCCGCGCTACCCCCAAACCGTTCCGCCCGACGACGCCTTCGAACAATTGCACGAGTACCGCGCCGAGACCGTAGGCCGATGCGCTGTACAGCACGACGCGCCGCAGACGCACGACCATCTCCATCGAGCGCGGTGTGCTCGGCCAAACCTCGCTGCGCACGTGGCGCACCCAAATCACCGCTGGACTAGCAAACGTCGCCAGCACGCCGACAATCGAGAGCGTCACCTCGGCCATGCCGAGGTCTGTGCCGCGGATCAGACGCACGAGCGCGGCCGCCACCACCACCACGTTCACGAACCCCCAGAACAGCCCGAACGCGGTGAAGAAGACCAGCCCCGGCCGCGCCAAGCGAACGTCGCGAGCCGTCTGTTCCATGGTTTCACGGACCGAGGTGCTGGGTGGTGTTGCGAGCAAGGTACGCGCTGCCGCTTGCAGCAATGTGGTCGGCGCCGGGGTGCTCGTCGGATCTTGAACAGATTTGGGCGTCACCGCCGGCAGATGCGCGTCCGGCGCGTCGAACGGCGCGAGCGCTTGCTCGAGCGCGTCCATGCTGGCAAACCGCTCGTTCGGCGACTTGGCCATCGTTTGCTGCACGACCAGCTCGAGCGAGAGCGGGATTTTCGGGTTCAGCGTCGAGGGGCGCTCCGGCTCTTGCGTCAGCACAGCGGTCAGGATCGCCATCGCGTCGCTGCCCTCGAACGGCTTGCGACCGGTGATCGCGCGGTACAACATCGCACCCGTAGCGTAGATATCGGCGCGCGCATCCACGCGATCGCCTCGCGCTTGCTCCGGCGCCATGTAGTCCGGCGTTCCCATCACCGTACCCGTCTTGGTCAGGCCATCGCTGGTCTCGGCCTTGGAGATGCCGAAATCGAGCACTTTGACGGTCGCGCTGGGGCCAGCCAAAAATACATTTTCCGGCTTCACGTCGCGGTGGACGATGCCCTGCGCGTGGGCCGCGCCCAACGCGTGGCACACCTGGCGCACGATGTGCACCGCCTCCACCGTGGGTAGCCTGCCGATGCGATCGAGATAGCTCCCGAAGTCTTCGCCCTGCAACAGCTCCGCCACGATGTACGGACGACCGTCCGCGCTGGTGTTGACGTCGTAGACACCGACCACGTTCGGGTGAGTGAGAACGCTCGCCGCTTCTGCTTCTCGCTGAAAGCGCATCACGACCTCGGGCTGCCGCGCGAGCTCGTGGTGCAGCATTTTTATTGCGAAGCGCTTGGTGTGAAGCCGCGTGTGGCGCGCCTCGTAGACGCGACCCATGCCGCCTTCACCGATCACGCGCAATACTTCATACGAGCCATCGAGCAGCTGCCCCACGACCGGATCTTCGTCGTCGGGTGCGTCTTCGAGCGGAGTCGCATCGCGGGGACAGACCCGAAAATCCGCAGGGTATCGCGCACCGCACGCCGGACAGACCCGTGGATTGATGGCCGCCTGGCTAATCTGTGAACTACGCGGGGGTGCGATGACGCCTTCCAAAACTAGACCATGCTAGCGCTTCGACTGCGCGCTGGGTACGGCCATGGCCGACACCGACTTCACCGCCAAACCCATCACTGCAGGTCGATCTGCGAACGGCCTCGCGGCCAATCACGGCCCTTTCTTCGGCAAATCGTGACGGGCAGCCGGATTGGAACTCGACCACACTGTCGGTTCGCCTTGAACGCAGCGATTCAAGTGGTGGTGCCGGTAGTCGCCGCGTTCGTTTGTCGCACGTCATCGGCACGCTGCGCCCGGCGCGCGTGCGTACACGCTGGTGCTGGTGAGTCAGACCCTGAGTGGGGCGGGTCGCGCAGCGTGCGTGACCCGCGCCTCGAGGCTCGAGGTTAGCCTTTGACGACCACGTAGTTCGTGCTGCCGTGGCGATTGACGAGCAATAGTACGCGGCTCTTCGACTTGGAGTAGAGCTCCTGAAAGCGCTGCGGGCTATCGACGCGCACCCGGTTGACCTCGAGCACGACGTCACCCGGGCGCAGCCCCGCGTGCGCCGCGTTACTCTGTGGATCGAGGCGGGTAATCACCACGCCCTCCTTCACCGCATCGTCAATCTCGAAGGCTCGGCGATTCTGCTGGCTGAGACTTTCCAGCACGATGCCGTTCAAGGCACTGCCCTGCGGCGAATTCTGGCCGCTCACCACGCCCGCGTCCGGTTCCGGCATTTCGCCGAGCTCGACGTCCGACGCCATCGGCTTCCCGTCGCGAACGAAGTCCAAATGCACGGTGCGCTTAGAGCCGCTGGCAGCAATCACGTTTCGGAACTGGCCGCTGGTATCCACCACTTTACCGTCGACCTTGAGCACCACGTCACCGCGCACGAGCCCTGCCTTGGCGGCGGGCGCCCCCGGTTTGACGTCCGAAAGCAGAATGCCGCTCGCGGCCGGCAGCTTCATTGCATCAGCCAGCTCCTGATCCACGTCTTGGATGGCGACACCTAGCCAGCCGCGGATCACTTTGCCGCTCTTTTTCAGGCTATCCATGATCGGCGAGGCCATGTTGCTCGGGATCGCGAAGCCGATGCCTTGGTAACCGCCGCTGCGCGACAAGATCGCCGTATTGATGCCGACCAGCTTGCCTTCGCCATTGATCAGCGCGCCACCCGAGTTACCCGGATTGATCGCGGCATCCGTCTGGATGAAGTCTTCGTACGCCTCGATACCGAGATCGGTGCGGCCCTTGGCCGAAACGATGCCCATCGTCACCGTCTGTCCGACGCCGAAGGGATTGCCGATCGCGAGCACCACGTCACCTAGGCGCAGACGGCCTGAATCGCCGAACTCCACCGGCGTGAGATTGCCCACGTCACCCTTCAGTTTGATTACGGCCAGATCGCTCTTCGGGTCCGTGCCCACGATGGTGGCGGTAAAGTTCTTGCGATCCGAAGTAGTGACCTTGATTTCCTGAGCGTCGGCCACCACGTGGTTGTTGGTCAGAATGTAGCCGTCCTTGGAGACGATCACGCCCGAGCCCATGCCCTGTTCGCGCCGATCTTCCTGACCCTGCGGCCCGAAAAAGGGCATGAACGGCAGCGGTGACGCACTCATCTTGGTCACCTTGGTCATCGAGATGTTCACCACCGAGGGCAACACGCGTTCGGTGATATCGGCGATCGACTCAGAGCCGACGCGATTCAACACCGGATTCGGAACGACGGTGACGGGGGTCGTGTTGGCTCGCGTCTCGGCGGCAATTTCAGGATGAGGCGCGCTACCCGACTTGGCGCAACCCGCAACGGCAACACCTGCAATGGTAGCCAAAGCAAGCAACGGAGACGTCAATCGGCGAGTGATCATCGATGGCTTTCCTCGAATGGTGAGCGACTATGACAGTCGCGTGCCGAATCAACACCGGCGGCGCCAGGTTCATTCCCGGCCGCCAAGCAACGCTCAGCTAAAAAATTCCCGAATCTTTTCGGCCTGATCCCGCGCATCTTGCCGGCCGATTTCGATCAGCTCGTGGGCGAAGCTGCCGTCGAACAGCAAGTACGAGGCCCAGTCCGCTTCCGGCTCGGGCGCATCGCTGGCGAACTTTTCGATCAAGTATTTGGCCACGGGGCGCAGGTTCGTCGTCTTGAGCGACCTCTTGATGAAGTCTCCCGCAACTCGACCCAGATCCCGCGAGGGTTGGAAGACCAGCTTCTTCAACCGGCGGTACGGCGCACCGCGATGCTTGATCCACACCCTTTGGATGCGTTCTAGATCGTCCGCGTCAAGGGTCTCCTCGAGGACCTCCATGACTTGGTTCAGCCGTTCCAACACCTGCAAGTCATACTCGACGGGATCGAGCAGCAACGCGTTGAGCAGCTTTCCAACGAGGAACACCGGGCTCAACTCGCTGCCCCCACCCGCGTCTGCGGCCTCGACTGCGGCGAGCTCGCGCTGCGAGCGCTCGTGGCGAACCGACACGATCACCAGCCGCTCAGCGCCGGCGCGAATCGCTGGAGCGATCGGCGTGTTGAAGCGCAAACCGCCATCGCAATAGTAGTGCTCACCAATCCGGCGGGTGGGAAAGAGCAGTGGAATCGCGGCCGAAGCCAGCACGTGATCGGCGGTGATGCGCTCGAACGCGGTCGCTCGCCGCTCGTCGCGCGTCGGCTCGATGTGGCAGCTCGGCGAGCGCTCGGTAAACATCGTGGTGCGCCCAGAAACCACGTGCAGCGCAGCGATCATCACCGCGTCGATCGTGCCTTGATCGATGTTTTCGTGCAGCTTCGTCCAATCGATCGTGCGCCGAACCAAGACTTCGATGCCGCGCGAGTCGAGCAGCGAACTGCCCAGCGCCTCACCGGGCTTCGCGCGGAAGCGCGAAAGCGCGTCGGGCAAGCGCGCCAAACCAAACGGACGCACGCGCGCGTGATCTTCTAGACGCAGGCTATTCCAGACCTCGGCCAAACGCTCGACGCCGTGGTCCGGCTGAGCCGCGTTCGACGCGAGGTACGTGGCATTGATCGCGCCCACCGAGGTGCCGGCGAAGATCTGGAACACCGGGCCCGCTGCGGGCTCTGGATCCAGGACCTCCATGATGCCGGCAACTACACCCACCTCGTAGGCGCCGCGCATGCCGCCGCCGGAGAGCACCAGCCCTGTCTTGGCCTTCGCGCGCGCCGCATCACTACTCACTACTTTTCAACTTTCGGGTGTACCGGGGGCCGGCGCAAGGAAAACGCAGTCGATTTCCGTCACGCGCCGACGAGGCACTCGAGCGGCTGGCCGGATTTTCAGCAATTTCCGCGATTTATGGCGCAGCGCCAAGGCCCAAGCTTTCCGCAAGTGCGCGATCCTGCGACACTATCTCGAGCTCGCAGATGACGGCACAGCTCGTGCTCCAAGCAGGCGGCGCAACCGACGTTGGCAAGCGGCGCACGCACAATGAAGACGCCGTACTCGTACGCGACGACTTGAGTCTGTACCTCGTCGCCGATGGCGCCGGCGGTCACAACGCTGGCGAAGTGGCAAGCGCACTGTGCGCGCGCTCGATGGCGAACTACTTCGGCGCGACCATCCGCAGCACGCATCAAAGCCCCGAGTTCAATCGCTTCGGCATTCCCAGTGGTGCGCGGCGCTTATCCGCCGCGGTGCTCAAGGCGAACAAGGACATCGTCGAGATCTCGCGCTCTTCGCAAGCGCACCGCGGCATGGGCACGACCGTGGTCGCGACTTGTTTCTCGGCGCGCTCCGGGCTGATGCACGTGGCGCACGTGGGCGACAGTCGCTGCTATCGACTCCGCGGCGGGCACCTCGAACTATTGACGCAGGACCATTCGCTGCTCACGGACGTGATCGAACAGCGCCCCGAGCTCGACGACGAAGTGCTCGCGCGCTTACCGAAGAACGTGGTCACGCGCGCGCTGGGCATGAACGAACAAGTGCGCGTGTCGGTGCGTTCGTACGCGGTCGTGGAGGGCGATCGCTACCTTTTGTGCAGTGACGGCCTGAGCGGACCGGTTCCCGCGACGGAAATCGCGGTTGCGCTCGGACGCGATGACGCGCCACTACGAATCGCAGAGCGCTTGATCGCGCTGGCCAACGCCGCAGGCGGGCCGGACAACATCGCGGCCTTGGTCCTGACGTGCCAAGGCGGTCACCGTCACGCTCTCCCTGCCGACAGCGTGCCGTCACCAGCGCCGGGAACGACCGGCGCTCTCGATCCCGATCATTCCGATCCCGAGCTCTTGATCTTGGGCATCGAGGACCTCGACCTCGCCGAAGGCAAAGAGAGCGCGAGCGACGGCTTGTTCAAAGCGCTCGACGATTTGATCGGCACCACACCACGCAAATGACTACCGAACCAAACAGCGCGCCCGCGCTGGAGCACACGCCACACACGCCGCCGATCATGTTCGTCGATGCGCCGCCGATCGACGCGCAGATCGGACCCGCCCCCGAAGACTTCGTTGTCGACGAAATCCCGCTCTATCCTCAGAGCGGCGCAGGCGAACACCTGTACGCGCGCATCGAAAAGCGCGGCTTCACCACACCGGCCATGGTTCGCGCCGTCACGCGCGCCGCGGGCGTGGACGAGCGCGACGTGGGCTACGCGGGGCTCAAAGACAAGCACGCCGTCACGCGCCAGTGGCTCTCGCTGCCGTCGAAAGCCCGCCCACCGAGCGAGTGGAATTTGCCCGAAGGCCTCAGCGTGGTCGAACACACGCGTCACTCGAACAAGCTCCGAACTGGGCACCTCCTCGGCAACCGTTTCCGCATCACGCTCGTCACGAGCGATCTCGGGGCGCTCGAAAAAGCCCAGCCGCTCGCCGAACGACTGCGCAAGAGCGGCCTATTCAATTATTACGGCGGCCAACGCTTCGGTCGCCGAGGTGAGGGCTTGTCGCAAGCGCTCAGCTGGCTGCGCGATGGCGCAAAGCTGCACGGTGTGCCGCGTTTCTTGAGCAAGCTTTACCCGAGCGTGATCCAGGCCGAAGCATTCAATCGCTATTTTTCCGCGCGACGAGCGCTCGGCCTCGACCGGCTGATCATGGGCGAGGTGGTGCGTTTGAACAACGCGGGCGCCATGTTTTCAGTCGAAGATACGGCACGCGAAACACCACGCTTGCACAGCGGCGACATTCACCTCACTGGCCCGATCTTCGGACCGAAAGCGCGTCCAACCTCCAGCGATGCCGCCGCGTTGGAGCTGGCGCAACTCGAAGAACTCGGCCTGGACCCCGACGCGCGCGAAAAGCTCGCTCGCTTGGCCCCCGGAACTCGCCGCGACCTGATCGCTCCGATCACCGATCTCGAACTACGCTGGGCTGGCGTGGGGCGCCTCGAGCTCGAATTTTCCCTGCCTTCGGGCAGTTATGCGACCGAAGTAATTCGTCAATTCACGCATTCACCGTTCTTGGTCGACGAAGCCGACCGAGGCAGTGATTCCTGACAGAAGCTGCTCGACATCCGCTCGCCGGTTCGGGCTTTTGGTATAGTGCCGAGCCATGAGCGGCAATGACGCGCACGCGTTGGGCGAATCGAAACTGGAAGCGCTGATCGAGGCCATGTACCTGGCCGCATCGGCCGACGGCGAGTTCAGCACGGTGGAGCGCGCACATTTTCTCAAATCGATGGAGTCGCTCACGACGGGCCGCTTAGCCACTGCCCGCCTCGCGCAAATCGTCGCCGAAGCGAGCGACGCACTCGAGCGCGAAGGCCGCGCCGCGCGCCTGCAAAGCGTGAAGAGCCGCTTGCCCGATCCAGGCTCGCGCCGCGTCGCACTCTCGCTCGCCATTCAAGTCACCGCCGCCGACGGGATCATCCGCACCAGCGAACGCGAATTGATCCTGGAGACCGCCCAAGTCCTCGAAATCGATCGCGACGAAGCCGCCAATCTCGTCACCGAGCTGAGCCGCTGATTTTTGGGGCGCGCCCGCTGGAACGGGCGCGCTTGCCGCCGTTGTTCGCCGCAAGGCCACCCGCAACGACGAACTCCCGAAACAGCAGCCACGCCAGCGAGTCGAAATCACGCTTCTCCTGTACTGCCCTGAGGCGATGCTTTGCATCGACCAAAACGCGCAGTATGATTGCGGTATGACAGCCGCGAAAATCGCCATTACCTTGCCCCGCGAGCAGTTGGCAAAGGTCCAGCGCGCCGTGAAAAGCGGAGAGGCAAGCTCTGTCTCCGGCTACATTGCTGGGGCACTAGCAGAAAAAGAGCAACGAGAATCGTTGCGCGCCTTGATCGACGAGTTGAAATCCGAACATGGCTCCCCCAACAAACGAGAAATCGCATGGGCAAAGCGCGCACTGTCGCGAAGCCGCCAGAAGTGACGCTCGACGCCGGCGCTCTGATCGCAATCGACCGTGGGGACCGGCGGATGATCGCCATGCTCGACCAAGTTGTCGCACAAGGCGGACGGTTTCATGTTCCGGTCGGCGCTCTGGGGCAGGCCTGGCGAGATGGTAAACGTCAAGCGATGCTAGCGCGCTTCGCGCGCAGTGCAGAAGTCGAAGTCGTTCCACTCGACGGAGCGTTGGCCCGTGCATGCGGGGAGCTTCTCGCAGCGACGGATACCAGCGACGTGATCGACGCTTCGGTCGTCATCGTCGGACGCAGCGCGCAAGGGCCGATCTTCACCAGTGATTTGGAAGATCTCGCTCGGCTCGATCCGAAAGGTGCACTCGTAAAGGTCTGAGTCGGCGACGGAGAGTCAACGCCGATCGATCGCCGCAAAGAATCGCGGATCCATCGCTGAGCTCAATTTGCGCAGCTGCACCTCGAGCGCGGCGGATTTTGCGCGCAAGATCGGATCAGCCGCGGTGAGTTCCGCGAATTGCTGCGGTGCGGACATGCGCATGGCGAAGGTCTCGGCTTTGTCCTCTTCGAGGGCGGAGGTCGCGTAGCGTGAGACGAAACCGGGGATTTCAGCGGTAAAACGGCCCGCGCCGGGTTCGCGCGCGAAGCGCCCACCCGAGCCGTATACGAAGTAGCGGTCATTGAGCGCGAGCCACGCCGGGTCGTGCGACAGCTGATCATCATCGGCGTAGTCAGCGAAGTGGAAGATCTCGTGATGCAAGAGCCGGCGCAGGTACGGCGCTTCTGCATCGACGTCTATCAACAGCGCGCCGTGATAATTCGGCAAAGACGGGATCGACTCGCTGCCTTCGCGAAAATTCGCGCACAGCACCAAGCGACGTAGCCGAGCGCGCGCGAGAAAATCTGCGGGATAGCGTGCAAGCTCATTCGCCAACGTGACGAGCACGCGATCTCGGTCTTGGGCCGATACCGGCGTCCCCGTGAGCATGGCCCCGCCAGATTCCATGCGGAACGGGCGTTCGGGTGTGAACACCTCGATTCCAAGCGCGCTCAGGCCAAGCACGTCGGCCGTTTTGTCCTCGACCGGCGTTAGCCCCTGGTTGATCAAATCCGCGCGCAGCGTGAGATCCGCCTCCTGCACCAAACGCGCTCGTTCCGCGGCGGGATCGCGCATTTCGGCCGCGAGCAGCCCAACACCGGGCGTGACCAGAAGCGCCAGCGCCACGGTCAATGTCATGAAGCTCGGCCGAGGAAAGCGATCGCGAAAGCGCGGCTCAGAGGGCTCAAGCTCCGGAAGCATGCCTAAAAGACCTAGCATTTTCTGAGCGCCCACCGATTTTCGACCCCTCGGCGCGCTCAAATCTTGGCCCCGGCCCCCAACCCCCTGCCACAATTTCGCGCGTGAACCCCCGGGCCCTCGTTTTGTTGCTGCTCAGTGCCCTCAGCCTCGGGCTTGGCGGCTGCGCGCGGGAAGCCCCGCGAGCCGCGTCACCGTATGCGGCCAGCGCCGGCTGGGTCGTCCCGGCCGGCTACGCTTGGCCCCCCACGTCCGTGACTCAAAACGCTGCTGGGGTCCAAACGCGCGAGACGCCGCGGGTGCAGGGGTTGTCCATGCAACCCGTCAAGAACGCTCACAGCACACCCACATCGGTGTTCGCCAAAACTCTCGGGGACGTGCCGCGGCCCCGAACGCGCAACGAGTTGCGCTCGGTATTGCCGGGCAGCGTCGATTGCCTGGCGCGGCTCGCGGCGCGCAACGTTCACTTTCGCACACTCGATCACGAGCTGGGCGTGCACACCCCCATCGTCATCGACGGACCAATCGCCGGTGTGCGTTACTACACCGGCGGCAACGGGCCACTGATCACCGATTGTCGGCTAGCATTGGCGCTGGCACTAGTCGGAGCCGAACTCACCGCCTACGGCGTAACCGATGTGCGCTTTTCCGGCGCCTACGTGTATCGCCTAAGTGCCAAGCACCGAGTCAGCCTCCACGCATACGGTCTCGCCATCGACATGCACGGCTTCACCCGCAACGGCGTGCACTACGAAGTCAAACGCGACTTCCACAAGGGCCTCGGTACCGCGCTCGATGCGGACGCTCCAGTTGTGAACGCAATCGCGTCGCGCTTTCACAATAGCGGTTTATTTCACGAGTATTTGACGCCCGACGACAACGCCGACCACCACGACCACGTGCATGTAGGGGTGTCGCCGCTACCGGACGAGGTTGAGTAACAACTCCCGCGCGCAACGCGATGAGCGGAGCAACACGACGCTGCCCACAAACTCGGGTGCACGCCGAAGGCGTCGCACGCTCGCGCCGGGCGCGCGGGAAGCATCAACAGCCGCATTCCCGGAACCAAAACGAGCGATAAGTCTTGGAAGACCAGATCACGATCAGCCAATGAGATGGAGACCTACAAAGAGCTGACCGAACAGGCGCCTGCTTTCCCTCAGCTTCAGCGCGGGCGGCCAAGCGCCATCGTCCGAGCGTGCGAAAGCGGGAGTCTCCCGCCGCGCGCCGAAGGCGCCGCGCGTCAACCTCAATGCCGCTACAGCGCATAGTTTTGGCGCAATATCTCGCTCGTGAACGTCGCGCGTAAGTAGAAGCCACGCGGTAGAGCGGCGAAGCGGGCACCATCTACGTCCACGCCTCGGCGGCGCGCGTGGGAGTCGCGGGCTTTGGGGCGGATTTGTAGGCAGCGGCCGATGTGGCCGGTGATGGTCTCGACGTCACCGCGGCCGATGATACCGGCGAGTTCTTCCCAATCGAAGCGCAGCGCGGCTTCGGAAGCGGCGTCGAGGGACCACAGGAGTGGCTCGCCGATCCGGCGTTCGGGGACGGCGATTTGTCGTTCGCCCTGTACGGGCACCCAGAGCACGCGGCTTAGTTTCCGGCGCACGCGCGAGGAAAGCCACTCGACCTCGCCGATTTCGGTGAGCGGGATCGTGCACACGAAGGTCGATTCGAGCGCGCGGCCGCGGGAGTCGACGGGCAAGGTCTTGAGCTCGATGCCGAGCACCTCGAAGTCCGGCGCGGCGCGCGAGCCGGCGGTAGCCCCCAAAGCGCGCTCGATCAGGCCGCCGACGAAGCCTTTGTGCCGCCGCAGATCTGCCGGCGCACTGAGCGAAAAACGCGCGGCGACCTCGGCGATCGTCGAACCGGAGAGCGCGCGGGCGCGCGCGAGCAGCTCGGCTTCGGTTTCGGGGGCCACGGCCGGGGTATTACACGGTCGGTCGCGTGTGGCGAGCCACGAGCAGCGCGATGTCGTCGTTCTGCACGGCCAGAAAGTCTTGCACCGCGCCGAGCAGTCGATCTCGGATTTCGGTCACGGTTCGGCCGCGTGCGGCTTCGAGCTCGGCACATAGCCGCTCGATACCGTATTGCTCGCCGGCCGCGTTCGCCGCTTCGATCACGCCGTCGGTGAATAGCAAGAGCACATCGCCGTCTTCGAGACGCGCTCGCTGATCTTCGGTTACGTCCGCAATGTCTTGCGTTGCGCCCACCCAGGTACCGAGCGTCTCGATGCGCTCGCACCTACCAGTCGCGGCGCGCAGGATCACGAGATCCTCATGGGCACCAGCAAACACGAGCTCGCCATTTTCAAAGTAGTGAATCAAGGTCAAGGTGGCGTGCTCGTCTTGGCGCAGCCGATTGCGCACGTTGTCGTAAAGCACGGCGTTGACGATGTTCACCATCTCGCGAGGAGCCGCAGAAAAGTTCTCTCGCCCGAGCGCGGCCACGATGCTCTGCAGCATCATCATCACTAGACCGGGCCTGAGCCCATGCCCTGCCACGTCACCAATCGCGAGCCAACAACCGCCACTGCCCGGAAGCACGTCGTAATAGTCGCCACCCACCTCGGTGGCTGGCACCATCGTGGCCGCGATCTCCAAGTTCTCGACCCGCAGATCGCGCGGCAAAATCGAGGTCTGAATGCGCGTCGCGATCTCGAGTTCTTGCTCGAGGCGCTCCTTTTCGGCCTTTTCGCGGTTGCTGGCCTCTTCGGCCACGCGGCGCACCAGCTCCGCGCCACGCAGCGCAGCGCTAATCAGCTCGCGCAGCAGCTCGTACACCACGCGTCGCTTCGGCCCGAGCTCGAGCGCGGCAAAGCCGAGTTGTCGTCCGTCGAAGAACAGCGGCTCGATCACGAGCGACTTTCGGCGCACGCCGCGAAACTTGCTCGGCACGATCCGCGCCGTCTCGAAGTACTGCGAGGTCGTGGAGAGATCGACCAATCGCCGATCTTCGTAGGCCACGATCATGCGTGACTCGACCGGGGGTGTCCCCTGCCCTTCGTACAGCGCCACGTACGCCGAACCAATGTCGAGCGCCGGTAAGCGATCCGCCAACGCGCGCGGTAATGACTCGACGTCGAAAGACGTGATCAACGACTCGCTGGTATCGGTCAAGATGCCGGCGGCGCGCTCGGCCTGCCCGCGGAGCGCGCGCTGCTCGCGCTCGACGGCATCGGCAATCATCACGCGAACGCGCTGCCAAACGTCTTCGAAGCGCATCCAGCGGCGCGGGTCATTCATCACGCACGGCAACACGCGCCGCCGAATCACCGACACCGCATGCTGCCAAGCACCCACGTCGCCTTCCGCGGCTGCGGTTCTGGCCAGCATTTCGTCGAGCAAAAACAAAAGTTCGTGATCCGGCGCGCCGAGCGTCGCTTGGCGAACCGCGTCCAACGTCTTTTCGATCCAGCCTTCGGGACCCACCACGCGTGAGACGCGCTCAGCGCGGGCGAGCTCCGCGGACAGCTCCTGCCGCCGCCGTGCAAATGCCTCGTCGAACGGCAAGGGATCGGCGTCGAGCATGTATTGCGCTTCCGAAGGGGCACCTTCGGACAGGCAACCGCAGGAACGTCGCTTGACGAAGTGCGACGCCAAGAGCCGACTCCCAAAAGCGAGCTGGCCGGCCAGCGATTCGACGATGAACTCGAGCGCGCACTCGGCGATTTCCCAATACGGCTGGCGCACCGTGGCGAGACTGGGCGAGGCACTCCGCGCATCTTCGCTGTCGTCGAAGCCGACGATCGCTACGTCGTCTGGGACGCGCAGGCCGCGCTCTTTCAGGGCCCGCATCGCCCCCAGCGCGGAGCGATCATTGGCGCCCACCACGGCGTCGATCGCAATCCCGCGATCGAGCAACTCGAGCATCGCCTGATAGCCCTGATTCTCGTTGAAATTCCCGTTTGCGACGCGCTCGAGCAAGAACGGAATACCGAACTGCGAGAGCGCTTCACGGTAGGCCTCGAAGCGAACCTCGGCTTCGGGGTAGTCCGGTGGACCGCACAAGAACGCGATCCTCCGGCGGTTGTGCACGGTGATCAGATGCAACACCGCGTCACGCATGCCCGACGCGTTGTCGGCTTGCACCACGGAATAACCCGGAACCTCGATGCCCACCGAGCAGACCGGCACACCATTGAAGGAGTCGAGGAACTCCTTCATCACCGCGGCGGAGGTGTTCAAGTTCAGCGCGACCAAGCCATCAACCGACTCGGGTCCCGCGAGATCGAAGCAGCGATTGCGCTGTCTTTCGTAGCCCGCAGCGGATTGGAGCGATCCGCCGGCGAAGCAGATCAAGTCCAAGCCGCGTCGAGCGCACTCGGCATCGAATGCCCCCACCACCATGCTCGCGTACTCGTTGTACAGCGCGTCGAGCAATAAGCCGACGATGGGGCGGGGGCGTGTGCTTGGCGGCAAAGGCCTACTGCAAGACCTTGAATTCGATGCGCCGATTCTTTTCACGGCCGGCCGCGGTCTTGTTGTCCGCGATCGGTTCATCGGCGCCCGCGCCGCGAGTCTTGATGTGGTCAGCCGACACACCGTTATCCACCAACCACTGCTTCACCGCGTCCGCCCGTTCTTGCGACAGGCGCTGGTTGACCGCAGCGTCACCCTCGCTCGAGGTGTGCCCCGAGATCTCGAAGCTGATGCTCGGGAAGTTCTTCATCACCGTCGCAGCGTTGCCCAAGGTTGCCTTCGATTGCGGGCGAATGGTGGCCTTGTTCTTGTCGAACGAGATGCCTTGGATCACGCCCGAGAACTTCTTGACTGCGTCGGGGATCTGGTCCGGGCAGCCGTCGTCGTCCTCGAAGCCGTTCTTGGTCTCCGGCTTGTCGACGCACTTGTCCTTGTCGTCGAAGATGCCGTCGCCGTCCGTGTCGCGGATCGGGCAACCGGTGGGCTTCACGCCGACTTCCTTCGGGCACTGGTCACACGGTAGCGGCACGCCATCATGATCCGGATCCGGATCCGGGCAGCCATTCGGCGCGGGACCGGCTTCACGCGGGCAGAAATCGTCCTTGTCGAGCACGCCGTCGGAATCGGTGTCGGCCGGGCAACCACGCGGGGCGACACCCTGCTCTTGCGGACATTGGTCCTCGCTGTCGATGTAGCCGTCGTGATCCGAATCTGGCGGCGGAGGCGGCGGCTCCTTGCGACTGCGGGCAACCGTGCTGAACAAGCCGAGCTGAATCTCGAAGGTTTGCGCTTGTCCGTCCTGTTGCGTGTTCTTGGTGAGCGTATCGCGCAAGTCGAGGCGCAGACCCAACACGGGGGTGAGTGGCACCTTCGCGCCGATGCCGAAGTGCCACGCCGGATCACTATCATTGGCCATGGCGCGGCTGATCGCGCCCAAGCGACCAGCACCGGCCAAGAGGAATGGCGCAACGTACGGCAACGGCGCTTGCACGACGAGTTGCCCGCGCATGGCATAGAGCGCCGCGCTGGTCTCGGTGTCCTTGACCTTGCTCGCCGCAGCCATGGCTTCCGCCTCGAGCCCTAGGAACGAAACTGGGTAGTAACCGAGGCGTGCACCGACCTCACCACCCGTGCTGTAGGGCTTTTGCGGATACGCTTCGTAACGCAAGTTGTGATCGGAGCTCGGGAAGAGCACGCCGCCGAAC
Source organism: Polyangiaceae bacterium (assembly GCA_035634635.1). GTDB lineage: Bacteria > Myxococcota_A > Polyangia > Polyangiales > Polyangiaceae > PMG-095. The sequence continues at coordinate 27,052 of DASQCO010000122.1, forward strand.
ACACCCAACTCGAGCACGTTGCCCTCGGGCGGAAGTCCCGGCTCGTACGGCTCGAACTTCTCAGGTGCGGCTTCGGTTTTCGGTGGCGCAGCGTCAGCCGCCGCGGGCGCAGGCTCGCTCGCAGGCGGCGTTGCGCTCGCGGACGCATCAGTCGTGGCGCCACTGCTGGATAGCGACACCGAACCGGAGGTGTCAGCGGATTGGGCGAACGCGCTGCCCGCAACCGTAAGACTGAAGCCCCAGACAACCCAACTAGTTAGCGGCTTAGACATTTCTTGACACCCTTCGAAGCTTTCACCACTTCAAGAACACCCTCGGAAACTCCCTCGAACAAAACCACCGCTACCAGATCACCCCCACTGTTTCCAAGTCCATGTAAAAAGGGCAGAACCGCGCGGCAAATGCGCTACCTTTCGTGCGTGACGCGCACCCATACAAAAGTGCAGCATTGTTTTGCGGCTGCGTTGCTTTGCCTACTTTGCAGCACACAGTGCGCAACATCGAAACCCGACACTGCCCAACGTCAGGTTCCGCAAGTAGTGAGTGTGGCGGCGGTACCCGTCGCAACGAGTTCAGCGCCGATTGCTTTGCCCTCCTCTGCACCGCTGGCGTCGGCGAGTGGAGCGCCGCTCGTGCTCGAGAGTCCGTCGCCCGCGCCGGCATCGACGACCAGTGCCCGTGTATACGCGCGCACGCGCTACGTGTGGATCCGGCCAGAACCGGACGGCGCAAAGGAATGGATTGGCTATCTGTGGACCGGCGGTTCGGTCGCGCTGAAGAGCACTAAGCCGGTGTACGGGCCGGGCTGCCTCAATTGGTACGCGATCGAACCGCGTGGCTACGTCTGCGTGGACGGAACTCGCGCCACGCTCGACGAAAACGATCCCGTGTATCGCGCGGTGTTGCCGTACGCACCGAACCTGAGTTCGGCATGGCCGCATCAGTATGGAGAATCACTCGGGCTCACCAGCGAGACACAGCTGCCCGGTTCGCCGCTGAGCTTTCCGCCACTGCCCAACGCGATTCACGAACCGCGCAACCAACTGCATCGGCGCTCCACCGTGGCCTTCAGCCGCGAAGTGAGCGTCAACGGTCACGACTTCTTGCTCAGCGCCGACTATCAATGGCTGCCGAAGGCGAGCGTCACGCCTTATCCGGTCGTGAAGTTTCAAGGCCTCAAGCTTGGTCAAGACGCGCAGCTGCCGCTCGCGTTCTTCAGGTCCAAGGATCGACCTGCCTATTCGCGCACCGCCAACGGCGAGTTCGTCGCGAGCAGCGAAGCATTCGCGCGCTTGAGCTTCGTCGAGCTGACCGGTGAGCGTGAGCTCGTCGGCAAAGATCGCTTTCTGCGCACCAAACGCGGCGAACTCTGGCTCAAGGAGAGCGACGCCGTGCTACCCATTCCACAGCCCAAAACACCGTGGGGCGCAGATGTCGGCGCATCAGACACGACGGGCCACGCACCCGCTGGGCGGGCCACTTGGTTGGAAGTAGCCGTGATGGCCGGCTACCTGATCGCCTACGAAGGCACGAAGCCCGTGTTCGCAACGCTGATTTCACCCGGCCGCGGTGGCTTCGCCAAACCGGGTGAGGATCCGATCGAGCGCGCTCTCACGCCGACCGGCACGTTCCCGGTATCCGGCAAGTTTGCGACCGCTACCATGGAAGCACCCGGCGAGCTGATTCACTCCGACGTGCCCTGGACGCAAAACTTCAGCGGTCCCCACGCGCTCCACACCGCGTACTGGCACGACGCTTGGGGCGAATTCAAAAGCGGCGGCTGCGTCAACGTCTCCCCCCTCGACGGCCGCTCGCTGTTCGAATTCACCGAACCCGCGTTGCCCCCCGGTTGGCACGGCGTGCGCTGGCTGCCATGGCTGGGGCCCTCGACCCTCGTCGTCGTGCATCGCTGACCAAACACCGACTTTCAAACTTGCGCACGTCAGAAGGAGTCCGGTGGCGAGGAGGAGAATTCACCGCCAAGCCGCCAAGCCGCCAACTCCTCTCTACGCCCCAGAACCCACGGCATCCACCGGAGCTCACGATGAATCTGGGGTCGCGAAACATATCGCGCAGAGTCGCGTTTTCGACGGGGCACGGCTGTCCTATGACTCCGCGCGCCATAAACCACGAAACCCCAATCTCTCCTTCTTCTTGGCGGCTTGGCGACTTGGCGGTCCATCCCCAAACGCGCTCCGCTTGTTACGTTTTTCCTTTGCTGATCTCTTCGCGCAATTCGCGTAGCTCTCTGGTGAAGCCGCCTGAGAGGATGGGGAAGCGGCACCAGGTTTTGGGGTCTAGGCTTTCGTCGTCGACGTGGAAGCTGGGGGCGTAGCGTTCGCGCTTCCATTGATTGCGACTCCACAAGCGGAAGAAGCGATCGAGCCAGAGCCACAGGTCGTCCTTCGAATGCTGCTTAAACTCGGCGGTGATCAGGGTCAGTACTTCACGCGGGCTGCGCTTGTCGCGGATGGCGGCGCGCTCGATCGCGTCCAGCACTTCGTACGGCATCAGATCGGCTTCGTCCGTTTGGGTGGCGGAGGGCGGGCGCAGTTCCGCGGTGGGGGCTTGTACGTTCACGGCTCTGAGTTCTGGGATCGGGCTGAGCTCGTGCGGACCGGCCTTTTCTAGCCAAACCAGGAATCGTCGTAAGAAGGCTTTGTCGATGCCGGCGATCGGACTCAGACCACCTGCGGTGTCTCCATCCATCGTGGCGTAGCCAACGGCGGCTTCGGAGCGATTGCTAGTCGACAGCAGCAGCGCGGAGTTCAGGTTCGCCAAGAGCCAGACCGAAGGTGCACGCACGCGCGCTTGAATGTTTTGCAGCGCCAAGTCATCGCGCTGCCACTCGAGCTTGCGGCCGAGCGCGCTTTCGATGGATGAGACGTAGCCAGCAACTAGTGCTTCGACGTCGAACTCGAGGTGCAAGGCACCCAGCGCGCGAGCCACGCCGGAAGCCGCGTCACGCGTCACGTTCGAGCTATTTTTGGTCGCTTGATACGCAGTCGTGAGCAATGCGCGGATCAGCTCGCGCTCGGAGATCAGCCGCGCCAAGCCTTCGACGTGTTCGAACTTCTGCGCGAAGCCGTCGAGCCCGAGAGCTCGCACTGCAAAGCGAACCATCAGTGCGACCAAACACGCGACCGCCGCCGAGTCCGCGCCACCGCTCAGTGACACCACGAAGCCACGCGAGCGAGTCTTGCGGCAATAGTCGAACAAGCCGAGCGCTATCGCGCGCGCAAACTCCTCTTCTTTGAGCGCAGGCGAGCGTTCCCACTCGGCGATTGCCGTGTCTTGGGCGAAGCCCTCCACTCGCGGAAAATCGAAATCGCAACGCACGCACTCTCCCTGCGCATTGACGACGCGCGGTTGGGAGCTGTTCAGTGAGGCGTGCTGCACGCGCGTCAAATCCACGTCGATCACGGCGCTGATCAAGGCGTGGCTTTCGAAGCTGAAGCGTTGCGCCTGGGCGATCACCTTGCCTGCCGTGGCGATCAGCGCGTCACCGTCGTAGATCGCGCGGCCGGCTTCGTTGCCGAGCAGGTTCGCGTAGATGTAGCTCACGCCGAAGGCGCGCGATCCTTCGAGCACGAGGCGACGCCGGACTTCGTGTTTGCCGAAGGCGAAATGGCTCGCGCTCGGGTTCAAAATCAAGTCGACACCGATCAGCGAAAGTTCGGCGCCGCGACGCTGCGCGACCCAGGCGTCCTCGCAAATTTCGAAGCCAATGCGCACGCCTGAGCAGTCGAAGAAGATATCCCCGAGTGGCACCTCCTGACCGAACAAGGAGATCGTCGTGCGCGTGCCGGCTGGCCAAGACTTGAACCAACGGGGCTCATAGTGAATGCCATCGCCAGCGAGGAAGCGCTTGGCGACGAGGCCCACGAGCTTGCCATCGGCGATCAGCGCACACGCGTTGTAGATCGCCTTGTTGTGGAACAGCGGCAAGCCCACGCTGACCACGAGCCCGCGCGCGTGAGGCAGGATCTCCTCCAGCAACTGCAATGCCATGGCCTGCGTGCCGAGCGCGAGAAAAGCGTCTTCACAGCCGTAACCGGAGATGCACAGTTCCGGAAGGCAAAGCACGCTCACGCCCTCGGCGCGCGCCGCTTCGATGGCCGCGATGATGTTTGCGCGATTTCCGTCCCAGTCGAGCGGGGTCTGGTTCAAGGTCGCGGCGGCGACGCGCACTAGCTTCATGGCGCGCTGAAGTTAGCAGCTCCCTGCGCCGGCATCCTGCAAATAGCGGCGCGCGTCACTGCGCGTGCGTCAATCGAAGCTCGGCGCGGGGCGTGCTGCGGCGCCGTTGGCCGCTGCACCGAGATCTTTGCCCGCTCGCAGGCAATAGTAGCAATCACTCAAACCGAGGAAGCCGCAGCCGCGGCGGTCATCGAAGCGCTTGAGCGCGGGAACGACGCGCGCGTCACCCTCGGCGGCTGCGCGCCCGAGCCAGCGCTTCACGCTCGCGCAGCCCTCTTTTTGCGCCTTTCCGAGCTCGAGCAAGAGCTTCAGCGCCGGGGAGGCCTTGGCGCGCACCGTGTCATCGTCGAGGTAGGTGCGAGCCAGCTTGGTCGTGGCAGCGCGGCTCGGGACGGCTTTGGACGAGTCCCAAACGTCGTACAGCAAGTCCACGCCCCCGGCGCCCAGGGCGGTCGAGGTGAACTTGAGCGCGGTTTCAGAGGTCGTCGGCTCGAGCGCGGCGCGTCGAACGTCCGCGAGCAAGCCCGGGTCGCGACTCAATTCAGGCTTTGCCGCGACGCCTTTTTGATACGCGGCCAGACTCGCCGAGAGGTGCTCGAGCTTTGCGTAGCCGCGCCCGAGCGCCAGCCATTCGTTACCGCCGCGCAGCGCCTCGGGTCGAGCGCTGAGTTCGGCGAGGGCCGTTTGATCGCCGCCTTGCGCGCGCGTGATCAGTTGTGAAAGCTGCGAGTCTTTGGCCACGAAGCTATTCGAGGCATCGTCCTTGACCGTGGCGGCCTCGTGCTTGCCACCGAAGAGCAGCGACGCGAGCACGATCACGGTTGCCACGCCCAGCACCGAGAGCAGCGCGCCTGCCCCAAAGAGCCACAACGGGACCGTGCGTTTGCCGAGCGTGATTTGGCGCTTGAGCAACGACTCCGCGAAGGCGTTCAGCGAAAGCCCATGCGGCGTGGTCTCGCCCAAAAGTGTCGGTGAAAACGCCTCATTGGGATCGCGAGCGGTGGCCGCCAAGTCAGCGCTCGAACGCAGCCCCTGGCCACTGCGCATCACGCCCGAGATCGGAACGCCGTTGGCAGCGGACGCTCCCAAGATCACGTCGATGCGCTCGATCAGCTCGGCAGCGCTCTGCACGCGCTCTTCGCGATTCTTCTTGAGCAACTGCAGGACCAAGTCCCGAATCATCGGGTCGATGTTGCTCGGTAGCGGCGGTGGATCGGCGGTCAAATGACGCGTGAGCACGACCACCAGATCATCGTCTTTGAACGGCGAGTTACCGGAGAGCATCTCGAACAAGATCACTCCCACGGTATACAAATCCGCGCGCGCGTCGACGAGTTCGCCGCGCGCTTGCTCGGGCGACATGTACTCCGGCGTTCCGAACACGGTGCCGATTTGGGTCAGCGCGGGTTGTTCGACGGTCTCTTCGACTTTCACCTTGGCGATGCCGAAGTCGAGCACCTTGACGAAGTCCGGGTCGTCGTCCTTGTCGACCAGCATCACGTTATCGGGCTTCAAATCCCGATGCACGATGCCCACGGCGTGTGCTGCTTGCAGCGCTTCCACGATTTGACGGGTGATGCGCAGCGCGCGCAGTGGCGACAGTGCCCCGACCTTGCCCACGAGCTTTGCGAGGCTCTGGCCCTCGATGAACTCCAGCACGAGGTAGAACGAGCCGTCCTCCAGCTTGCCGAAGTCACTCGCCGAGACCACGTGCGAGTGTTCGATGCGCCCCGCCGCGACCGCCTCGCGCTCGAAGCGCGCGACCACTTCGGGGAAGGCCGTCATCTCCTTGTGCAGGACCTTGACCGCGACGGCCTTGCGCATGTGCATGTGCTTGGCGCGATAGACCGCGCCCATGCCGCCGCTGCCGATCAGCGCATCGATTCGATAGCGACCGGCAAGCAAGGTTCCGAGCAGAGCATCGCGCTCAGCAGACTGTTCGTCGTCGCGCGGGCTCACGGGCTCGTATTGTGGAAAGCTTTGCACCGAGAGTCTAGGACTACGGCTAGCGCTTACCGGCCCCTAAGAGGCGCGGCGCACCGCCACTCGAATTTGCGGCAATTCCTCGATGTAGGACAATTTTTTCACCGGCCTCGCGACCGCGCGCATACGCCTCGGAACCGTGGCCCACCGCATAGCGAGTCCAGCGGATGCGCGGGTGCCGCTTGCGAAAGAAGCCATCAAGGGCTGCGTCGCCCACCCACACCAGCCCCTCGGCTTTCGACTTCTTGCGTTCGCGCTCCAAGCGCTCACGAAAGCCCGACATCACCCCGGCGATGAATCGGAGCCGCTTTGCGCCCCGGCCGGACGCCGAGCGACGGTACTCGCGAAACAGACGTTCGGCAGTCACATTTAGAAACGCGTGCACGTATTCGGCGAGCTCCAAATTTGCCTCAGAGCCGCAGATCTCGAGCACGCTGCCCCGCTGACCCTCTTGAGCGCGCCAAACGGGCACCCAAATCGCCTGCACGAAAAAGTGGTCGGCCAAAATCCCGGCCAGAATGCGCTGTGCTTCGTGCACGCGGCCACTCGGCTGGCCGAGATGACGAAAGCCGTAGGCCGGCTGCAGGCCGCTGACTGCGAGATCGATGTTGTACTTGAGCATCAGGCGCTGCGCCGCGCTCATCGCGGCTTGCGCCTCGTGTTCGTTCGAGCTCTCCGCCAACGCCAAAAGCTTGGCGATGCGCTCGAGTAAGTGCTGATCGACCGCGGCGTGCTTGTCGATACCAGGTACGCCAGCGGCGCTCGGGTCGATGCCGCGCTCTTCACAGACCTGACGAAACGCGGCCCCATGCATGGCGTCGTCCGGCTGGCCCAGCACTTCATCGACGTACTGATGCGCCATCTCGTGCTTCAGCACCTCGACCAGCACTCCCCAGCCATGCTCGCTCAACAGAGTACGAGAGATTTCGATCACTCGTAGCCCGCCGTGCCAGCGCCCCAAGCGCGAACTCGAATCGACGAGCTCGAGCGCCGGGCGCGTGAGACGAAACCGAAACAATGCGCCATTCAAATCATCCCAAGTCCGGATAATAGCGTGCAGCGCCGCACGCTCGAGTTCAGCGCTGAGTCTTTCGGTGGCGGGTTCCATGGGCGGCCCCGAGTGTGTCATGGGGCGGGCTTTTTGCTAGCATCGCGGCGATGAGCCGCTACGAAGATGCCCTGCGCTACCACCGAGAAGGGCGTCCCGGGAAAATCGAAGTCGTTTGGACCAAGCCGGTCGCGTCGCAGTTGGATCTGTCGCTCGCGTATTCGCCGGGTGTCGCAGCACCGTGTTTGGAAATCGCCAAGGATCCGGATGCGGTCGATTTGTACACCGCGCGCCGCAACCTCGTGGGTGTGGTGACCAACGGCACAGCAGTGCTCGGCCTCGGTAACATCGGCCCGCGTGCCGCCAAGCCCGTGATGGAGGGCAAGGGCGTGCTCTTCAAGCGCTTCGCCGATATCGATGTGTTCGACATCGAGGTTGCCGAGACCGACCCCGAGAAGTTCGTGGCCATCGTGCGCGCGTTGGAACCAACCTTCGGCGCGATCAATTTGGAAGACATCCGAGCGCCCGACTGCTTCGTGATCGAGCGCGCGCTACGCAAGCAGATGACGATTCCGGTCTTCCATGACGACCAACACGGAACGGCCATCATCACCGCGGCCGCCGTACGCAACGCGGCAGAGCTTCAAGACAAGCCGATCGACACGCTGCGCGTGACTTGTGTTGGGGCCGGCGCTGCGGCCACCAGTTGCATGGAGATGTGGGTGCGCATGGGCGTCCGACGCGAGCACATCACGCTCGTCGACGTGAACGGCGTTTTGTACCAAGACCGCGGCGATATCGACGAATTTCGGGCCGCTTTCGCGCGCCCTAAGAGCGATGGTCGACGCACCTTGGCCGAAGCCATGGTCGACGCCGACGTGATGTGCGGCCTATCCGCTGCGGGCGTGGTCAACGCGGCCATGTTGAAGACCATGGCCAGCCGTCCCATCATCTTCGCACTCGCCAACCCGGATCCGGAGATCGGCTACATGGAGGCGCTCGCTGCGCGTCCCGACGCGATCGTCGCCACTGGTCGCAGTGATTTTCCGAATCAGGTCAACAACGTGCTCGGGTTCCCGTACATCTTCCGCGGCGCGCTCGACGTACGCGCCTCCACGGTGAGTGAAGAGATGAAGGTCGCCGCGGCCGAAGCGATCGCGCGACTCGCTCGCGAGGACGTCCCCGATCAGGTGCTGCGCGCTTACGGTCGGCAACGCATGCGCTTCGGGCGCGACTACATCATTCCAAAACCATTCGACAATCGCGTGCTGTATTGGGTGGCGCCTGCCGTCGCCCAAGCCGCCATGACAAGCGGCGTGGCGCGCGACGCGATTGACGTCGAAGAGTACAAGGAGCGCCTGTACCGCACGATATCGCCGACCCGGCGCGTGCTCTGGAACATCACCGAGAGCGCCAAGAGCGATCCGCGGCGGATCGTGTTTCCGGAGTCTGAAAGCGACAATATTCTGCGCGCCGCACAGCGCGTCGTCGAAGAGGGCATCGCACAGCCGATTCTGCTCGGCGTTCCCGAGCGAATTCACGAGCAGGCGCGCAAACTCGGCTTGCACCTGGAGCAGGTGACGATCGTCGATCCGCGCCAGAGTGAGCACCTCGAAGCTTACGTGGACGCCTATTGGCACAAGCGCGAGCGCAAAGGCGTGACGCGCCATGCGGCCTACAAAGAGATCCGTCGTTCTCGCACCGCATTCGGCCTGATGATGCTGGAGCTTGGTGACGCAGACGGTCTCGTCGCGGGTGTGCGACAGGACTATCCAGCCACCATTCGCCCTGCACTGCAGATCATCGGCACGCGCGAGGGAGTCCGGCGCGCCGCGGGCATGTACATGGTCGTGGCGAAAAGCGGAGTCCGCTTCCTGGCAGACACCACGATCAACATCGAGCCCGACGCCGACACCCTCGCAGAAATCGCGATCCTCGCCGCCGAAGCGGTGATTGACCTCGGTCTTGAACCGCGCGTCGCCATGCTCTCGTTTTCGAATTTTGGCGACGCGCCGCACCCTCAATCCATAAAGGTCGCCGCCGCCACCGCGTTGGTCAAAGCGCGCCGCCCAGACCTGATGATCGAAGGTGAAATGCAGGCGAACGTCGCACTCGACGAAGAAGCGCGCGCCCCCTACCCGTTCAGTCGCTTGAAGGGCGCAGCGAACGTGCTCATCTTCCCGAATCTGGACGCGGGCAACGCGGCCTACAAATTGCTCGGCGGACTCGGCGACGGCGACGTGATTGGGCCAATCGTGCTGGGTATGAAAAAGCCAGTCAACGTGCTGCAACAGGGCGCGAACGTGGACGCGATCGTGCACATGACGGCGATCACGGTGGCGCGCTCGATTCGACTCGAAGCGCGCATGAAGTAGGCGAATCGACGACAGGTAAATGCGTTGCTCGAACTAGGATTGGCGCCACACCTCGCGCTGGGAGCCCGAGTGAGGGACCTCGTGTTCACGCGCCGTGGTCGCGAACAGCGAGGGACGACGCGTTTTGCGCCGGGCACGCTGGTTTACGCGCATGCGCCGTATTCCGGCGACGGCTATCAGCGTGTCTTCTTCACGGGCCGTGATCGAGAGACCGGGCGCTGGGCAACATCGATCTGCGAAACGCGGCGCTTCGACTCTTGGCATCGGGTCGCGGTCGAAGATCCAGAGCTCTTGCTTCACCTCGCGACGCACGGCGCCTATTGGCGGCAGGATGATCTGAGTCGCGATCTGCTCCCGCTCGTCGGAGCTCGCCTCGCGGATCCCGTGGCGTTCGGCTGGAGCCCCGAACTTTGGGATCGGCTCACCCGCTCGGCGCTCGCGCCACACAGGCCGCGCTTGGCCGAGTGTGCCGCGATCATCCTCGGCTACGACGAAACGGAGGCGGAGCGAGTCAGCGCGCAGAGTGATCAGGTTGGCGCTTTGCTCGCCCACGCGGCGCGCGCGCCCGGCAGCGCGTCGCCCACGAAATTGGCTCGAGCGCTCACGGCTTGGGCGCGCTTCGCCCCCGAACCAATTACGACCACCCCAGACCGATTCTTTACCAAGCTGCCCACGCTGTCGACGCGGCACGTCGGCCCTGCACCGCCGATCACGCGCCATCCGTCCACGCTTACCGGTGTGGTGGCGTGGTGCAGCGATCCGCCCGGAGTGCTCACCGCAGAGTCGCTCGCGCGACGAATCGCAGCGACGCTCGGCTTTGCGGAAAAGCAGCCCATTCTTTGGCGCATCGCCAGCCGTTCCGAGCTGCTCGGTTGGCTGCGCCGCCCGTCGGACGTCGTGCCAAGCGATCCGCAGTGCGCATCGTTCGTGTCGGCGATGCGAAATCTGGTCGTCGATCTGGTCGACTCCAGACCTCGCGCGCCGGCGCCGAACGAAGTAACGAACGATCCCTATGCCTTGAACGCCGAGCTCGTCGGGCTGGGCTATGCGCTGGACGCGATCGGACCTGATCGAATCGAGCTGCTCGCGCCGGACTTGCCGATTGACGCGGATCTGCGCCGCGCGCTACGGCGCCCCTGAAATTACAACCCCCACGGGGGCGTGGTTCCACCTCGAAACGTCAAACCACGGTCACACTCCCGGAGTATGCTCTCGTGCGTGTTCGAAAACGGCTTTTTGCTCGGGGCGCTGATGCGACTCGTACCACTTTGGCTATCGCTCAGCGTGCACGAATGGGCCCATGCCTACGCCGCATTTCGGCTCGGCGACGACACCGCGGCGCTCGAAGGGCGGATGACGCTGAATCCGTTCGTGCACGTAGATCCGTTCGGCACGTTCCTCTTCCCGCTGGTCGGCATTCCGTTCGGCTGGGCTCGCCCGGTGCCGATCAACCCCACGCGCTTTCGACGCGACGTCACCATGGGTACGGGCGTGATGCTCAGCGCAGCAGCCGGTCCCGCGTCGAACCTCGTGCTCGCGTTAGTCTGCGCGATCGTCACGGGCCTGCTTTCACGCGCGCATTTGCTCGACAGACATGCGGGCGCACGGCAGCTACTCTTCATCTTGCTGCAGACGAACGTGCTGCTGTTTCTGTTCAATCTGCTCCCGATCCCTCCCCTCGACGGCAGTCGCATCGTCGAAGGGCTCGTTCCGTATCGTTATCGACGCAGCTGGGATCGCCTGAATCACCTTTCGACGTTGGAATCCGCCGTTTTGCTCGTGATCAGTGCCATTGTGCTATTTCCGTCGTCGCTCTTCGTCGAAGTCTCACTCCAGCAATTCATCTACCTGCTCAGTCAGTAACGCGCGCCGCAATCACGTTGGATCAGGAAATCCACACGACACCGCCGATCGAGAGGGCGCGGTCAATTGCGCGAGCGATGTTCGAAAGGCGAAATCTCAGGGCCTCGACGTCGACCTGCAACTCTAAAGCGAGCGAGCCGACGTCACTGAGCAAAGCCTGGCATTCTTTCTGGAACGCGAACAGCTCATCACCCTCGACGACGAGGTCTGCACTGGCAAGCCGCGGCAAGAAGCGAGCCCCGCGTCGACCGACCGCCGCAGCCCCGTAGACAGAAGAGCGCCAAACCTCCCAACCGGCGAGTTCTGCGCCCGTCTCGGTAACGAGGTTAGGGCCAAGCTCATCCGAGCTAGCAGCGCGCTGATGAACGCTGATTGTCAAAGTCACGTCGCGTCACCCATGCCATCAATGTACCAGGCACCGTTGCCCGGTGCAGGTCGCGAAGCGAGCTACGCGACGCCCCATGCGCGCCTTGCCCGCTTACCCCAAACCCAAGCGCGAGTCTTGGGTTGGGCAAGCGGGCGCGGGCGTTCGAACACGGCGCGTAGCTCGAATTGCGTCGCACCGCCGGTCCCGGCGCTGAACCATAGAAACGGCTCTCTGGTTCACCCATTTGGGCGTGGATGAACACGAGGTGAGAGGTCGCTCATCCCACACCCCGACGAGGAAGCTATGTTCACTTCCAAGACGCTTCCCCTCACGCGGTCGCTGCCCTCTGTCCTGGCTGCGCTGGCGATCGCCTGTAGCAGCGACGGCGAACGGCGGTCCCCGGCACCCGGAGTGAACAGCAGCGCAGCGCCAACGAGCGACGGCATTCCGAATCTGGGAGGCGCAACGAATGCCTCGAATCCGGGCGGGGGCTCGAATGCGGGAGGCTCGAACGCCGGAGACGCGAACGCGGGAGGCGCGACGCTCGGAGGCGCAGCGCCGATTCCGAGTGCGCCTTTGGTTGCTGGCGCGGGTCCATCCACAGGTGGAACGTCCGGCTCGACTGCGGGCGACATCAACGGAGCGGGGTTTGGCAATTCTGGCGGCGATGGCACAGCAGCCGGTGACGCCGGCGTCGGCGTGGATTCGGACGCGGACGGCTTGCCAGACTCCGTGGAGCGCAACACTCACGTGTTCCACGACGAGAACGATACCGGAACCGACCCGCTCGACTGGGACTCCGACGACGACGGGATCTCCGACGGTGATGAGGTGCTTCCGACGGTAGACGGTTTGAACCTGGCGAAGATGGGCACGAACCCGCTGCACAAAGACATCTTGATTGAATACGACTGGTTCGATGACAGCGATGAATGCGCCGCCCACTCGCACCGCCCGACGCCCGCAGCATTGGGCACGATCTCGGCCACGTTCGCTGCGTCGCCAGTACGAAACCCCGACGGAACCGCCGGCATTCACGTCATTCACGACTACGGCCAAGGCGGCCTATTCAATGGCGGCAACCGCATCAACGATGCAGATGCGCTCGTCGATCGCGGCATCTACGGCAGCGAGTTCGCTCGCTATCGGTCGCAAAACTTCGCGCACAACCGCCAAGGCTATTTCCACTACGCCTTGCTACCGCACCGCTACACCTACTTCGACGACGAGGCACGCGTGTGGAGAGACGACAGCACCGGTCAGGCGGACATCCTCGGTGACTCCTTGCTCGTCGCGCTCGATTGCGCGCATGGCGACTTCGACGTTGCGAGCACGATCGTGCACGAGCTCGGGCACAACCTCAACCTGCGGCACGGCGGCGATACAGATACCAACAACAAGCCGAACTACAACTCGATCATGAACTATTGGTATCAATTCTCCGGCGTCGACACCAATTGCACGCCGGATGGCGACGGGGTCATCGACTATTCCCACAATCAGCGAATTGCGCTGAACGAAGCGGCGCTCGACGAGCGTCAGGGCATTTGCGGCACGTCCGCTTGGGACTGGAACAACAACGGCAAGCTCGAAGCGCGGATTGCCGTCGACCTCAACGACGACGGGGTGAACGAAGTCTTGAGCGACCACGATGATTGGAGCGCGATCCTCTTGGATTGGCACGGTCCTCCTTCAATCGCGAAGAAGGTCGAGGGTCCGAGGCAGATCGCAACGTGCGCGGGCACGCGACGCTGAACACGGCCCAGCACGCGCGACGTCATCATCGCGCAGTCAGCTCGGCGAATGCTTGGTTGATCAAGAAGTCGCGATTGACATGCTCTTGACCGGAGCGAACGTGTTTCTCGAGCTCCTCGCCGGCCCCACGATCACGGGGCAAGCTGCAGCTTCGTCGGTTTCGACAGCGTGTACGAGCCATCCCCCGTGCGCGGCCCACTCGGTTCATCACAGTTGTAGCTATTGCTCAGCGCGTCCAAAAATCCGGTGGGCCCGGCCATGGCATCGACGCTCGCGGGCGCGCCATGAGTTTCGATGCGCCAGATTGATGGACCGTCCGACGGCAAGCTGTACGTGCCGTTGACCACCTTCGGCAAGGTGAACGGCGCTTTGGCGCTGACCACGTACAGAATGTCGTCGTACACGGAGTTGTCTTCGTAGGTGAACGTTGCGACGAACGGCGCGTTGGCGCTGGTACCCGATTTGAAGGAGAACTGAGTCGTGGCGCTCACTTTGTTCAGGTCGGCCGCCGGCGTGACGGCGAGGTCTCGCGCGGGCGTGGGAATGCTCAAGCTGAGTGCCGAGGCGCCGGGGGCGAGGCCGTCTTTGTGCGTGACACCCAGCTCGTCAAAGACGTCGCCGTCGCCCGCGACGAGCGTCGCGCTAGCGTTGGCAATGCTCGGAACGACATAGCTGAAGTCGGCCTTGGTCGGCTTTTCCGCGAGCAGCGCCATGACCGCGTTGGAGGTGAAGCGTAGGAATACGTTGTTGAAGCGAGCCATGAATCCCGAGCCGGGCACCGTTCCGGCGAGGGTTCCGGTGTTGATCGTATCGGCGGACAAATTGAAGCTCGCCATGCCGTGCGCTTGGTTGTCGGATGTGTCAGTCAGCGCGACGGTCGTCGAATCGAAGGCGATGAATTGGGCGGGGAACTTGGTGTTCGGATCCGGCTCCCAAATCAGCGCGTGCGCCACCTCTTGCGTGGTCGCCGGCCCTTGCCACCCCAGGTGCTCGGCGCTGTAGCCGGCCCCGGACACGTCGGTTTTTTGCGATGCCCCGTCGGGCCCGCCGAAAGAGATCGATAGTGTGCGCGAACCGGTCAAGGTGCTCGGGTTGTTGGGCAGAATGTCGATTTGCGTGCCGCGGTCGCTCAGGCCCTCGTAGATCTGCAACGTCGGGTCGCGCCGCGTGAGGCCCTGGTACACCCAAGCGCGTGTCTTGATACGACTATTGACCTTGTAACTCACGACCAAGCTTGCGTCGTACGTGTCGGGTACCGCGTCGAAGCTGAAGGCTCCCATCGCATCGGTCGTGCCCTTCTTGCCGGCCACCTCGACGGACACACTCGACAGCTGGTGCCCCCAAAAATCAATCACATGACCGTGCACACTCGAGCCGGTGCTCGTCGAGCCGCCAGAAGATCCTGCTGCGCCGGGACTGCCGCCTAGATTTCCGTGACCGCCCACCGTCCCCGTTCCGCCCGAGCCGGCACTGGGGCCCCCGTCGTCCATGCCGCCAGCGGTGTCCGCGTCCCCGCCAGCCGCATCCGCGCGCCCGCCGCTCGAGTTCGCGTGCCCGCTGCTCGAGTTCGCGTGCCCGCCACTCGAATTCGCGTGCCCGCCATTGGCAAGGTTACCTGCGCCAGCACCACTGTCTCCGCCGGCCCTACCCGTGTTGCCGGCGAAAGAAGGATCCAGCTGCACATCCTCGATGCCGATCAGCTTCGCGCAGGCTGCCAAACCGAGCAGTGAGACCGCTGCAGTCATTTGGGAGGATCGCCGCCAGCGCACTCCGAGGTGCACCTTCGCTCGCTGCGCGCTCATTGAAAACTCCCATTCACGAATGCCGCGCCCGGTCCGAAGCCCACTGCGACTTGGTTCGGTCCCTTGCTACCCGCGGTGAACCACAACACGGCACCCGCAGCCAACGCCGCGCCTCCGGCGATGAAAGCAACCGTGGAGACGGTGGCCTGCGAACTAGCTGTAGAATTCAAGTCGATGCCCTCGGGGCTACAGGCTGACGGGTAGTTCGAGCACTGCGCTTTGGCGTCAGACCACTTGTTCTTGGCCAGAATACCAAATGCAGTGCCAACCCCGAGCCCCGCGACGCCTATTGCGCCGACCACGATCGCTGCCGTGCGTTGCGAGGAGCCCGCGTGCTCCGTGGGAGGTGGCTCGGGCTCGGGCTTGGGCGCGGGCGATTTTGTCGTCGCGACGGCCGCGGTTGTCTTCGCGGCTGCGGCTTCAGTCAGCGCCGGAACCTCGACGACCACGCTTGGCGTGTCCGCGGCGATCTGCACGGTGGTGGACCAGGGCTGCTTACCCGGCGCGCTGGCTTCGAGCGTGTGCGCCCCCGGATCCAGCGGCAGCGCCGAATCCAATTCCGCTTGCAACACCACTGCGCCGTCGCGGCGAATCTCCAAGCCGGGGACCGCGCTGGCGGCGCTGGATACGCGAATCGTCAACTTCGACAACCGCGATTCGAGCGCAGCTGCGCGACTCGTCGCGAGATCGAGTCGCGATTTCGATCCTGCCGCGCGAGCGAGCGGAATCGCGTCTCGATACTCGGCCCACGCGCTCGCGGTCTTGCCCAGCTTCTCGTAGCAATCTGCAAGATTGAGCAGCGTCCCGAGCCCAGGATCGAGCTGCTGGCTCGCCTCGAACTTGGGACACGCCTCGGCATAGCGCCCCTTGGCAGCCAACGAGCGCCCCTCGCTGAAAAGCGCTTCCGCCGTCGCTTGCTTGCCCCCCGCCGTCTGCGCCCAAGCCGACCCTGGAAGCCCCAGCAAGCACACGCACACCCAGATATCGATCCGCCTCACGTCTATCCGGCTATCTCAACCTGACCGTGGCGACAAGGGTTTGCTATTGGGGCGGAGCGAGCCTTGGTACCAAGGATCCCGCCATTTAGGGCCAGCTGACGAATACGGTATGCTCGCGCGTCTCATGCAAGCCCCAAATCGGAGACCGATTGCCCGCCTTCTGTTCGCTATATCGGGCGCGACGTTCCTGGGACTCGGCTGCGGAGGGAGGGCGCTCTTCACGCCTGATCCGGTCGAGACGGGGGGCGCGAGCGGTTCGCTTTCAACCGGCGGCACCGTTAGCGCTGGGAACTCTTCGAGCTCCGGTGGCACGAGTGCGGCAGGCGGCACGAGTGCGGGGAGCGGTTCGATTGACCCCGGTGAGCCGCTCGTCAATGCCTGCGGTGGCGCGCAGCTGCTGTTCGTGATTCCACGCACCATGGTTCAGGAATCCAAGTACGAAGGCCGTATCCATTATGCCCTGATTGGCACGGTCGGCTATAGCGGTGCCCTCCAAGGGTATTGGGGAAAGCTCGACGTGGGCGTGCTGTTCTTTGCTCGTTCGCAGATTGGCAACGAAGTGACCTGCCCGATCGTCAACAGCGTCGCCCCCGCGAAGTACACCGACATGCAGATCGGCAGTTTGATGATCAGCACTTACAAAGAATTCGAGGACCTTCCCCAAGCCAAGGTCAACTCGCCTCTGCCCGAAGCGATCGCCGCCGCCGTTGCTTTGCTGAAGGGTAGGAATCGTCACTTGGTGCTGATTACTACCGGCGCGCCGGACCGCTGCTTGGAAACGGACGGCCCATGCGCCGTCGATCCGAGCATCAAGGCCGTGCAGGATGCAAACGAACTGGGCATCACGACGCACGTGATTGGCACTGACGGCACGGACCGCCTGAATGCTCCGGGCGACGACCAAGGCTACGAGACCTATCTCGCCCAGCTCGCCAATGCTGGCGTGGGTAAGCCGGTCAAGAGGTCCGCGGTGTTCGAGACACAGTGCAGGGACAAGCCGACCACAGCGACGTATTCAGATCGGAATGGTGACGCCCGCGCTTACCGCACGCAGGGCTCCGGCAGCATCGACGCGGGCATCATCGAGATCTTGAAGAGCATTTGCCCCTGAGTCCCCTCAGACGTTTGGTCGCCCACCACTGTTTCTGGGTCGTGCTCAGAAAAACCAGCGACCGAGCGTCATCCGGCGCAACCAGCCCGCGCCGAGCGCCACCAGCAGGAACGTCGAGCTAGCGGCGGCGAACGCGCCGTTCCGCGTCAGCGCGAGTCCGACGAGACTCGCAGTGCCGAGGAGCAGCGCAATCCGCGCGATGTGCGTGGTGCGAGAGATCTGTTTGCCCGGCACGATTGCGAGCGGCTCGGTATCGAACACGGCAGCGAATTCAGCTTCGTTCACGCCTAGCGCGGCGTACACGGTCTCCCACTCGCGCGGCCATGGCAGTGCTTGACCGGTCGCCAGCGACTTCTTGGCGAACACCGCGTCGAGCTCGGCTTCTGTCTCGGGCTCGGCGATCTCCTTGGCCGCGTCGAGCTCCGTCTCGGAGAACAACGCGGCCTCCCACGGCTGCGGTTCTCCCTCCACGCAGTACCAAGAGCCATCGGCGAACTCGATGCGCCGCAGCTGCTTGCCGCCCTCGAAATGCACGATCGCGACAGCGCTCGCGGTCGTCTGCACGATCGCCCAGATCACTTGACCCGTGGTCGCGCGAGAGAGTGAAAGCGCGCTCACCGTACCGTCGTCGACTCCAGGCAGCGACAGCTGCGCCCAGCCACCCAAGCGACGCAGTGCACACGGCCCCTCCACGCTGGGCCGGTAATCAACGGGGAGTTCTCCGCGAAAGTAGAGCGCGTTGTGGGTTCCCATTCAGCAGCGCTTACATGCCACCGAGCGGTAGGCGCTGAGCCACCGTGGATAGGCTCGACAGCGGAGCGACCTGGTACAGCGTGTCGCTGATGCCGATCGCGAAGTCGTCCATGAAGATGCTGCGCTTCACGTCGGAGGTCGAGTTCGCCCACCAAACGCTGCATGAAGCGTTCGCGCCCCAAGATGCCGTGACTTGCTCGGTATTCACGAACGGCATGCGGCCGTGTTCCTTGATGCCGTTTTCCAGCGATACATCGAACACCATCAAGCCGCTGAAAGTGAGCTTGTCACCGTACACGCCATCGTCGCCGCCTTCGCAAATGCTCATTGGCAAAGCCAGCACGCCCTTCGCCGGGAAGTAGTTGAACGCCAGATGGTTGGTGAGCGCCTCGGAGGCCGAGCCTCGCGTTCCGACGGTGGTCTTATGGAGGAGCTGAGGATTCGATAGGTCGCTCACGTCGAAGATCTGTAGCTGAATGCCGTCGAAATAGGCAAAGCTACCGTGATCGTCGGCGTCGAACCCGATGGCCAGCAAGTGATCGTGGTCGATCGGGTGCATGTACGTCGAGAAGCCGGGGATCTTCAGCTCGCCGAGCTGTTTGGGCGCCTCCGGTAACGTCAGATCGAACACGAACAGCGGATCGGTCTTCTTGAACGTGACCACGAACGCGCGCGTGCCATCGAAGCGCACGGAGCGAATGTCTTCCGTCGGGGCGATGCCGCCGATGCGCGCCACTTCTGCGAATTTTCCGTCATGCTCGGCGAGCGTGGTCAGGTTGCTGGAGACGTCGGGATTCGGCACCCAGCCGCTGCTGGTCGCGACGCGCATGACGTCGTTCAGCTCGTCCATACTGAACTGATTGAGCACGTGGCCCGCGATCGGCGCGCTGCCACGGTAGCTGGTCTTGATACCGTCGAGCGCGAACTTGTGCAGTGTGCTGCGGTCGTCTTGGGCGCTGCCGTAGTGGGCGATCGAGTCTCCGCCGTCCACGCCGTCCGTGGCGATGTACAGGGCTTTTTCAGAGGCGTAAACGTAGCCCGGCTTGCCCGCGATCAACGTGCGCCAAGGTTGGCCCAGGCTCGATAAATCGACACTGACCAGCGACAGAAAGCTCTTGCCCTGCGCGGCTTGTGCCGCGAGCGCATTGTCGCAGCTGCTGGCGTCCGTGACGGCATTGCCTGCGTCGACGCGGTGCACCCAGGGCAAGAAGCTCGCAGCTGGCGCATCGTCGATCGCAGCGTCCGCTGCGCTGACGCGCTGCTGGTACAGCTGCTCGAATTCGTCGGCCGAATCTGCCTTGAGCGTCAAATCAATACCAGGCAATGAGACGCTGTCTCCGTCTTGCACGACCGTGTACACGATGTCGCCGACGCGGCGTGAGTCGACGTAGCTGCCCGAGAGCTCGAAGCGTCGAAGCTCTTGGGGCTCGCTCGGCTCGCTCACGTCGTAGACGATCAGCAAGGTGTGGCCCGGTTCGGCCGAGAAGCGACAGTCGTAGCCGTAGGTGCAACCTTGCTCGGAGGGCGTACCCACCCCACCGTTGGTTCCCGCTCCCAAACGCGAATAGACCAGCAACTTGTTTCCGGCGAGGTAAAGGCGCCGCGGCTCGCCCGGCAGTGGCAGCAGCTTGACCTGCTTCGTTTCGGGCGCCGGCCAGGCGTCGATCACGTGCAACCCTTGCGTGGAAAGAACGTACACGTGACCGTCGTCGTTCTTCACGAAATCGGCTTCGTCGACGCCGACGACCTGCGTGTTCGTCGTCGAGTACTCCGACGCGCCCTCATCAGTCGTAGGACTGTCTGCGACAAGTAGAGGATCGGGACCGGCCGCATTCTGATTCGGCGCGCTCGGGCTGGCAGTGCCGATCCCGAAGGTGCCCGAGGAGCTCGCTCCTCCGCTACCCGTCCCTTGATAAGGCGAACAGTACGAGACCTCAGCGCCGTCGAGGTAATACTTGGTGCCGGTTCTGCCAAAGCACTTGCTCGAAAGCAGCGCGCGGTGATTACCATCGAGCACCTGCCGCTGCTGGGCCCTCAGCGCGGGACGACGGCGCGCCGCCAGCCCCTCGCAGTCCGTCGCGACGAGCGCCACGCGCTCTGCCTCCGAAAGCTGAGCCGCAGAACTGCCGGAGGCCGGCACAGCTCCGTATGGAGCTCGGGCGGCCTGAAGCTGCTCAGCGCTGCACTGCCACTCCGGATCGTAAGCCACGGTTACGACCGAGCATTTCGCGCCAGAGACGTTCGTCACCTTGCCACCGTCGATGTCGTCGCCCACCTCGGGCGTCACGGGCACGGGCACGGAATTGGGGCCCGCCTGTTCACAAGCGGCACTCAGCACGATGACACCCAGCGCTCCAAGCCAGCGTTTACCACCCATGATCGCGAAACCTCCGCCCGCGAACCGAGCAGCTTTCATGCCAGGGAGATTGGGAGGCGTACAAGCACGGAACCGTTGAAGATTGAATATTCACCCAGCAAGACGCGCGGCACAGAACGGCACACTGGCTCGACAGCGCTGTCGTGGTTGAGAGTGCCAATTACTCGAACGCTTCGATCGGGCTTGAAGGCACACACGCGCCTCATTTGGCAACTTGGCCGCTCAAACCCATGATCCCAAGGCACACAGCGATCAATGCAACAGATGACGAAAGACGCTTCAACATGAACTCCTCGCCCATCCAACGTATCAGGCTAAAGCGGTCGGGGTCACATCGAACGTCGTCATGTTTCTCGACGCTAGCACGCACCCGTAGCAACTGGACTACCGAGCGATGCCACCCTGGATCGGCCTTGTCGCGCCCCAAGAAAGCTGGTGGCGCTAGCGGGCCAAGCAGGCTGGCTCCGGTTTGCAGCGCCGCCCCAGTGTTCGTTCAGCCGGCGCTGCTTAAACCTGATACGTTAGCCGGACTGGGAGATGAAGCCGCTCTGGTGTTGGCGTTGCGGGGTCGAGGTGCCCATGCTCGACGAGATCGAGTTTGCCGAAGTGTCGACCCTTTACGCCAACGCCATGCGTTCCCGGAAGGTTCCCAAGATCGATCACGCCCAGGACAGCCAAGAGGTGATTCATGCGCTGTTCCAGCCGGTCCGAGATGCGTACCTCCGGCTGACAGGCTTCGCTGAAGACAATCACAACGCTGTCATGCACCATCGGCTCTCGTTGTACGGACCTCCGTGTGCGGCCTGCTCTCGACCACTCCGGACTCCGCGGGCCCGACATTGCGCGGCGTGCGGGCAAGTTCGAGCAGATGCGGAACCGGCATGAGTGAGATCACACGCGATCAGATCCTTCGCGAACGCGAGGTTCTTCGCACCCGCTTCGGCTCTGCGTACGATGAGATATTGCGCCTTTGGAGCTCGGCCGAAGGAACGAAGCCGTGCCGATCCTCGGCGAACTTGACGCGGATCAATCACAGCCATTGCGCCTCTTGGGCGATCATAGCCTGACGAGAATCTCGCTTGATTTGACCTCACGCCGATTCGAACGCGATGTCGAGGGGAACGCGCGGACCGGAAGGTTGCCCAACAAGACGTTGCAGCTGACGCGCTTCGTCGGTCGCTACGTCGCTTCGATCCCTCTGGCGCCCGCAGTTGAACGCGGGTACGTTGGGCGGGTGAGCGATGAGCCTTCCGCGAGCAATACTCGACCTCGAAAATAGAAGCGTCGGCGACCAAGGCGAGCCCACGCTCGGTGCTGCTCTTGAGTTCGCTCTCGCCGCGTGGCGTTCTGGAAACCGAGATCGAGAACTCTGCCTCCACCTCTTGTTCCTGACTTGGTACTGCAACCTCGAACCGCCTCATTTGACCGGGTACGCGCAAGCCGCATTTCCGTCTGGAGAGCTCTCCCAGCAATTCCAGGACGTTTACACGGCCTTCGCACCTCAGGTGCTCGAAGACGCCGAATGTTTGTACGCAGTCGGATTGATGGCCATGATGACGCCGTACTTACTCGGCGAGGATGAAGCCACCTGGCAAGCCAGAAGCCTCACGTTCCGAGAGCGGTATCGCGCGCTCGCACCGCACGGCTTCACACCCTCACATTTCGCGGGGCGCGGTGCGTACGGAGACTACTTCGCCAACCAGGTCGTCGTCCCAAACGGTTACTGAGATTGCAATGCGAACGCCGCCCAACAAGCTATTGAAGCAGTCGACCGCACCTCGTGGTTTGCTGCACTGCCTAGCTTCTCCTCGCTTCCTGTCTGGTTGTGCCTTTCTAGATGCGGCCGCAGCTTAACGGCGGTACGTTGGGCAGACCGCGACGTCGAACAGTTGCGCTCGAGAAGTACGGCCTTCAAGGCAACTACTACCTGACGAGGAAAGACCTCTGGTTCGAGCAGTGCGACGTCCTCGCGATCGTCACGTGCCTCGATGAGCGCAACGGCACGGAGATCTCCAAGCGCTACGAAGCCCTGTGGCGTGATTACTCGCGGGACAAGCCGAACCTCCGCCTCGAAGCGGGGATCGTTCACATTCGGCGTCAACTGGAGGCTCTTGAGGCGTTGGCGGCCGCCACGAACACACCCCGCAACGCCGGCTAACAAGCCGTTGCAGCAGTCGGCCGCACGTCGTCGTATGTGGATTCCGGTCGACTCGAACACCGATTCCGGTGCTAACCCAATCGCGATTCCGTTGAGGACCCGATCAGGATCCGAGCGGAGCGACGAGGGTGATTGTCGACGCCGGCTTGCGCTATGGCTCGACGAGAAATCCGTTCCGTCACTTGAATTCGGTGGATGGCAGTATTTGCCTTGAGCCCACAGCACTACTTCACCGGCGTTGCAGCAGACGGGCTTGTTGAACGCACCGCTCCCTCTGGCGCTCGCAGCTGAACGCCGGTACGTTGGGCGGACGAGCTGAAGCGTGATGGCGATTCGAACCGTTGAAGAGGGTCTAGTCAAAGTGCTGTTCGATCTTGCGCCTTCCGACGACGGCTCTCCTGCGCACGAACGGATGTGGGCCGAAGATTTGGGCGCCGGATTCTTTCTGCTCCGAAACGTACCGTTCTACGCTTTTGGCGTCGCAGAGGGCGATATGGTGACTTGTGTGCTTCGCGATGGCGCGCACGTCTTCCAAACTGTTGTCCGTGACGGCGGAAACGGCGTCGTCCGGGTTTACTTTCGACCCGACACAAATTTCGACCCAATACTCGCGCAGCTCAAGCAACTTGGCTGTACTTTCGAGCGCAGTACCGAGTACCTATATGCCTTCACGGTCCCCGATACCTTGTCTTTGAGACTGAACGAGCTCGCCTCCGTTCTCAACGAGTCAATTGAAATCGAGGCATGGGAATACGGGAAGCAACCGCTTGGCGGCAGTCCATCGCTAACCGAACAGTAGCGCAGGCAGGCCGTGCACGGCGTTCCGTTGCGCGGGCGGCGACATTGGCTAGACCTCACTGATGAACGCTGACCAACATACCAGCATGTCGACTTCGTCCTTGGTCGCATTCCTTACACGGACTCCGCCGATCGGGACCAGGTTGCAGCTGACGGGCGTGTCGGCCGCTGCGCTCCCTCTGGCGCCCGCAGCTCAACGCCGGTACGTTAGCCGGACCGACGGGACTGAAGTGGCGATTCGCTGATGCAGCTTGAGCACTACACGCCGCGCAATATCCTAAGGGCGATGGGGTTCGCTTCGGTCACGCCTGAACGCCCACCTGGTGGGTGGGCTGCGAGGATTCTGCTGATGCCTAGTTTTCACCCGGAGGTGAGCATCTCGCTCGTGGTCCCGCAAACCGCAGTCTGTCGAGCCGAGGTGCGCGCGCTAGCGTCGCAACTTTGGCGAGCCCCCCTGCAGACCGGAGCAGAAGAGTTTTTCTCGACTTCGACCGACCTCGATCATTCGGTCATCTCAGGTATTCCCGACATCATCAGACGACCCAAGATTGGCAGCCCGTACCAGGTCCTCGACGGCATGTCGTTCTCGATGTTCTTTCAAGATTCAGTGTGCGCAGCCGAACGTGCCGGACACGCCATGGTCGATCTGGACGTCGCAAGGATTGTCCGCGTGCTCCTGGAGGCCCTTCTCGCCCGCATAACCGATAGCGCTTGCAGTGCCGCTTTGCATCGCGTGCTGCGCTACGCCGTATCCGAGCCGATGAGACCGCCGCGGTTAGTCACCGTGAGTCCGCTCGAGAAGCAAGGCTGGTCGCCCAAGTCGCCGAAAACCTTCGTTGCTTTGGCCGAGGCACTTCAGTGTCCGCATTGCGAATTGACCGCAACTCGGTTTCGGAAACTCACGGACCGCCTCCTCTGTTTGGCTTGCGCTCGATCCTTTCGCTTCGATCCGGACGCGCTCCGCGTCATCCGAGTGGAAAGCGAAGACACGAGAAATGGAGCTGGCTAACTTCGGTTTGCTGCAGACGCTACCCTCGCCTTCGCTCGGCCGGCGCTGCTGAAACCTGATACATTAGCCCCGCCGAATGTCCCAGTCGTTCAGAAGGAAAGGGCTCGCGGAGTTCGGAGACGCGATTCGGTGGCTTGCACCCGAGCCGGCGCGGAATTCCTACGAATACGCGCTCCAGCACGACAACGAAGAGCACTACGGTCTCAACCCCACGACGGTGCGAGCCATCGAGCGACACAAGATTGAGAGTATCGACGTTTTGGTCCTCGCGGACGACAAGGACTGGATTCTCTTTTTCTCTCACGAGAATGAGATTGAATATGGACATCACCGAGACCTCAGGCGCCAGTGACCCCTGTGCCCCCATTGCCATCGGCGGAGGCATTCATCCGCGCCACCTTCGCCGTCTTTCCCAACGGGCTCGCGCTCGACATTACTAAGGTACTCAACATCCTATGCCCTGATGCCTGTGGTGGCCGTCCTGACATAGTGATTGCGCACGTCGATGCTTTGATGGACGCACTGTACCAACGATGCTTGTTGTCTTGTCCTGGCCACCGCTGGCTTTCACAAAAGGTGCTGTCCATCTCCGGACACCTTGTTGAGCTCTTCGAGCAGCATCACGTGCAATGGTCCGAAAAGGGGTGGTCGTTCGAGACGGTGACCTCAATCTACTCGTTTACTGCACAGGCATTGACTGATGCCGCCGCAGTGGGCTCGTCACGTCAAGATGCAGACTGAAGGGAAGCAACCAACAGGCCGCCCAGACACAACGACGTGCCCATAGCCGACCCTGCACGAAGTGCACGGTTGCGTTGTCTGGAACGATCGCGTGAGCCATGGGTTTGCCGCACTCACCCCTCGATCTCGCGGTAGCTCACGAACGCAAACGAGCGCGAATCAGGCGACCACGAAGGCACATTCAACGTGCCCTGTCCGCCGAATAGACTCACGAGCACCTCTGGCTTTCCGCCCGCGAGCGGCATCAGCCTCAAGCATACGTGTTGATTCGGCGGATGCCCTTCCACGGCGCTGTCGTAGGACAGGAAGACGAGCCAGCGGCCATCGGGTGAAGGGTGTGGAAACCAATCGCCGTAGGCATCGTCGAAGGTGACTTGGCGTTGTTCTGAGCCGTCGGGGTGCATGCGCCAGATGCGCATGTTCGAGGTGCGTGCGGAATTGAAGTAGATGAACTTGCCGTCCGGCGTGTAGTCGGGTCCGTCATCGAGCGCGGGCGAGTCCGTCAAGCGCCGTTCGCTGCCGCCAGCAACGGGCACGGTGTAGATGTCGTACGCGCTATTGGCTGCGCGGCCCGCGCAATACGCGAGCGTGCTGCCGTCGGGCGACCAACCGTGCCAAAACGAGGGTGCGGCAGGGGTAATCAGGCGTGGTTCGCCGCCTGCGGTGGGCACCACGTAAATGCGAGAAGGCCCCTGCGTCTCGTCGCTGATGACGATTTGCCGGCCATCCGGCGAGTAACCGTGATCGTTGTTGCAGCGCACGGCGAATCCGCAATCGAGCAAGGTCGGCTCCGTGCCGCCCGTCACTGGCACCGTGTACAACCGCCCCGAAGCGTTGATCAGCAGCGAGTTCCCATCACGTGACCAATTCGGGGCTTCGAAGTGACGGGGCGCGCGATAAACGACGCGCCGCGAGCGGTCCTCGAGGTTGAAGATCTCTAGCGTGCTTTCGACTGCGCCGTTGGCCATGCGCGCAGCTTACTCAATGGGCACTAGCTTGAAAGCGCGGCGTGGTCTAATGTTGGCGAATCGATGCCGGGGCATCGGGAAGGGTGGAGCGGAGATGGGATCATTCAAGGCTGCCGTTGTCATTGCTGCGAGCGCATTGGTCGCTGGTCTCAGCACATCGCACGCCTCGGCCGGAGCCGAAGCTTGCGCAAGTGAACCCAAGGTCTTGGCGGAGTTCGTCAGTGGGCAAGAAATCCCCGAGTCCGTAACAACGGACGATCAGGGTAATCTCTACGTGTCGGTCGGGAATACGATTCGAAAGCGCGCGCCGGGCGGCGTGTTCGGCGTGTTCGCGACGCTACCTCTGCCGATCAATGCCTTGGGCGTCAAAGTCGGGTCGGATGGCTGCGTTTATACCGCGAGCACCAGCTTGTCCGCGGTGCCCGGGGCGTACGTGTGGCGGCTGTGCAGCGCTGATTCGGTCGAAGTTTATGCAGAGCTCGATCAAACCGGCGCGCCGAACGATCTCGCATTCGATGATCGGGGCAATTTGTTCGTTACTGATCCTGTGCTCGCCCGGGTCTGGAAAATCGATCCAGGCCGCAACGCACAAATCTTCGTCCAGCACCCGTTGCTCGCGGGTACACCCGACAATCCGGCGCTCGTCTTCCGTGCCCTCGGCGTGAACGGCGTCGCGCTCGATCGGCATCAACGTGCGCTGTTCGTCTCGAACACCGATCAAGGCAGCATCCTGCGCATCGATCTGCGCTCGCCTCAGCCCGTGCCGACCGTGTTCGCGCAAGACAGCCGGCTGCGCGGTGCAGACGGCATCGCCTTCGATCGCGACGCAACGCTGTGGGTCGCAGTGAACGCGCTCGACTCGCTCGTTACCGTCGACCAGCGCGCGAACGTTCGCGTGCGTGCGCAAGGTGGACTGCTCGACGCACCATCGAGCGTCGTGTTCGGCGCCACTCGCCGAGACCGAGACGAGCTGTACCTGATGAGCTCCGCGTTCAGTCGCACTCTGGGCCTTCAACCCGGAACGCCGCACCCAGCCCTACTCGGCTTGTACGCAGCTACCCCCGGACAGCCGCTATTCTGATAGGGATTTGGGTAAGCGGGCGCGGCGCCCGAATGGCGTCGCGTAGCTCAAAGCCCGGATCTGCTGCTAACCTCGGTAGTCATGAGGCTTCGCACTCGGGTGGACGTGTTCGGGACTGCGCTTTTGTCAGCGCTGGGGGCGACTCAGCTGGTCGCATGCGGCGGCAGTTCGAGCGCTTCCGGCGCGGCCCAAGCAGGCACGGGTAGCAGCACGAGCAGCGCTGGTACGAGCAACGGCAGCAGCGGGCAAAGCGGCTTCGGCAGCACTCAAGGCGGCGCTGGCACCGGTGCCAACGGTTCAGGCGGCGCAAACAACGGCGGCAACAGTTCGGGCGGCGCAAGCAGCGGTGGCTACAGCTCGGGCGGCGCAAACAACGGCGGCAACAGTTCGGGCGGCGCTGGCCCGCTTGGCGCCGCGGGCTCGGGCAACGCGGGCGCAAACGCGACGCTCAGTCGCTTTCCGTGCATGAATCCGAAGGACCTCGGGGATGGCTTCGTGCAGTGCGACGGCTACTACAAGGAGCATCGGACCATCAAGACGTGCGCGTCGCACGTTCCGCGAGCAGGTGTCACCGGACAATATGTGTGCAAGGAGGACACGCAGTGCACGGATAAACCGTACGGCTACTGCGGCCCTGACCCCAGCTCAGGCGAAGGGAGCGTTTGTCGATATGGGTGCACGACGAGTGCCGACTGCGCGACGGGCGAACAATGCGAATGTGACGAACCTGTCGGCCGCTGCGTGCTCGCCGATTGCGCGACGGACGCCGACTGCGGCAGCGGCTTCATGTGCAGGAATTATCAATCGGGCATTGGTTGCTCGCGCGGGGAATATGCCTGTCAATCGAGCGCGGACACCTGTGGCGTCGATGCGGATTGCACGACGGGGCGCTGCGGCTACGACGGAACGATGCATCGCTTCCAGTGCCAGGAACGGTTCTGTGCGGTTGGGCGTCCCTTCCTGGTCGAAGGCGCGGAGCGGCTGGCTCCCAGCGCGACACGCGCAGACTGGAGCGAGCTGAGCGCGCTACCGCACACGCTAGACTTGGACGCTGCCCAGCGCGCAAGCGTCGCTGGGCAGTGGACGCACATCGCGCTGATGGAGCACGCGTCAATCGCGGCGTTCGCTCGCTTCACGCTTCAGCTGCTGAGCCTCGGCGCGCCCGCCTCCTTGATCGACAGCGCAACGGCGGCAATGAAGGACGAGACCAAGCACGCCAAGGCCTGCTTCGCGCTGGCGAGCCACTATGCGGCCGTGCCGGTCGGCCCCGCACGCCTGGCCATCGAACGTAGTTTGGACGAAACATCGCTCGAAGCCATCGTGCTCAATACCATCCGCGAGGGCTGCGTGGGAGAGACCGTGGCCGCAATCGAAGCGCGTGAAGCAGCTGAAAACGCGATTGATCCAGCTCTGCGCTCGCTATTGTTCGAGATCAGTGCGGACGAGACGCGGCACGCCGAGCTCGCCTACCGCTTCGTGCAATGGGCTCTTTTACAGGGAGGCGCTGAACTCACGGCTGCCGTGCAACGTGAGTTCGCGCTGCTCGCGGGCGAAGCAGCCCCCGCGCCAACTCTTCTAAACAACGAAGAACTGGCGCTGCTCGAACACGGCATCGTCCCCGCTGCGATGCGCCAGGCGATTCGCGGCCAGGCCATTGCTCAGGTCATTTTGCCGTGCTCGCGAGTCCTCACTCAGAAGTGCCACGGGAACTTGGCGAAATCCGGCGGTCGCTTCTCGAGAAACGCATCGCGCCCCTCGACCGCTTCGGGGCTGCCGTAAGCCAGCCGCGTCGCTTCTCCCGCAAACAGCTGCTGTCCAACGAGGCCCTCGTCGGGCAGATTGAAGCCGTATTTGAGCATGCGGATCGCCGTCGGGCTCTTTTGCATGATCTTGCGACACCACTCGAGCGCCGTGGCCTCGAGCTCACCGTGCGGCACGACGGCATTCACCATGCCCATCGCGAACGCCTCTTCTGCGCTGTAGTTGTTGCCCAAGAAGAAGATCTCGCGCGCTCGCTTTTGCCCAACCTGACGCGCCAACAGCGCAGACCCATAACCGCTGTCGAAGCTTGCCACGTCCGGATCGGTCTGTTTGAAGATGGCGTGCTCACGGCTGGCGATGGTCAGATCGCAAACCACGTGCAGGCTGTGCCCGCCGCCAACGGCCCAACCCGGGACGGCCGCGATCACCACCTTGGGCGTGAAGCGAATCAGCCGCTGCACTTCGAGAATGTGCAGCCGTCCGAGCCGCGCGACGTCCGCCCCCTCGCCTCCTTGCCCCTCGTACTTGTACCCGTCCTTGCCGCGAATTCGCTGATCGCCGCCCGAGCAAAACGCCCAGCCGCCGTCTTTCGGCGAGGGGCCATTGCCGGTGATGATCACCGCACCGACGTCGCTCGAGACGCGCGAATGCTCGAGCGCGGTATACAGCTCGTCCACCGTCTTCGGTCGAAACGCATTGCGCACTTCTGGCCGATTGAAGGCGATCCGAACCGCTCCGACCTCGCGTGCGCGATGGTACGTGATGTCCTCGAAGGCAAACCCAGCCACGGGTTGCCAATACTCAGCCTCGAAGATTTCGGAAACAAACTGGTTCGAACTCATCAGCCACGATCCTTGCCGCAGAATTGGCGGAGAGCGTACTCGCGGATGGTCACGAAAACAAAGACTGCTTCCGTCATCACCACTACTCCAGCGAGCAGAGCTTCGGCTCGCGCAGGATCCAACCGCCGTCGCCGCGCTCGCCGTCCCAGTCGAGCCCCCCCGTAGCGACGACCGCCTGTCCCGTCGCAGGCGCGCTACAGCACAGGCGCGACTCGTCGCCTGCGCATTGCTGACCCTCGAGTCGCAGCGCGAAGCTCTCGGACACGAGCCCGATCAGCGCATAGAACTGATTGCAACAAGCCACGGGCGCGTTCCGCGGATCTCCACCTTTCGTACCCGAACCCCAGCTCTCACAGCCCATCATCGTTCCGCCACCCGAGCCCACCAGGAGATCGCCCGATACGCTCAGCACCTCGCCGCGCTTTGCGGCAGCGTGTCGCGCAAGCGTTGCCCAGGGTACGGCTTCGGGCGTGCCCTCGCAGCGTGGAGGCTTCGCCCAATCGCGCGCGCAAGGACGGTTGATCGCGCAGCTTGCCCCGAAGCGCCCCGGACTGTCGAGGACCGGTGCCTCGGCAGGATCCGTACGCTCGACACGAACTCGAACTGGCGTGCCTGGACGCCCGCGCGGCGAATACGCATCTCCCCAACAAACGATGCCCTCGACGTCCGCACCGCAGGCGCTCGCGTCGTCTCCCCGACTCACAGCGACGCTCATCACGCCGCGCGGCGGCGCTGGTATCGCACCCACACAGCGCGAACCGTCGTTGTCGTAGTCGTCACCGCACACGCCGCGCGGCCCCGCCGACAGCGAGTTGATGCTCAATCGAAGCCCCGGAATGCGCGCTGGACCCGGCGCCGCAAAGAAGTCATCGCGGCTCTTACCCCAGCACTCGACGAAATGGCCCGTGACGGCGCAAGTGAAGGTGTCAGCCGCCACGAGCAGCGGCGGGCCGCCAAGGGCTTCGCCTTGCACACGCGCAAGCCCCAGTGAGCGACTGCACGCGATCTCGTTCGCTCCCTCTTGGCATCGCCCGGACGGCACGAAGCCGAGCTCGCCGTGATCGCCACGGCCCCAACACTTGATATCGAGATCGTCTCGGACGCAGCCGTGGTGAAGCCCGAGCGCGAGTGGATATTGCCAATCGTTGGCGGGATCGTCGATTTGCACGGGGCTGCGCGCGAGCACGGCAAACGGATCGCTGCCGTGACATTCGAGCGCGCCGTGGCCGAATTCGCACTCGAAGTTCGGCGCGGCCGCAATCCCCGCCGAACGTCGAGTCGCTCGGTCTGCGCGCGCCCAGACCCGTGCCTCGGGAATTGCAGTCGCTCGCTGCCGAATGAAATCGAGGGCCGGCCAGCACTCCACTTCAGTGCCGACGCGCGCGCACAAACGCTCGGCCGTGATCGCTGGCCACACGGCGAGCCAGGGAACCGGCTCAGCGACAATCGCGCGCTTGCCGCGGTCTTGCTCCGCGACGGAGGACGCGACCCAACACACGTGCTGTTGCTGGCCGTTCGCGTTGAGCTCTGCGCAGCCCCAGCCGGCACCGACCGCAATCGCGGTGACCGCGTCGCGCGGCGGGCGCGGCGAATGACCCGCGGGTGTGGTGAGCCGAAATGGACCGTTCCAGCGTTCGGGCTTGCCCACCGCATCATCACTCGCGCGAGCCTGCGCCGCGAGCTTCTCCACGCCCGGAGTCGCTGTCGGAGCTGTGCCGCTGGCCGAAGGCGCGCCGTTGCCGGCAACCCCGCGCGGCCGCGACGCTTCGCACGCCAAGCAAAGCGCCAACACGAGCCCAGTCGCCGGAATCACCCGCCAGTCCCGAATCCGCACCGCGTGAAAGGTAGCGCTGCTCCGAAGGCGCGAACAGGTGCTCGCGAAAGCTCCAGCCGAGGCTGTTTTATTGATGGTCACGCGTCCGCGCGCAGGTCGTCAGAGCCTTCGGCGTCGTAGTCCGGCGAGCTCCGCAGTTCGGCACAGGGACGGGAACCACTTGCGCCTGCGAGGTGCGCTGCTGGAGCTCGAGCGCTCCCTCCCTCTTCGAGGCGAAAATTCCAGTCGAATCTCTCCGAAACGGCAGCCGAAATCGGCCCTTTTCGGCTCTCGTCATCGGCGTGTTGCGCAAGGGTTGTACAATCCCGCGGCGATGGCAGACTGCCGCCCATGGCGACCGACAGTTTTGCGTCTCTGATGACCACCGAAGGCGGGAGCGATCGCGCTCGTCGCCGTCTCAACAAGGGTGAGGTCATCGACGCCACCGTGATGCAGGTCGCGGGTGAATTCGTATTCATCGACGTAGGCATGCCGAGCGACGGCAAGATCCCGCGCGCAGAGTTATTGGACGAAAAGGGCAAGATGCGCGTCGCCGTGGGCGACCGCTTGCGCGTCAGCGTCGTCGAACCTCGCTTCGAGGGCTCGCTGTGCAAGGCGCTCGGTCAAGCCGCACCCGTGGGTGCTGATGCTCCGACCGGCAATGAAGTCTTGTCGGCCAAGATCACGCGCGTCGAAAAGTTCGGCGTGTTCGTGTCGACCGCGCGTGGCGACGGTTTGATTCCACTGCGCGAGTTGCCGCTGCCCCCCGGCTCGGATCACCGCAAGCTGTTCACGGTCGGCAAGGATTTGACCGTTGTGCTCTTGGACGCGAACGCTCAGGGCAAGCTGCGCTTCAGCGCCACGCGCGTGGCTCGCGTCGAAGAAGAGCAGAACTTCCGTGATTTCGCGGCCGGCGTCACCGACAGCGCGGCGGCAGAGGCTACTGAAGAAGCCTCGGCCAAGCCGGAAGCGAATCAGAAGAAAAAACCGCCGGAGAAGGTCGGCTTCGGCAGCCTCGGCGATCTGATGCGCGACAAGTTCGGCATGGCCGCACAAGGCGGAACGGCGAAAGGCGCGCCGAGCGGCGCGCCCCGCGGTGACGTGCTCAAACGGAAGCGTTGACCCGCGCGCCCTGCTGCCCTTCGGCCTGCAGCGCAGCAATGCGCTGCTCGATCGGCGGGTGCGAGCGGAATAGACCGACTAGGCCGCCGCCGCTGATCCCAAAGGCGGCCAGCGAATCCGGCAAGGGCGTCTGCTGTTCGGCGCCCAGCCGGCGCAGGGCCGCGATCATCTTGGCGCGCCCCGCGAGGTTCGCGCCGCCGCGATCCGCGCGATACTCACGCCAGCGGCTGAAGGCGGCGACGATCAACCCCGCCAACGCGCCGAGCACGATTTGCGCGACCATGGTGGCGATGTACTGACCGATGCCGTAGCCACGGCGCTCGTCTCGCTCGCCGCGCAGTGCGCTGTCGATGATGCGGCCGATCACGTGCGAGAAGAAGAACACGAAGGTGTTCAGCACGCCTTGCAGCAAGGTCAGCGTCACCATGTCACCGTTGGCTACGTGACTGAGCTCGTGCCCGACGACGGCTTCAACCTCCGAGCGATTCATACGCGTGAGCAAGCCGGAGCTGACAGCGACCAAGGAGCTGTTGCGCGTCGCGCCAGTGGCGAACGCATTCAACTCTGGGGAATCATAAAT
Source organism: Polyangiaceae bacterium (assembly GCA_035634635.1). Taxonomy (GTDB): domain Bacteria; phylum Myxococcota_A; class Polyangia; order Polyangiales; family Polyangiaceae; genus PMG-095. The sequence goes on from DASQCO010000122.1 coordinate 60,557, forward strand.
CGCGACTTCGGGCGTCGCGATGCCGGCGCGCTCGGCCAGCTGTTGTACGGTTTGGAGCAGCCACGCTTCATCCGAGGTGCGCGGCTGGGTGATGACGCGGGCGCCGGTGGTCCACTTGGCGATCCACTTCGATGCGAGCAGCGAGATGAACGAGCCGCCGAAACCGACGACGCCGGACATCACTACCAGGGGGCCGTAGTGCTGCATGAAATCGCCGTGACCGAACACACCGAGTGCGTTCAACACGTGGATCACGACCGTGAACATCGCCATGACGGCGATGTTGGTCAGAACCAAGAGCCCAATGCGCTTCAACACGAACCTATCCTCCAAGGATCAGGACACGGCACTCGCCGGCCTGCGCAATTACGTAAGCACCGAACGCCGCACTGTAAAGCCCGGACAGCGCGGGGAATAACTGCGCGCGTTGAGTGTTTTTAATGGCGGTTTAGGCGAATTCAGATACCGAGCTGGTGCGTTTCGGGAACACGACCTTGCGCTCAATCAGATCCGCCACGGTTTCACGCAGGGTTTCGCCTGGATCACGCGCAGTGAAGCCCAGCTCGCGCTCGGCTTTGCTGGAGGTGCAATACCAATAGTATTGCGCCATCTCCACGCTCACTTCGTCCACCGGCGGTTGCCCGCCAATGGCGCGAATTGCCTTGGAAAATAGGCGATTGACGCCGATCGCCAAAGGCCGCGAGCGCGGCATGTGCAGCGCGGGTGCTTTGACTCCGGCAATGCGCTCCAAGCGCTGGAAGAAGGCCGCGACGGTCATGTTCTTGGCGTTGAGAATGTAACGCTCACCGGCGCGCCCGCGTTCGAACGCCAGCCACATGCCTCGTGCCGCATCGCGCACGTCAACGAAGGCGATACCTCCGCCGGGGATGGCCGGAATCGAGCGCTCCAAGAAGCGACGAACATCGCCCGTCGACGACTCGCGCAAGTCGCCTGGGCCGAGCAGTAGGCTCGGGTTCACGAGCACGACCTCGAACTCCGAGCTGTTTACCTCGAGTGCTTCTCGCTCGGCGTACAGCTTGGTCCGGTAATAGGGCCACATTGCGACGAGCGAAAGCGGTACCTGCGTGCTCTCATCGGCGATTTCGGCAGAATTGCCGCTAACAGCGACCGTACCGCTGGTGCTCGCAACGACCACGCGCGGCACACCTGCGCTACGCAAGCCGGCGAGCGCCGCGCGCGTGCCGAGCACGTGCGCGCGGTGCAGCTCTTCACCCGCACCGCGATCGCGCGACACTTTGCCGGTCGCCAAGAACGCGCCCGCGCAGCCACGTGCGCTTTCAGCGACAGCGGCCGCATCGAGCACGTCCACGGCCTGTACCGGGAGCCCCTCGACCTCGCCGCCCGATCGCGACGCGAGCACGAGCTCATGGCCCTGCTCTTTCAAGACGCGAACCAAGTGCGCACCAAGGAACCCGGTGGCACCACCAACCCAAAGTCGCTTCAATTTCCGGTTCCTTGCAGTTGGAACGCCTTCTGGAACGTGAACAAGAGCTGAATGTTGTTCGACTTCACCGCACCGGCGACGAACTCCGCGGGCGAGGGCGTGTACTTCTCGCGAACGATACGGGTGAACATTTGCGGGCTGGTCTTGAGCACGCAGTCCGCCGGGCTCTCGACTTTCCCGGCGGTCACCTCGCAACTGTCTTGGGTGATACGAACGCTCCAACGCTCGGTGTCGCCGAGCGAGAAGTAGAAGCTGACCGGCTTCTCGACGCTTCCGGCGAGAAAGCGCGTCTTCAGCTCGTGGAACACCGGCGCCAGGGTGCGGTCCTCGATCAGCGGCGGCGCGGCCACCACGTCCTTCGGTTGCAGCGTCTTCAAGTCCAACACGCGGCCCTTGGACAATTCAGTGACGGCGCGCTCGGCCAGCTTGGCGACGACGCGCGACGCTTCGCTCATCGGCAAGCCATGCGTGAGCCGCTTGAGATCGGAGGCCAAGAGCGGCAAGCCGATGCGCGCCTCCACCTCACGCTGTCGCGGCACACTGCTGCCCTTGGGCAGCGCGGCGTGCGTACCGCCCAGCCACACAGGCAAGATGTCCTTGTCGTGATGCAACGAGAGGTGCCCGAGTGAAGCTTTGAACTCGTGGATTTGGCCGTCCGCGCTGCGCGTCCCTTCCGGGAAAATCAGCACGGTTTTCCCGCGTTCCAGCAGATCGCCGGCTTGGCGCAAGGCCTGGCGCAGCGAACCGTTGCGCGTCATCGGCACCAAATTGGTGAAGTTCTCGAAGTACGCTTTGCGGAAGCGGTTGCCCTCGAAGAAGTAGTCCTGGGCCGCGAGCGACACCAGATCTTGGCCATAGCCGCCGAGCGCATACTTCACGAGGCCCATGTCCAGGTGGCTGGCATGGTTGGCTGCCACGATCGTGCTGCGATTGTGCGGGATGAAGGCGCGGCCGGTGACCTTGGTGCGCAGCACCTTGTCGTAGAAGCCCATCTGCGCGCGGCCCATCCAGTGCATCGCGGCTTCACGCAGTTGCGGTGGGATTTCGAGCGGCTTTTCTTCCGCTTCTTCGATGGCGTTGGTCGTGGCGAGCTTGCGCGCCTCGCTCGCTTCGCGCACCACGGTTTCGACCTCGGCCACGGTGGTGACCGCGGCCAGCCGCTCGGCGTCGAGTGAACGTCCAACTTGCGCCTCGAGCGCCACGAGCAGCTCGAGCAACATCAACGAATCGAAGCCGAAGTCACCGCGCAGCGTCATTTCCGAGCGAATCGAGGCCGGATCGCGACGCGCGATGGTCGCGACGGCATTGCGCACCAGCGTTGCCGCGCCGTCACGCGCGCCGCCGCGAGAGCTCGCCGGAACCTCGGCCGCAGACACGACGCGTTCGATCAAGCGACGCACTTCACCGCGCTTCACTTTGAGGCTCGCCGTGCGCGGTAGGCGCGCGTCGAACACCAACACCAGAGCGGGGCGTTGCGCTTGCGGTAAATGCGCGAGCGCGGAGTCGAGCACGGCGCGCGCACGTTCGTGACGCTTGGCGCGCGGCACCTCGTCCGCGGTTTCCGGCACGAGCACGCAAGCAAGGCGCTCCCCACCGCGGCCATCGGGAATGCCGAGCACCGTCAATTCGTGCACGTGTTCGAGCTTACCGATGCGCGCTTCGACGTCGTCCGGGTAGACGTTCTCGCCGCTGGAGGCGACGACCACGTCTTTCGCGCGCCCGACCAGGGTGAGCTGCCCTTTGCGATCCAGCTTGCCGAGATCGCCAGTTCGCAACCAGCCGTCACTGAGCACGCTGCTCGTGGTTTCCGCGTCGTCCGCGTAACCGAGCATCACGTTCGGACCGCGTGCCCAGACTTCACCCACGCCTTCCGCGTTGGGCGAATCGATCTTGAGCTCCACGCCGGGAATTGCTTTGCCCACGTGGCCCGCCTTCGCGCGCGGCCCACCCGGGGCAACGCTCAGCACCGGTGCGGCCTCGGTCAAGCCGTAACCCTCGGCCAAGTGCAAGCCGAGCCCGGCGAACAGATGGTGCGTGCTCTGCGGCAGCGCAGCGCCACCGCTGACCAGGAACTTGAGGTGACCACCGAGGCCCTGGTGCACCGGACCGAACAGCAATTTGCCGGTGTCCATGCCCAGGTTCTTGCCGAGCGAGCGATTGAGCTCGATCGCGAACTCGAACACGTGTGACGCGAACGCGCCGTGTTCGGCAATGCGCGCCACGATCCGCCGTTCGAGCATTTCCCAGAGCGCGGGCACGCCGATGAGCGCGGTGATCTTGCCCACCTGCAAGCCGTTGACCAAGCGATCCGCGTTCAGCTCGTCGAGGTAGACGATGCGCGAGCCGCGCGACAGCGGCAACAACATGCCGCACGTCAGCTCGAAGGTGTGATGCAGCGGCAACACGCTCAGCACGCGATCGCCGCGGCCGAGCGGGAACAGCGGGGCGAGCGATGCGATCAGCGAGGTCAGATTCTTGTGCGTGAGCTGGACGCCCTTGGGCTTTCCAGTAGTGCCGCTGGTGTAGATGAGCACCGCCACATCGTCGGGCTCCGAGGTCACCCCGAGCCCGATCGAGCCGTTCTCGGCCATGGCGTACAAGTCGCAGAACGCCAGGCGACTCGAGAGTGCGCCCAGGCGTTCTTTGACGTGCGTGTCCGCGATGAACACGCGCGCCCCTGAGGCTTCTCGCAAGTTCTCGGCGGCCGCCAGATCGATATTCGGGTCGAGCGGCACGACGGTCGCGCCCGCCTTCAAAATGCCGAAGAAGGTGATCGGCCACGCAGGGTGATTCTGCGCCGACAACATCACGCGATCGCCCGGTCGCACACCGGCTTCGATCAAGCGCGCTGCGCACGCAGCCGATCGCGCGCGCCACTCGCTGAACGAGAGCCGACTGAGCCCGTCCTTCTCGGTGCGTTGCAAGGCCACGCCGAGTTCGAAGCGCTCCGCCATTTCATCGAGCAGCGCGGGCAGGGTCTCATGACGCTCGGGGGCCTTCTTGGGCCGGCGCAAGCGCTCCTCGATTTGCGGGAACACGAAGCGCTCGAGCCCCGGCACGTGCACATCCAAGAACCAAGCACGCCAATCGATGCTCTCAGGTGACCAATCCACCAGCACGCGCTCGGCCTCGGACAAGCGTGCGTGTGCCGCGCGCGTGTTGTCACAGCCGAAAATGTAGTGAAATTGGCTGGTAAACGGCAAAAACACCGTGAGCACGTTGCCCACTTTGCGTTGCTGCTCGGAGAACTCGAACACCGCCTTGGCGGCGGGCTTCAACAGTGGCGCAGCCGGACCAACCGCGGCCTTGCGCATCAACTGCGACAGCGTTTTGCCGTGCTTGGCGATCACGTTCGGCCCGTACTGCTCGAACTGACTCTTCGAGAGCAGCGCGCCCTCGAAGTGCGACTGCAAGAACGACAGCACTGGCCCGCCCTTGCCGGTCTTCTGGAAGTAGCGACGCTTGTACAAGCCGCTCAGCTCGAAGAAGCGGCGCATCGTGCACGGGTTCGAGTCGCTCGAGCCCAGTTGGTATACGGGCTTGGCCGTGCCCTCGAGCAACTCACCCAAGGCGAGCGTGAGACCGGCCGCAACCATGTCGCACGGGATCACGTCCAGGTAGTTGTCCGAGCCGGGGATCTGTAGCCCTCCCTGGCGCACGATGAAGATCAGCGGCGCGCTGGTATTGACGCCCTCGTTCCACCCCGGGAACGGGAAACTCGTGGTCGACTCGACTACGGCCGGACGCACGATCGTGAACGGCAACCCGGAGCGCGCGGCGATCTGCTCGCCGATCGCCTTGGTGTACGTGTACGTATTGGGGAAACCCCAAAATTGGGCGCGTTCCATGCCCATTTCGGCGAGACGTGCTTCCACGAACTTGCGCTTGACGCGGCGCACTTCCGCCTCCAGCACGGAGCCGCGGCCTGGCTCGTTGCGCTCGAGCAAGTTCTTCTTCGCCTCGTCCAAGAAGTGGCTCTGACGGAAGGCGTCGCTGGCGCGATGCCGCGCCTGCTCGATCACGTCCAAGCACTCGGCGATCTCGCGATCGGGATCCCAATGCGAACGATCGAGCTCGTGCGCGCGCGGGAACGGAAACTCGCGCGGGTCGATCTCCGGCACATGGCCAGTTTGGCTGCCTGCGACGTAGCAAGTGCTGGTGTGCAGCAGCGGCACTCCGCCGAGATCTCGCGCCAACGCGACCAGGTTCTGAACGCCGAACGCGTTCACTTCCAACGCCTCATCGAGCGGTGGATCGAAGTCGACCACGCCGGCCACGTTCACGACTGCGTCGATGTTGCCGCGGAGCTCTTCGCGCATCTCGGCGGACATGCCGCAGAACGGTTGCACGACGTCACCAGCGACGACCGAGACTTTACCGCGAATGAAGGCGGTGAAGCCCGTGCCGTGAGTCGTGCGCAGGGGGTCGAGCACCGCGCTGGGCTCGATGTCCTTCAGGTAGCGCTCTTCCACGCTCGCACCGCCCTTGGGGCGCATCACCAAATAAATGCGCTCCACGTCCGGGAAGCGAGAGAGCAAAAATGCCCACCAAACCTTGCCCAAGAAGCCGGTGCCGCCCACGACCACCAAGCGGCGACCGCGGAACAAGCGGGCCAGGTCGAGCTTCGGCGTCGAGCCATTGGAAGGACGGATTGAGCCGCTGGTCACTAGGCCCCTCCGTGGTTGCTCGCGGGCAAGCGCATGTCACCCATCACGATTGGCGGAACCTTGAGCAACGTGATGTCGAGCGAACGCAGCTCGCCACCCTTGGCGCGATACAGCGCATCTTCCATGCTGGGCGCGGTCTCCCAACCCAAGAGTTTGGGAATGTACTCGTTGTCTGCGCCGACCACGATCACGCGGCCCAGGTGCTGGCGGCCGTTCTCGCCCCAGTACCACATGAAGAATGGGTGCGCGGGGTGGTAGGCGTAGCCCGTGCGGAACATTTGAATGAACGCCGGATCCTGCGCGAACTTCTGCTCGTAGCGCGTGCGCAGGGTTTCCGAATCGCGCGTCTCGGGCAGCAGCCGATGCACGAAGTCGATGTACGGCGCGTGCTGCTCGTAGTCGAATTTGTCCGTGCACGGGTGGGTGATGATCAGCGTGCCGCCCTTCTTCACCAGCGGCGCGTTGCGGTACATGTTGAACAGGTAGCCCTGCGCCAAAACCTGCACCAAAAGCGGGTTCAAGAAGGCATGCACGTTGTACGGGCTGATGAACGGAATACCCGTCACCAGCACGTCCGCCTGGCCCTCGATCGGCACGCAATACTGATCGAAATTGCGCGCGATCGTTTGCTCGTGCACCGCGTCCGTCGCGCCAGCGACCACACCGGTCACCTCGTACGGCGCGGGGAACTTGTCGAAGATGGCTTGGCGTGCGCCCTGCGGCAGCTTGCTCGTGGCCATGACCAAAGCCTTCAGCTTCATGCGCTCGCTGCCGGTCAGATCATCTTCGTTCTTGGTCAAGAACTCGAGCGAGCGGTCGAACATGCGATTGTTGACCGTGGTCTCGATGGTGAAGATATTCAGATGCTTGTGCGCGAGCCGCCCCATGAGCTCGATGTCGCTCGCCAGCTTGGAGCGCTTCGGGTCCATGTAGCTGTCGCTCTCGGCGATCGTGCGCGGGTTGTGGTGCGGGGTCAGGCTCTTGTAGCTGCACAGGCCCACCGCGACCGACTTGTGGCCACCATTCATGGCCACGAAGTTCAGGTTCACGTAAATCAGCAGGTCGCTCTCGGCGGCCCGGCGATTCAGCTCCAGCACGTCCCCGTGGCGGGTTTTGCCGATTTCGACCAGGTTGTGCTTGTCCTCGGCGTCGTGGTTGTAGAGCCGGTCCGGGTAGTAGGCGTCGAAGATCTTGTCGCCAACCATGTGCCGGATTTCGTTCGGCTTCATGCGCCGATGAATGCCGGTCGCCACGATCAGCTCCACGTCGTCGACCCCGTGGTCGGCGAGCAGCGCGAGCACGATCGTGAGCACCCGTTCACGCACGTCCGGGCGCTTCATCGGCGGCAGCGGCACCGAGATGTCGTCGATCGCGATCGTCACCTTCATGCCCGGGCGCAGCTTCGCGTACAGCGGCTCGCAACCGAGTGGATGATTGATCGCGTAGCGGATCGCAGCGTCCGGATCCTTGAGACCTTCGGCAGGCGGCTTCGGGTAGATGCAACGGGTGCCCGGCGGCAGATCGACTTCCACCAGACGATCGCCGGCAAACAGAACGCGCGGAGCGCTCTCACGCTCCAATGTGACGAGGCAGGGATGATTCATTGTGGATGATTCAGATCGAAGCTCGGCCAGCTGTAGGCCTTGGCCAAAAGTGCCAAACGTTTATCGGGATTCACTGCGGCGGGATGGCCCACGACGCTGAGCATGGGAACATCCGAGTAGCTGTCGCTGAACGCAAAGCATTCAGCCAAATCGTAGCCTTTGCTCTTGGCGTGCTCGCGGATCAAGCGCGCTTTCTCGGGGCCCGCGACGACGGGCTTGAGCAGCTTGCCGGTGGCGATGCCATCCTTCATTTCAAGGCGGTTGCCGATCACCTCTTGGGCACCGAGATAGCGCGCGGCTTGCTCGAGCACCACCTCTAGCGCACCCGAGACGAGCACCACGTCGTGACCCGCGGCGCGGCTCTTCTCGATCAAGCCTTTCGCCGCCGGGAAGAGTGAGGGGCGCATCACGTTCTCGAAGGTGTCTTCGGCGAGCAGCACCATGCGATCCTCGCTCATGCCCGCGTAGCTCGCGAACAACAGCTCGTTGAACGTGCGGCGGTCGACCATCTCGGCGAGCGCCATGCGCGGGGCGCCGATCAGCGCGCGCCCGAGCCGCTTCGCCGTTTGAAGCGGCGTGCCTTGGTTGACCAAATAGTAGAGCGTTGGGTGAACCAGATTGGTCTTCACCAACGTTCCGTCGACGTCGAAGTAACAAGCTGCCAAGGGGTGCGTTCGCTCGCGGAGGGTTGTGGTTATCGGCTCGGTTTGGCTCACAGGTCGAGCGGCCGACCGGCGGGGGCGCATTCTAACCACGAGCTGACCGAAAACGGGAGCCCCGCCGAACGGATCGATTGCCGCGATGCGTCGCGCTGATCAAACGGGCCTGAACCGTACGCGAAATCCTGTAAGGAGGGGACGTGAAACTGATCGCTACCGCAAGTGAACTCGCGGAACTGAGCCAAACGCTCCGTTCCGCCGAGGTGCTGTTCCTGGACACGGAGTTCGAATCGAACCGCTCGGGCATCGAGCTGTGCCTGTTGCAGGTCTCCGATGGGAGCCAGATTTTCTTGGTCGACGCCATCGCGGTGCGCGATCTGACGCCGCTCGCCGAAGCGTTCCAGAGCGGGGCGCAGTGGGTGCTGCACGCGGGGCAGCAAGACGTGATGCTGCTCGGTGACCGGCTCAAGCTCAGCACGCGGCCCCGGGTGTTCGACACCCAAATCGCCTGGGCGTTGAGCACGGTCGAGCACAGCGTCTCACTCGCCTATGCGCAATTTCGCGCCCTCGGCCTGCGCGGCACCAAAGCCCACCAAGCCGATGATTGGGTCCGACGCCCCCTGCCCGCTTCTCAGCTCGCGTATGCGGCCGCCGACGTCGAACACTTGCCGGAACTGTATCGATTCTTGAGCGAGCGTTTGACCGCGCTGGGGCGCACGGATCTGGTGCCGATCGCCTCGGCCGAAAGCGTCTGGGCCGAAGCTGCACCGCCCACGTTGCTCGCGCTCGAATCGTTCCGCAACGCGTGGCAGCTCGATCATCGCGGGCAAGCCGCGCTCCGCTACTTGATCCAGTGGTTCAATGCGCTGCCGGAACGCGAGCGTGAACAGGCGCCGGAAAATAAGACCTTGCTGTCCTTGGCCGGTCGCTTGCCACGCTCGGTCGATGATCTGCAGCGCATCAAGGGCGTGCCTCGCTCTTGGTCGCGTGAACTCTCGCAGAGCCTGGTTACCGCGCTCACGCGCGCAGCGGAAGCCGCGGACGCCACGGGCTTCGTACCCATCGATCCGCCTGCCTATGCCACCAAAGCAGAACTTCGAGTCGACGGCTGGCTTGCCGCAGCGCGCGCGGACGTGTGCGTCTCGCTCGAGGTCGCGCCCGAAATCGCGCTGCCGTCGCGCATCATGAAAGGCCTACGCAGTCACTTGGTGACCCAGGGCACCGCCCAGCTGGGCGACGCCTTGGACGGTTGGCGGAAGACGCTGCTCGCTGCACCGCTCGCGCAATTTGCCGTAACTTTCCCACTCAAATCCGAAAGCGTGTGACGTTTCAGAGCCCAGCTTTCGGCCATCTGCCGCTATATTGCGCCCGTGTCTACCTCTGAAGCCCTGACCCGCGGCGTCCGCGTGCGCGTCGACGCGCGCTACTCCGCCGATCACTCCGACCCGCGCCAAAGCCAATGGTTCTTCCTGTACACGATTACGATCGTGAACGAGGGCCCGGAAACGGTGCAGCTGTTGAATCGGCATTGGGTGATCACCAACGCCACGGGCGACGTCGAACACGTCCGCGGTCCCGGTGTCGTCGGTCATCAGCCCACGCTCAGCCAAGGTGAAAGCTTCGAATACACCTCGGGCTGCCCCTTGAAGACACCCTTCGGCTCGATGCACGGCACGTACGAAATGGTGCTCGAAAATGGCGAGCGCTTCTTGGCGGAGGTCGCGCCGTTCGCCTTGCGCGAGCCGGGCGCGTTTCACTGACTCGCTGCCACGCCTGCCCTCACTCGAGCTCTTGAAACGCGATCGGAAATCCGTTAGCTCGATTGATATGAGGGTGGACGCCCGGCGCACGTGGTCTCGGATCTGGCTTGGGCTCTCCGCCGTGGCTATCGCGTGCAGCGGCGCGGAAAACGGAGGAGATCCTTCAGGTCAGGGAGGAGCGGGTGGTGCGGCGAGCGCAGGCGGAGCCACTGCAAACGGCGGTGTCGAGGTAAGCGGAGCTCAAAACGGCTCTGCTGGCGAGAACGCGGGAATGGGCGGTTCGGACAGCTCCGACGGCGCGGCTGGTCAGGGACACGAACAGGGCGGAGCCGCTGGCAACGACACGCCGTCGGCGGCCGCAGGCGCAGCAGGCGACGGCCTCGGTGGTAACGCGGGTGCGGCGACTGCCGGTGATACTGCCGGTGCGGGCGGCGAAGATGATGGAAGCAACGCCAATACCGAGCCTCATTGGCTCAGCTTCAATCAGCAACAAGGCAGTTTCGTCTACGATGTCAGCCGCTTTCCCGACAGCTCTGCCCTGTTCAAGTTGACGTCGAAAACGAACGGAACAGATTCGCCTCTTGGCCCCTGGTCCCCTGACGGACGGAGCCTGCTGTATTTCGACTACCAAGACATCTATTGCCGGGACATGACTCAGGCCACGCCTGGCCCCGCGCGGCTCATCGCGGCCACGCCCACCGTGCCGGATTTTACCGCATCGACGGTCACCCGTTTGAGTTGGTCTGGTGACTCCGCATCGGCCGCGCTCGTGACCGGCACGAGCCTGGTCGTCTTCGACCCGCGCCAAGACAATCCGACGTTTCAGACGGTCACGACGTCAATCCAAGCTGCAACGTGGGCACCGATGGGCAATCACCTACTCTATCGCGACGCCACGGGTTTTCACGTCGTTGCTGTCGACGCTGGGCAACCAAGCGTGAGCCAACCGCTCGACATCACCGTGTTCCGCAGCTGGTCCTCGGACGGGAAATCCCTCGCAGTCAGCAATGGTCCGACGCTCTATCTGGTGGACGTGACCGGTGCCTCGCTCGTCACGACCGCCGTGACCAGCCCCGCGGGCATGCCCCAGGTCAGCGCTGTGCGTTTCAGCCCTGACGGCAAATCGTTGGCCTTCATCGCCGTGCTCTCACGGCCCAAGCCGGACCTCTTTTACGCCAGGTTGGATAACCTCGCGGCTCCGCAAGCGATCACGGCTGGCCTGCCGGCTTCTGCGAGAGTCGCGAATTTCACGTTTTGGAGCCCAGACGGCCGCTGGCTCGGGTTCACCATCAGCGATGGACTCAACACAGTTTGGCAGGCTGCGAACGTATCCGGCGATACACCCGGGGCGCCCTTCTCGATCAAGCCACAGGCCACCACCAACTACTCGTGGCTGACGAAGCGTCCCAACACCTTCGTGGCTTACAGCACGAGCTTCGTGACCTACGACCTTTCGACCCCGGAAATCGAGCCGGTTCCGGTGCTCAAAGCCGCCCTCTCTCTTTCTGCGCTGAGCCCGCGGGGTGACTGGCTCGCGGCAGACGACGTCGACGCGGTCGCCATGCGCAACCTGAATACGCTGACTGAGGCCGCCGACATTCGCGTTCATCTTTCGAGTTCGACGAATCAATTGCTCTGGTCACCGGACGGCCAGTTCCTCTCGATCATCGCCTCACAACAAGGCTACGTGCAGGGGTTGATTCGCGTGGACGGCTCTGCACCGTCAGCCCCGGTGTTCTTGAGTCCGGCGAGTGGCGGCAATATCCTTGCCTATTGGCAGCCTGTTTTTCGTTGATGGGACACTGGGGAGGCAAGCAGACGGCAATGATCAGCTATAGCGCGTTCTGGAAAAACCGGCGGTCCCTGACGGCAGCGGCGCTTGTCACGCTGATCGTGTCAGCCTGCGGTGGTAGCGACGAGAACGACAGGAGCACCCAGACAGGCGGCGCAGGACCAAGCGTTGGAGGCAATGGGGACAACTCGACCGGTGGTCGCGGCGGCCAGACCGATTCAGTAGGCGGAGTTGGTGGTCTCGCGAATAGCGAAGCTAGAGGCGGAGCTGGTGCGGAGGCAGGCAGCATCGCCGAAGCTGGAGCTGCTGGGGCGCTAACGGGGCAAGCGGGAAGTGGCGGCGATTGGAGCGGCTTCGCGGGCAGCGGCGGTTCCGCCGGCGACGGTGGCGATGCGGGCAGCGGCGGTGAGGTCGAACTCGGTCCAAACGATGCGGTCGTGTACCGCATCGACCGCGCTCACAGCGGAGCGCAGCTTGCCCAAAGGCTGGACGCGCCGTTCGAGCGGCTCTGGTCGACCACGTTTGGAGCGACTGTTTCCTACCCCCTCATCGTAGGCACTCGTATTTTCGTTACCACCACAGGTCAAAAGGGTGACCCTGCGGTGTTTGCTTTCGATCGCGATTCTGGCGCGCCACTCTGGGAATCAGCCCCGATCGCGAGCGAATTTCATGATCCCGCAAACTTGCTCTACGACGCCGGGCTCGTGATCGCCGCGAATGACGAGGGCCGTGTTCTGGCGGTGAATGCCGAGACCGGCGACACCGTTTGGGCCGTGACGCTCAAGGACATCTACGCTTTTGGCACCATGCCTGTGGCCGCGAACGGGACTGTCTTCCTCACCGGCGCAACGAACGACTACAAGAACCTGTTTGCGCTCGACGAACGCGACGGCTCGCTGCGCTTTCGGGCCAAGGACGATGCCGACGGCCCCGTGACCTTGGTGGGGTCGCGCCTCTTCATCGCCGGCGGGTGCCACGAAACGTTCGCCGACGACGCGCTCGACGGTCAGGTACTTTGGCACTACCGGGAGGATTGCGCCGGCGGTGGTGGCGAGATCACCGTCTTTCAAAACGGCGAACTGTTCGTCGCGGACAACGGTTCGGCGATCATCGGCCTGGACGCCTCCTCAGGCGCGCTCACGAAGTCCATCGGCGGCAAGGACTTCGGGTATTGGCCGATGGCTGTGGTCGGCAATCAAGCACTGCTCCCTTTCACGCGAGCTCGGGGCGGTGACCTCAGAGCGTTTGACCTGACGACGGGCGCAGAGCAATGGTCGGTTCGCCTCGACGAGCATCCGCAGCTCCCGACGCTGGTGACGCCTGGCTACGCTTTCGTGGTCACACAAGCGGATTCCAAGGACGCCTATCTGCAGGCTGTCGACCTGAGCAAGCACCAGCTCGTCTGGACGAGCGCAGAACCAGTCGCAAAGTGGAGCAACGTCATCGCGAGCGGAGGCTCTGCACCACTGCAGGGACTCGCGGCCGGACAGGGACGAATCGTCGTAGCATTCCAGCGCACGTTGACGGTGCTTACTTCCGCGCTGAAGCATTGACGCTCAGCGTCGAAGACGAAGAGCCGAGCTCGGCTCGTTGCCGAACGCGGCTCTTCGTTCATTGGTTCGGCCGGGCTATCTCGAGCAGTTTTCCTCGTCGCTGCCGTCCGCGCAATCTTTGACTCCGTTGCACGCCTTGCTCGGATCGTAGGCATTTGACCCGTCGGGGCAATGAATCGGCTCCAGCACACAGTTGTCTTCGTCGGTGCCGTCTTTGCAGTCTTTGATGCCATCGCAGAGCTGCTTTTCGAAGATCTTGTTAGAGCCGTCAGCGCACACGATGACGCAATTCTGCTCGTCACTGCCGTCTTTGAGCGATCGCGCGGGCAATCGCTCGAGCCCTGCTCGAAGGCAAGCCGCGGTCGGCACTCTTCGTGCCCAGGGGCGAGACCCGCGCACGTTATCCGGAAAACGGCCGGAAGAAAAATCGCTTCGAGCCTCGGCAGGCGCATCAACGCGGCGGCGGTTGTTCGACCGTGTCGCAGCCGAATTCCACCTGGATCGATCCCGCGTTCAGCGAGCGACACGTCGCATCGCACAGCTTGATCACCTTGGGCGACTTGGGGTCGTCATAGTACCAGCCGCCACTGGCATCACAGTTCTTCGGATCGCCCATGAATGTCTGAGGCACCTGTGCGGGGGTGCTCGAGCCCGAGCGCACATAGCTCACGTTCACTTTCGTGGGGTCGATCGAGCCTGTTCCCGCGCTTGCGTCGGGAATGCTGAAGTCACACGACGAAGCGGTGCCGCGGATCTGGTCGAGCGCATCTCCGAACTCTTTGGCCACATCACCGCCGGTGTCGACCAAAAATGCGTGGTCGGTACCGCCCGCCTGCGCCACCAAATTCAGACTCACCAGCGAACTGCCCACGCCAATCACGAACGTCCGAATGGCGTTCGGGCCCGCGAGAGCCCGCGCAGCAACGTCCGCGACGTCTTGAGGAGTGTTCGGTTCGCAGCCGACGGGCTCACCGTCCGTTGCCAACACCAACAGCGGCTTCCGCTCCGGATGTTGGTTGGCCCACTCGCTCAAATATTGCAGCGCACCTTCGAGCGCCGGCCGAGTTGGCGTGCCACCGCCAATTTCGTGCCCATTGATGTCGCTGACCACGGCCGCCGGTTGCGACGGCAACGCGAGCTTCACCGCGGGCGTGGCATAGTCGCTGACGTCACACGAACCGCCTTCCGTCACGAAGCACAGATTGATGAGCGGGATGCAAAAGCAACCCGGCTGCCCCTTCGTACACGACGATGGGACGATCGGAAAATAGCCAATTCCGACGCCCGTATCGGCATTCCGCGGATCCTCGAGAAACCCAGTGAGCGCGCTCGAAACCGTGTCCCACTTGGATCCGCCACCAGAAACCGAATCACCCATCGACCCAGAAGAGTCGACCAAAAAATACATATCGATGGGCACGCGCTGCCCCTCGCGAACCTCGGCGCTGCACACCGCGCTCGCACCCGCGTCGCCCTCCAGAGCGCCGCCATCGGAAACCGCCAAGTCCGGCAAGCCACCCGTCGCACTGACGCCACCCGCATGACCGACACCACCCGTCGCAGCACCACCGTGCGACCGGTTCCCAGCACCGCCGGACGTGTTCGAAGAGCCGCCAACCTGCGACTCACCCTCGGCCGACTGCGAGCACGACAGAGTCGCCACTGCGCCGAGCCCCACGAACGCAACCACGATGGCAATTTCTCGACGGATCAGCGTGAAATTTGGCATAGCGAACCCTAAAATTGAGAGCAATTCATCGCCCAACCAAAGCTTCGAAATACGCCCGAGCACACACCGCCGCAGCCGGGGTACATGCCCGCGCTGCCTAGCTCGGGTCGCAACCGATTCAGTGTGCAAACATGACGGAACGGGTGACCCCGCCAACGCAAAAAGCGCCCGCGGTGCCTCGACAGGCGCTATCGATACCACTCGCCCCAACGCTTGCAAGCCGCGCACACTGCGCACACCTCGCTTAAAAGCAGCGCACCGCGCGCGACACAAACCTGCCTCACGCTCACCCTCAACGATGATCGCAGCGTCATACAGCCCATCGCGCGTCGACGAGCGTCACGCACGCACGCACGCACGCACGGACGTCCTCCGCCAAGGCTGAAGAAATCGCGTCGCCTTGCTTGGAGGCCACGCGGAAACGGGCGCGCTTGCTGGCGCACACGGACAAGTGGCCTCCACACCACGACGAACTCTACCCACTGCAGCCACGCCTGCCCTCCGTGTAAAAGACCGCATGCCGCAGCTCGGCGCACGCCGCAGCGTGGCCGCCAGTGACTGGGCCGCGCGGCAGTTCGGCTCGCGGCCGCACCAATCAGTCACCCTCTAGGATTATTGTTGGCTCGAACCGCGCGAGGAACATGGCCACTCTGCGAGGTGCGCTGCCGGATCGCGACCGCCCAAGAAATTCGCCCCCGTGCGGGCGCACCCCGAATTACCGTGACCGACCGCACCCGGGTGCCCAAACCCAGGGCGTGGCAACCGGAGCGCGTACTCCTCCGAGAAACACTGGGCACGCTACGAACTCTCGACCGCACTCGGGGTCTGCGGATTCTCGCGCGCAAGTCTCGTTGAAACGCCGATGTCGAAGCGCGTGGATTGAAGAAGAAGCAGTCGCTTTCCCCCTCCCCACGCTTTTGGGTGCGACTGATTTGCGCGGACCGCGAGACCATTCTCGTTTCGCAAATCTAGTTCGAACTCGAACCAATGCCGTTCACACAAAGCGATGCGTCCGAATTCCTCGATCATTTCGCTCGCTTACGTCGGCGAGACGCCCGTTTCGGGCTCGCTCGCAATCAGAGGCAATACAGAATCCTCGGTGAAGTTCACCATCCAGCGATCCGAGGCGACACAGTACGCTTCGAGGAAAGCCCGATCATTTCGATCGGTTGCGCGCTTAATCGATCGGCATTGGTTCGAACTCGAACGAATTCGAAAGAGCTTTGCCCCACGCAGCGGACCGTTCGAATTCGAACGAGCTTTACCGCGCGCAGCGACGGTTCGAATTCGAAAGAGCTTTGCCGCGCGCGGCGATACTTGCGGGAACGAAAAGGCGGTTCGAATTCGAAAGAGCTTTGCCGCGCGCGGCGATGGTTCGAATTCGAACCCATAATCTCGAGCGACGAGACCGCCTCAGGCTCCGAAGTCTCCAATGCGACGCTCTTCGCCTGCTCGAATCGGGCGGAGTTGTTCTGAATAGGCACTCTGAGTGATGCCCACGAGTGTCCTTGAGGACAACCGTGTCGAGCTCTCGAGAACATGTCACCCTCAGCGCGTGGGGGGCGGCGTTTCTAGTTCAGTCGAGATCGCGGCTCGAACCTTGGAAACGGCGAGGTTCACGTTCGCTGCCGCAAATCGATCCACCTGGGTCATCCAATTCACCGTCTCCGCGAGTGTCGAGAAAACTCGGTGCGGAAAGCCCGGATTCGAAAGCGCAACGACGCCCGTCACGATGCTTCGAATCATCGAAGCACGAAAGCCTTCGCCCTCGTGCACGATGGCAGAGCACGAGACGCGCCCCTGTAAGTTCTTCAGCATTCGCCCCAGCGCTGCGCGCACGTGAGTGTCCGGCGCAATCGCAGATGTTGCCACGATCTGCACCAGCGCTATCGGCCTACCCGACGCTTCATGGGCCTGCGTCGCTGCTCTTTCGAGCTCTGCAACGTCCGCGACCTTGGTGTACAGACGCCAAAACGCCACGGCCACGCCGCTTCCGAAGCAGATAGCGCAGTCCGGGTTCGTCCGCACAACTCCAATCTCGCCGGCTCTCAAGTCCCCACAAACGGCGCTTCGCGCCGAAACTTCAGGTTCAAAAGCCATGCGACCGCCCGTGGCGATCGAAGACTCAGGAAACGTTGAGCTTCGCGATCCAGTCGCCGATTTCGGGCAACGGGAGGGTCATGGTCGTTGCGCCGGCGCGAACGGCGCTGCCGGGCATTCCGTAGACGACAGCGGTGAGTTCGCTTTCGGCGATGACGATGCCACCGGCGTCGAGGATGGCGCGCGCGCCTTGCACGCCGTCATCACCCATGCCGGTGAGGATGACGCCGATGGCGCGCTTACCGACCGCGTAGGCCACGCTCGTCAGCAGGCGATCGGCGCTGGGCACGTAGCGGTCGCGTTCGTCCGGCGGGCGTACGCGCATGCGCAGCGGGCCTTTGGGCGGCATTTCCAGCTCCATGCATTGGCGGCCGGGGCAGACGTAGCCCATGCCTTCGCCCAACGGATCCATGTCTTGCGCTTCGGCGACGCGCAGCGCGCTCCGGCGATCCAAGCGCTCCGCGAAGGTGCGCGTGAATTTGTCGGGCATGTGTTGGGCGATGACGACGGCAAACTTCGCGTTGTCCGGCAGGCGCGAGAAGATCTCCATCAGCGCGCTGGGGCCGCCCGTGGATGAACCGATCGCCACGACTTGTCGCGGGGCGATCATGATCTGATTCGGGCGTGTCTCGGGAGCGGCCGGTTGCGGGGGCAGATCCGGCAAGCGACGGGCCGCGACCGGAGCGAGACGCACGGAGCGCGCCAAGGTCACCTTGCGTAGTAGCTCGTCGCGAATCGCGGCTAGGTCTGGATCGGCGTAACGATCCGGCTTGGCCACGAAGTCGAGCGCGCCGAGTTCGAGCGCCTTGAATACGTTCTCTTTCTGGCTGTAGCTCGAGACCACGATCACCGGCGTGGGCATCTTGGTCATCAAGATGCGCAGCAGCGTGAAGCCGTCCATGCGCGGCATTTCGAGATCCAGCGTGATCACATCGGGCCGCAGCATGCTGACCAGGCGCAGCGCCTCTTCGCCGTCGGCGGCCTTACCGACGACTTCGACGTCGGGGCTAGTCGACAGAATTTCGGTAATGCTGCGGCGATTGAACACCGAGTCGTCGACGATCAACACGCGCAGCGGAGGATGGGTGCTACTGCTCATTTTCGTCCTCCGTTATCCCAGCGCTCGGTAATCAATGGCTTTCTGTACACGAGGTCTTCTCGTAAGTGTACCAGCTCGAAGGCCGTGGACAGGTTCAAGAGTGATTCCGAATGACCCAGCAGCAGATATCCGCCGGGTAGAAGCCGTTCGAGCAGAGTGTCGATGACTCGCCGCCTCGAGCGCAAGTCGAAGTAGATCAACACATTTCGACAGAATACGGCGTCCACGCGGCCGACCATGCTGGCGCGCCCGGCGTCCAGCAGGTTCAGCTGGCCGAAATGACACAATCGCTTGACGTTGTCGACGATGTGCATGCCGTCCGGCTCGTCACGGAAGTAGCGCGTCATGATCGCCTCGGAGGTGACTCGAAACGAGGTGCGTTGGTAAACGCCCTTTCGAGCAAAAGCGACGTTGCTCTTGCAGATATCACTGCCGATGATGCGCACCTCCCAGTCCTCGAACAGGGCGGATTCGCGCACGAGCATGGCGAGCGTGTAGACTTCCTCTCCGGTGGAGCAACCTGCGCTCCAGATACACACGCGCTTCGAGTCTGTGTTGCGCGCGTGCAGCCTCGGCAAAAGCTCGTTGGCGAACGAGCGCAACTGATACTCCTGACGGAAGAAGTAAGTCTCCTTCGTGGTCAGTCGTTCGATGGCTTCATCCAACTCGGACGGGCCCCGCACGTTGAAACGCAGGTATTTGTAGTAATCGCCGAAGCTGCGCAGACTCAGCGCCTCGACTCGCTCGGCCAAGCGACGATCGAACAAGAACATCGCATCGCCGTCGAAGCTGAGCCCAGCGTGGTCGTAGATCACATCCCGAAGCAGCAAGAACTCTTCGGACGTGAGCCGAGGTCGAGGCTCTCCGGAGCTGCGAAAACTCATCGTGGTCTGAGACTCCCCGCCCTGTGCGGCAGTGGAGTGTGCCGCACTCCATAGCCGCTTTCCAGCGCGCGACTAATAGCCTCTTGAACCAACGGATTGTCTTCGGTCGCATAGCGCGCGCGCAGTAGCGCGTTCGCCGAGTCGCCGCCCACGCGGCCGAGCATGTCGGCGGACAAGCGCCGCACGTCCCAGGCGTCGTGATCGAGGCAGGCGCCGAAATGCGCCAGGACCCGCGGATCGATGCTGTCGCCGAGGGCCAACATGGATGCTTTAACGACCTCTGACTCGGTGTGCGAAAGGCCTTCAATGAGGGCTTCGACACGGCGCGTGTCGGGCACGCGGGCCAGCGCTTCGATCGCGGCAACCGCCACCATCGGTGAGGCATTTCGCACTAGTGGGCGCAGAACCGTCAGTACTCGCGCGTCGCCCGCTTCCGCCAAGGCGCCCACGGCAGCCGCGACCAAGTCTTCGTCGTCGGACTTTTCGACCAATTCCAGCAGTTTTCCGAGGCCCGAGAGCACGCCATCGGCGCTGCGCAGGCGACTGAGCGCGAGCACCGCGGCGTAGCGCACGTCCGGCTCCTCGTCAGTCAGCGCGAAGGCAGCGGCGTGAGTCCCGAGTTCACTGCCCGCGCTGCCCAGCCCCGCCAATGCCGCACGTCGCACGGCCTTGTCGGAATTGGACAGCAGCAGAGACAGATAAGCCACGTCGTCAGCAACGGTGTCCCGGATCGGCGCCGACAAGACGGTCTGAATCACCGCTGCAGCGTGAGCCTGTGCGCCATCCGCCTCGGCGCTCCGCGCTAGCGCGCGTGCCGCTTCGGGGTAGCGCTGAGCGAGCGCCGCTAGGGCAGTTTCTGCCGCGCTCTGGGTATCTTCGTTGACGAGCCAGGCGCTGACCGTCGAAAAACAACTTTCATCACCCAGCTGGGTGATTGAGCCGAGCCCTGCGCGCACGACCACAGGCGGCGCGGACTGCATCCAAGTCAGAATCTTCTTCACAGCGAGCTGCGCGGCGCCGGCGTCCGAGAGCCCGGTGACGATTTCGATACAGGCCGCGCGCGTGTCCGGATCTGCGTTCTCTGCGCGTCCGAGCAACGCCGGCACGGCTTTTGGTCCGAGCAGACCGAGCGACTCGTCCGCCTCGGAGAGCAAGCGCACGTCGGCGAGCGCTTCAGCGGCGATCGGTGCGATGGCCTCGATGCCCAGCGCGCCGGCGACGATCAGCGCGGCTTTTCGCGACGCCAGATCCTCGTTCTTGGCAGCGGCCAGCGAAAGCAAACGCGCGGCCACCGCCGGAGATGCGGGGTCACTGCGCACCAACAGTGGATTCTGTGCGGCGGTGCGCGCGTACTCGGCCAAGGCGCTCAGCACCATGGCAATTCCGCCGCCGCGAGCGCGCTCGAGGGCAGCGAGCAGCGCGGGGAGTGCTTCCGGGTGGGCTGAGCGGCCCGCTGCGGCGAGAGCCGAGCGCTCGAGCACCGGATCGTGCAGCATGCCTTCGATGGTCGGCCAGGGCAAAAGCGAGCCGAGCCGATTGATGCCATCCAGCGCGGACAGGCGCACGAAGGCGACTTCAGCTGGGCGCTTCAACGACGCCGCCAAAATCTCGAATGCGACGGCCACGGAGCCCGTGCCCACGGTCGCGACGGCTTCGAGCGCGGCCGCGCGCACGTTGGAGTCCTCGTCGACCAAGAGTGGACGCAGCGCGTCGAGCGCAGCAGGGTGCTGCGTGCGCGCCAACGCTTCAGCCGCGAGCTTCTTACCGTCTGCGTCGAGGGACGGAATCTTTTCGGCCAGCGCTTGCACGGTGTGCTCGGAGAACGCACCCAACGCTTCGACCGCGGCGTTGCGAAGACCCACGTTGTCACCGGGCTCGAGCGCCACGAGCAAACCGTTGAGCAACTCGGGCGAAGGCGGCAACGAGCGAGTCACCTCGATGGCTTGCTTTCGCACTCGCCAATCGCTGTCACCCAGGGCACGCAGCAGGTAGCGCGCGGGCGCGTCGCCCTCGAGCGAGAGCTCCTCGGCGTGCGGATCACGCAGCGTTTCACGGAGGAAATCCACCGCGCGACGGCGGGACTCCGGATCATCGGAGGCGAAGCCGGCTTCGAGCTCTCGTGCGCGGCTCATCTGACGCTCCTCATGGACGCGCGCAGGACACTCTCCGGGAGGTGACGCGTGAGCGAGTCGAATTGCCCGATATCGAGCACGAAGGTGAGCGCACCGTCGTGGCTCGTGACTCCGGCAATGCCGCGTAAATCATCGCCCGCGCCGAGCGCTGGCGGCGGTTTGATTTCGGAACCGCCCTTGCCGAACACCTCCGTCACTCGATCGACGGCCAAGCCCACGCCTCTTCCCTCCACCTCGATCAAGATCCATTTCCCTTTCCGTGGATCGGCGTGCGGCATCAAACCGAAGCGGACCCGAAGGTCGATGATCGGGACAATCTCACCGCGATGATCGGCGACGCCCGCGACGGCCGCAGGCGCATGCGGCAGCTCGGCGAGGGGCACGGGGTTCACGATTTCGCGTACGGACGCGATCGGCACGGCGTAGTTGATGTCTCCGACCACGAAGCCCACGAGGCTCTTCTGCGGATCCGGCCGGTCCTGCTTGCCGAGTGCCCCGGCCTGAGTTCCTCGAAATTCTTTGAACATGGCTTAGCCGGCTACGACCGAGGGTAAATCGAGCAAAATCAAGAATTCTCCTGCTGGGCGCCCGATGCCCAACACGAACTCCGAGACATCCCCGCCCAGCGCGGACGCTGCGGGCTCGATCTCGTTGGCGGACAGCCGCACCACGTGCCGCACTTCATCGACGAGCAGGCCGATCACTTCACCCGATTCCGCCGCGCCGAGCAAGATGCGCCCACGGCGCGTCAACGGGCGCTCTTCGACACGCAGGGTGCGCCGCAAATCGAGCACGGTGACGAGCAGGCCACGCACGCTGCACACGCCGACCACGTTGCGCGGCGCGCGCGGTACGGTGGTGATTGGCGGCGGACTCAAGATTTCTTTGATGCGCGTGAGTTCGACGCCATACAGCTCGCCGGCCAGCGCAAACATCAAGAATTCGCGCACCGGGCCGCGGTCGCCGATGCGACGCGCCAAGCGAGACGCGGTCGATTGCGTGAGGTTAGCCACTAGCACGCTCCAACATGCGCGGAGCCTCGGCTCCGGCTAGCACTTCTTCGATCAGTCCCGCTGCGTCCAGCACCAAACCCACGCGCTGATCCCCGAGTTCGGTCGCTCCGGCGAACCCGCGCACACCCGAGAGCGACTTTCCAAGCGGTTTGATCACGATGTCCTCTTGTCCGTACAAGAAGTCGACGACCAACCCGAGGCGGCGTTGACCGAGCGCGGCGACCACCACGAAGCGACGGCGCGATGGAAAGTCCGGCCCACTCTCGAGGCCCATCAAGCGATCCAGGCGGCACAGGGGTAGGGTCTGACCGCGCAGGGTGATCACTTCACGACCATCGACCAAACGCACTGCGTTCTCGTCGAACGCGATCGCTTCCGAAACGGAGGAAAGAGGGATGGCGAGCGTGTGCTGGCCAGCTTGAATCAGTAGAGCACTGACGATCGCGAGCGTGATCGGCAGTGTGATCGTCATCTTCGTGCCGATGCCGGACTCGCTGTGGACGTCGATCACGCCACCCAACTTGGAGATGTTGGTCTTGACGATGTCCATACCGACGCCGCGGCCGCTCACGTCGTCCGCGGATTCGCGCGTCGACAAGCCGGGCAGGAAGATCAAGGCCAGCATTTCGTCGCGGCTCATCTCTTCCGCTTCCGAGCGGGTCAGCTTGCCCAGTGAGATGGCTTTTTCGGTCAGCTTGGTGAGATTGATGCCGCGGCCGTCGTCTTCGACCTCGATCATCACGTGATTGCCTTTTTGGAAGGCATTCAGTGCGATGGTTCCAGCTAGTGGTTTGCCGACCTCGACGCGCCCTTGACCCGCCTCGATGCCGTGATCGATGGCATTGCGAATCATGTGCATCAGCGGGTCGCTGAGCTCTTCGACGATTAGCTTGTCGATCTCGGTCTCCGCGCCGGTGATGACGAGCCGGATCTCTTTGCCGACTTCACGGCTGATTTGACGGACCACGCGCGCGAGGCGATCGAAGACCTGGCCGAGCGGCACCATGCGCACTTCCAGGATGCCGTCCTGCATTTCTCCGAGGCGGCGGTCGAAATTGCGATGCAGGCGCTGCAGCTCGGCCGCGAGCTTGCGCTGGCCCTCTCCGCGCAGTTTCTCTGCCACGCGCCCGAACGCGCTGCGCACAATCGCCAATTCACCGACGATGTTCATCAGGTGATCGAGCTTGCGAATGTCGACGCGCACGGTTTGCGTGAGCGAGCGCAACGATGCCGCTTGTTCCAAACCAGCGCGCTCCAAATCCGGCTGCATGCCAACCGAATCCACGCGGCCGATCGCGGTTGGCCTGCGCGGCGGCTGCGTCGCAGGATGCGAACGCCGCGCGCGACGCGGGATTTCCTCGATCACGACGTTGTCCGCGCCGAGCGAGCCGATCAGGGTCGCCAGATCGTCGCGCGACGCCATCAGCAGGTCGAGTTCGATCGTATCCGCGCTGGTCGCCTCGCCTGTCGGCAAGTAGGTGATGATTTCGCCGTGCCGCTTGGCACGCTCTTTCATGTCCTCCAGCACCTTGTCGATGGTCGACAAGTCGAACTGCACGCGCAGCCGATACAGCTGCATCTGCAGGTCGATGTTGGCCCGCAGCCGGTGCTCTTCGTACTCGGTGAGCACCGCGAGCAGGCCGGGATCGAGCTCATAGTCTGCGACCGGGCTCTCGCGCTGGGTCGCTCCCGCACCAATGCGCTCGAGCTCGTGGAACAGCTGTTGGTCGACCTCCAAGTCGTCGTCCGAGTCGGACTTTTCAGCCTGGAGGATGCGCGTGTACGCTTCCACAGCGCCGAACAGCACGTCCAGCACGTCCTGGCCGAGGTTGATGCGACCGAGGCGTAGATCGTCGAGTACGTCTTCCAGGCGATGCGACAGCGCGCCGAGCCGCGCAGCGCCGAATAGGCCGGCGAGGCCTTTCAACGTATGTACCGCGCGGAAGGCTTCGTTGATCAACGATGGGTCACTGATGCCCGCCTTGATCGTAGAGTCCAGACTGAGCAGATTTCGAGACAGAGTCTCGATGATCTCCTGCGCCTCGGAGAAGAACTCCTCCCGCGCTTTGTCGGATAGCTCAGCCATGCGGCTTGGCGTGGGCAATGCCACTGGGCAAGAAGCGCCAGACTTCAGTCTGTAATGCCTCCTGTGAGAATGGCTTGATCAGGTAGCCATTCGCGCCCAGAGACAGCCCGCGCGCGCGGTCGCGCTCGGACGACTGCGTGGAGATGATCAACACGGGAGTGGCCTTGTGTGCCTCGCTCTTGCGGATGAACGAAATCAATTCGAGGCCATTGATGTCGGGCATGTTGATATCGGTGATCACCAAATCGTATGGGCCTCGCGGCAAAAGGCGGAGCGCCTCGAAGCCGCTGGAGGCCTCGACCACATCCACACCCGACGAACTACGAGGGTCCGACTCGAGTGCGTTCCTGACGAAGGAACGCATACTGGCCGAGTCTTCGACTACCAAGATGCGCAGCATTCGAGCAATTTCCTCGACACATGGTAGCAGCCTTGCGGCTCGAACGGGACCCCGCCATCCTCGGGTCCGTGACGCTTTTTATGCCTTCTCCTCCAACCGGCCCCGCGCATTGCAGTCGCGCAGGCATTCCTCTCGTTCGGCTCGTTCGGCTCGGCCGGCTCGGCCGTCACTTCGTTAACTCGTCTCGCTCTGCGCGCGAATTGCAGCGTTTTTGCGCCGGTCGCGCAGCCTGTCCCCAATCAACCTACATGGCGGAATCCGCGTGAAAAGTCGACCGCGGGTCGCCGTGATTGGGGCGGGTGCATGTGGGCTGACCTCCGTCAAGGCACTGACGGACGCACAGTTGTCCGTTCAATGCTTCGAGAAGAGCGACCGCGTCGGCGGCAACTGGGTGTTCAAGAACAAGAATGGCCTCAGCAGCGCCTATCGCTCGCTGCACATCAACACCTCGCGCGAACGCATGCAATTTCGCGATTTTCCGATGCCCAAGAGCTATCCGGATTATCCGAAGCACGATCTGATCGCACGCTATTTTCAAGACTACGCCGACGCTTTCGGACTTGGACGACAGATTCGCTTCGAGACCACGGTCGAGCGCGCCGAGCCCCGCGCCGAGGGAGGCTTTCGCCTGACGATCTCGCATGGCTCCGAGCGCAGCAGCGAAGACTTCGACGCGCTGGTCGTTGCCAATGGGCATCATTGGGATCCCGCGTGGCCCGACCCGCCGATCGCGGGTGAATTCTCGGGGCTCGAACTGCATTCGCACTCGTACCTCGACCCGGATGAGCCCTATGCGCTGCGTGGCAAGCGTGTGCTCGTCGTGGGCATGGGCAATTCTGCGATGGATATCGCGTGCGAGCTCGGCCACCCCGGCGTTGCCGAGCAGGTATTCCTGTGCGCTCGGCGCGGAGCGTGGGTGCTGCCCAAGTATGCGTTCGGCAAACCGATCGATCAGGGCACGGCGATCCCGTCTTTCGTGCCTGCGCGTGTACGCCGCGCGCTCGCCGAGTTGTGGTTCCGGCTCGCCGTCGGACGACTGGAAGATTTCGGCCTGCCCAAGCCCGACCATCACTTGGACCAAGCGCACCCAACGATGTCGTCGGAAATCCTGACGCGGCTCGGCTCGGGAGACGTCCGCGCCAAGCCCGCGCTGGTCAAGCGCGACGGCGATCGGGTGCACTTTGCGGACGGCAGTGTCGAAACGGTGGACGTAATCGTCTATGCAACCGGATACAAAGTGACTTTTCCCTTCTTTTCGAGCGCCGTGGTGGCGCCCAAGGCCAACGACTTGCCGCTATTTTTGCGAATTTTTCCCCTGGATCGGGAGGATTTATTCTTCGTCGGTCTAGCCCAACCCGTGGGCGCGATCATGCCGCTCGCGGAAGCGCAAGGAAAGTTGATCGCGGAGCTCTTGAGCGGAAATTACGATCTGCCGAACCCCGCCGAGCGCAAGCAACGCACCGAGCGCGAGCGCGAGGAGATGTTCGCGCGCTACGTGCCCTCGCGGCGCCACACCATGCAGCTCGACTACCAAGAATACCTGGCGACGCTCGCCGCTGAAACGAAGGCCGGGCACACGCGGGCACGCCACCGAGCCGCGCGTTCTGACCATCGAGCATCGGAGCGCAGGCCGTGAGCGAGGCCGTATTCGACGCCGAACGAGACGGCATCACCGACGCGGAGTGGCAGGATCTGGTCGCGCGCGCGAGCTGCGACGGTCGTTACTCGTTCAGTGAAAACCAGCTGTACATCGCGTTCGCGCGGGACAGGGTGCAAGTCATCCGCTACATCGCCCGACGCGGCCTCATTGGCCTGTGCATGGTGGTGCTCGGCATCACCCTTTGGGTATATTCACTGCGAGGTGATTGGGGACTGACGTTGGTGTTCGGCATCGCGCTCACGCTTACGGGAGTGGGCATGGTCGGCACCGGCGTCGTCACTCGGCGCGACCCAGCGTCGCGCGAGCCGGTCTCGCGCTGGCTCTCGAAATGGGTCGCCGCGCGCGGCACGCCCAACTTGGTCAGCGAAGCGAAGTTGAACGACGCCGGGCTCACATATGCGCCACCACGAGTCGCGTGTTTGGTCATCGTCGAACGCGAACCTTTGGTCGACCTATTGCTCGAAAACGGCGCGCACACAGCGCTGTCTGCGTTGATCGTCTCCGAGAGCGGCTACCCCGCCGCACTCGCCGCCGAAGCGCGGCGGCTCCTCGAGACGCGCACCGATCTGAAAGTGATCGCCGTCCACGACACGACCCCAAACGGCGTCGCTATGCGAACGCGCTTGCAAAAGAGCCGCACCTTCCCGCTGGCACAGCACTCAATCGTAGACGCGGGACTATTCCCCGCAGACGTCACCTGGCTCGCCGAGTTGGCCCCCGCGATCCCCGCAGCCCACACCGCCCAAGTCCCCCTCGATTCCCTCTCGTTCGACACACTCCTCACCGGCCTCCGCGGTGTCACCCAAGGCGCCCTCTCCCTCTACACCGCCATCGACACCGCCCGCACAACCCACCCTGCTTCAACCGAAGCAAACACGAACGGCGAACAAGCCCCCGCAGGAAACTAAGTCCGCGCACACAACCGCTCAGCGTCGTGAACGAGAAGAGGGGCTAACCGCAATGCCGTTCACTTAAGCGATTCCGCCGTGGGTCGCTTTCGATTGTAGCCGCTCATCTTTATTTTGACGACGCGAGGGTATGAGCGTTTCGGGCGGCGGGGCGGCAAAATGTAGCGCTTGATGTTGGTACGCAATGCGGC
>DASQCO010000123.1:0-109283 GCA_035634635.1 Polyangiaceae bacterium
TTGGATGAATCTGGTTGAGTGGCTTCAAGGCTTGATGACGAGCTTCGGGGCATCGTGGGTCATGTGGCTGATGATCTTCCTGAGCGTGATCTCGGTGGCCATCATGCTGGAGCGCGGTTACTTCTACTTCACGCTGCGCGACGACATTCCGAAGCTTGCCAGCGATCTCCGTCGCTTGCTGCGAGAAGACAACGCGGAAGGCGCGCTCCGTCAGCTCGAAGCTTCGCCGAGCGCGGAAGCCGCAGTGGTCGTCGCCGGCTTGCGTGAAGCCGATCGCGGCATGAAGGCCGCGGACGAAGCCATGCAGGGCGCGGCCGCGTTACAGCGCATGAAGCTCGAGCGCCGGCTCGCTTACCTCGGCACGCTGGGCAACAACGCGCCGTTCATCGGTCTGTTCGGCACCGTAATCGGCGTCGTGCAAGCCTTCGAGCAGCTCGGCAAGCAAGGCATGACAACCGCACAGAGCGCGGCCTCCGCGGCTCCGACTCAAGTCATGAGCGCAATCGCCGAAGCGCTCGTCGCGACGGCTGTCGGTCTCGTCGTCGCCATCCCGGCGGTCGCGATGAACAACTTCTATCAGCGCATTTCGCGCTCGATCCTGGCCAATACGGACGCCCTCAGCCACGTGCTGCTCTCCTACTTGGCCGGAGTAGAAGCGGGGCACGCGCCGGCACCGCCCGCGTCGCTGTCCGGTGCTGGCAAGTCCGACAAAGGCAAAGCGAAGCCCTCGGCACACGCCGAGGATGAGTGAGCCATGGCTGGTGGCAGCAGTAACGACGATGACGGCATGGTCTCCGGCATCAACGTCACGCCGCTCGTGGACGTGACGCTGGTGCTCTTGATCATTTTCATGGTCACCGCGCGCATCATCGTGTCGCAGGGCATGCCGATGGATTTGCCGAAGGCGGCCAGCGGTGAGGCACTGCAACAAGTCTTCTCGGTCGAGCTCTCCGCCGACGGCAAGACGCGCGTCGATTCCGACAACCTCGCAAGTGATGAAGCCATCACCCCCCTAGCCAAAGCAGCCAAACTCAAGAACGCGGATCTTCGCGCCGTGATCCGCGCTGACAAGAAAGTCGAACATGGCCGCGTGATTCACGTGCTCGACTTGCTGAAACGCGCGAACGTGTCAAAAATTGCATTCGCGGTCTCACCGTCGGACAAGAGCGGCACCCCCGTCGAGGCTCCCCCAGGCAAGTAAACGCGAACGAGCACCCCCAGCGAGATGACGAGCACCGCAGACTCCCTAGCCCAGCCCGAGGTCGTCGCCCCGGAACGAGGCGAAGATCCGCTGGCGCCAATCCTCTCGCTCGGCAAGCGCGAGCTGCGGCTGGGGCTGATCTGCGGCTTGCTCGGCTCGCTCTTTTTGCACGGCGTGGTCAGTGTCCAAGCCGCGGCCACGCTGGGTGACGTGCACGCCTTCGCCGTGTTGGTCCGAGCTGAAGTGCGCGATCGACTGAGCGCGCAAGTCGACATCGATCTGAGCGAGCCGCCTCCGCCCCCTCCGGAGCCCACGCCCGAACCGGAGCCGGAAACGCCCACGCCTCCGCCGCCGTCGCACGCGCCTCCCCCTCCGGCAAACGCGCCCGCTCCGCCGCCCCCCGCCGCAGCCGAGGTCGGCAAAGTGCTGACCGCCGAGGCCGATCCCAACGAGCCTGTCGACATGACGAACAGCATCGTCACTGGCGAGGGCGAGCGTTACGCGGGCGGCATCTCCGCCAACAACGGTACGTCCAAAGACGCCGTGCGCGACCTACGCGCGCAACCCGAGGGAGTGGGCAAAGCCCCGCCCCCAGGTCCCGTCGCCTCCGCGCCCTCTGGCCCAGATCTCTCGCGCCCCGCCGCCCCGCTCGCCGGCAGCTGGAACGACTGCGAATTCCCAGCCGAAGCCGACATCGAAGGCATCGACAGCGCCGTCGTCCAACTCACCGTCACCGTTGGCCCCAACGGCCGCGCCAAGTCCGTCACGGTCCTAAAAGACCCCGGCTTCGGCTTCGGCCAATCCGCGCGCACCTGTGCCTTCCGCAAACAATTTAACGCCGCCTTCGATCGCGCCGGCATTGCGATCACCATGTCCACCGCCCCCTTCACCGTCCGCTTCACCCGCTGACGATTTGCGAGAGTGGGCGCCCGCGATCCCGCATCGCACCTCGAAACGCGACGTGTTCCCGGCATTTGAGCATGTCACACACTACGGCGAAGCACGGCGTCATGCCGCGATAAAGTCCCTGCACGCTCCCTGAATTTTAACCGCCGAGCCGCAGAGGCCACAGAGCGCTCAGAGCGACCTTGGACGCGAAGTACACAGCGAAGACAACGAACTGAATTTGGGTTCGCGCTGAGCGTCGTTATCCGAATTATCTACATCGCAGGGCGCACACAGACATTTTCTAAGCGGCACGTGCCGCACAGAGTGCCCCCCAAAAATCTCCCTCAGATCTCTGCGGCCTCTGCGGCTCTGCGGTCAATCCCCTCGCACCTGGACGTTGCGCGCAATCGCTGCGCGCCCAGGGCGCCCTGCGTGCTCGCATTGAGCGTGGCCGCGTTCAGAATTTGCCGCTGATGGAGAGGAAGGTGAGTTTGTTGTTGGTTTCGCGGAGGCGGCCTAGGAGCATGCGGACGATGCTCCACAGGACTTCGTAGGCGAGGTCTTTGTGGAGGAAGAGGAGATCGTCGAAGCCGTCTTTGGGGATGGCGAGGAGCACGCAGCGCTCGTGCACGCGGGCGTCCGCGGAGCGCGGGGATTCGTCGAGCAGGGCCATCTCGCCGAAGATTTGTCCTGGACCGAGCACGGCTAGCGCTTCTTCACCCATGCCGGGCACTTCACGGCTGATCCGCACTTTGCCTTCGAGGATGAGGTAGAGCTTGTCGCCCGCGTCCCCGTGCTGAAAGATTTTCGTACCGAGCGCGTGGCTCTCTTCGGTCGCCACTTTGGCGATGAGCTCAATCGCTTGGGGTTTGAGCCCGGCGAAGAGATCTACTTTGGCGAGCTGCTCGATGCGATCGTTCATGACGTTTGAAGAAGCGGATTTGGGGTGATCGGACTTTAGCCTCAAACGTTCGTCCGTCGCACGCGCGGGCTCGTGTCCCCGATCGAGAATCAAAAAGTGAGGCGAAGCTCCGATCTATGGCCATCCACAGCCTGTGGAGATCCTCCGCACAGCTTCCGGACCAATTCCTAAATTATTGTATTTGCTTATGATTTCAACTAATCTTCTGTACACGCCGCACAGAATTTGACGTCTTTACACCTGTTCAGTATCCTACGCCGGCAATGCAAGGCTTGACCGCTCGCCAAGAACAAACGTTGGACTTCATCCGCAAGTCGATCGAAGAGCGCGGCTACCCGCCGACGCTACGCGAGATCGGCGAGTACATGGGCATCCGCTCGACGAACGGGGTCAACGACCACCTGCGTGCGCTCGAGCGCAAAGGCTACCTGCGCCGCGAGGACATGAAGAGCCGCGCGCTCAAGCTGGTGAGCGGTGGTGAGAGCTCGACCCCGGTGAAAGTGCCGGACGACGACTTGGTGGAGGTCCGCGTGCTTGGCCGCGTCGCCGCCGGTCTGCCGCTACTCGCGGAAGAAAACGTAATCGACACTGTGCGTGTCGACCGCATGTTGGTGCGCGGCGGCCGCGAGGTGTTCGGTCTGCGCGTCACCGGTGATTCGATGATCGAAGCCGGCATCATGAGCGGCGACTATATCTTCGTGAAGAAGCAGTCGACCGCCGAGCGCGGGGACATCGTGGTCGCCCTGATCGGGGACGAAGCCACCGTGAAGCACTTTTACCCCGAGCGTGATTACGTGCGGTTTCAGCCGGCGAATTCGCAAATGGCACCCATTTTGGTGCGCGCCTCGGACTTCAAGTCGACCATGCTCCTGGGCAAGGTCGTCGGGGTTTACCGCCGTCTCTGAAATTCGTTCCGCTTTCGTCTGGCCCTCGGTTGACGTCAGACGGGCTAGATTGGTAGCGTTTCTCGGATCTAGACCCTCGCGACAATGCGCAGGGTCTAGTCGTCGAGGAACGGA
Source organism: Polyangiaceae bacterium (assembly GCA_035634635.1). Lineage (GTDB taxonomy): Bacteria > Myxococcota_A > Polyangia > Polyangiales > Polyangiaceae > PMG-095. Next base: position 4,031 of record DASQCO010000123.1, read on the forward strand.
TATCGGGTGCAAAGCGTCAATCCCATTCATCGGCCAGAACGACACTGGTTGGCCGTCGCATTTGCGATTGTGATTTGCGCGCCAACGCTCACTGGTTGCGGCAGCACGCTGTACTCGATTCAAGCGTCCTCTGCCTCTGGCAAGCTCGAACAGGCGCGAGAGCTCGGCGCAGAGCAATCCGCGCCGTACGAGTATTTTTACGCCAAGGAGCATCTGCAAAAAGCGCAGACCGAGGCAGCAGAGGCTGACTACAGCGATGCCGTCGATCTCGCTGAAGCGAGCGAGAAGTACGCCGAGAAGGCGATCCGCGTAGCGCGAGCAGCGCGCAGCGGGGCGAAGCAATGACGAGAGCCCGTACGCTGGCGCTGCTCGCGCTTCCGTTTGCCCTGACGCAGTGCGCGCAGTCTTCTGAAATGCGTGGTCGGATCGCCGGCCTCGAGAAAATCGTGGATCAGGCCGAGCGCAACGGTGCGATGCGCTGCGCCCCGCGCGAGCTCGCGATCGCCCGCAGCCAGCTCGAGTTTGCGAACATCGAGCTCGACCAAGGGTTCGTATCCAAAGCCCAAGCGCACCTGGCCAAGGCCGAGCCGAATGCGCGCGCCGCCGAACTCTTGTCACCCCCCGAGCGCTGCGGGGTCCACCCGCCAGATGCCGACGGTGACGGCTACGCCGACGCCAGCGACAAGTGCCCAGCCAAGGCTGAAAACTTCAACGGCTACCAAGACGAAGACGGCTGCCCCGACGATCCAGACACTGACCGCGACGGCATCGCCGACTCCGTGGATCAGTGCGAGCTGAATCCGGAGGACAAAGACGGCTATCTCGATACTGATGGCTGCCCCGAGCCGGACAATGACTTGGACGGTTTGCTGGATGCCGCCGACAAGTGTCCGAACGAGCCAGAAGACTTCGACGGATACGAAGACGAAGACGGCTGTCCCGATCCGGACAACGACAAGGACAGCGTTCCCGACGTCCAAGACCAGTGCCCGAACGAGATCGGCTCGACGACTCAGGAGCCGCTCGGTTGTCCAGGCAATCGTCTCGCGGTCGTCACGGACTGCGAAGTAAAGATCACGCAGCAAATTCACTTCGAGACCAACAAGGACAAGATCCGCCCCGAGAGCTACCCAGTGCTCAACGCTGTGGCCGATGTCCTGGCCAAGAACCCGAAGATCACGCTCGAAGTCCAGGGCCACACCGACAACAAGGGCGCGGCCGCCTACAATAAGGACCTATCGAAGCGCCGCGCCCAGTCGGTTCTGAAATACCTGACAGCACAGGGGGTCACTAACTCGCGCCTCACCGCTCAGGGTTACGGCATGGAGCGTCCACTCGTGGACAACAGCACCGCCGACAATCGCGCGCTCAATCGCCGAGTCCAGTTCGTCCGTTCCGAGAGCAGTAAAGAGGGCTGCCCCAAGACGGGCAGCGGTAGTCCCTAATTGGTCCGGTCGAGTGGACATCGGCAGAAAAGTCCGGGCTCGGTACACACGCGCGGTCGGCGGCCCTCGCTGGCTATCGGCCGCCGGACGAATTGCGACGAATCCGGGGCACAACTGATCTACGAAGGCCCCTGCCGTCATTAGTTTTTTTGCCGGCGCCGAGCGCCCGGCCATTGATTCAGCCCGCAACTCCGGCTCTGCTCTGAGGGCCACCCCGTTTGGAGGACTACGTGTATCGCCGATTGTCGATCCGACTGCTTTGTCTGGCCCTGTTTACTTTCTTCACGCTCCCAGCGTTCGCGCAATACACACGCGACGCGGCCGCCTCGAAGAAGATCGACGAGGCCATCAACGAGCACTATCTGGCGACTGACTTCGACAAGGCGGAGCAGGTCCTCACCGGCACCATCAATGCGTGCGGTGACAAGTGCAGCCCGCCAGTGATCGCCAAGGCTTGGATGTACGTGGGCATCGTGCGCGGCAGCGGCAAGAACGATCAAGCGGGCGCGAAGGAAGCGTTTCAAAAAGCGCTAGCCAGCGATCCCTCGACCAAGCTCGACGTGCAGCTCGCCACGCCGGAGACTCAAAAGACGTTCAACGATCTGGGTGGGGCTGGCGGCGCAGCAGCGGGCGTGGGCGCAGCAGCAGCCGTCGCGGCGCCAGCCGCGCCCGCCGCTGACGATGGCGCGGGTGACAAGGGCGGCGTGAAGTGCAGCCCGGACGTGCGCGAAGTGCAGACTTTGCGCCCAATTCCGCTCGAGTGCACCAGCGACGAAGAAGCCGCGAGCATGGAGCTCCGCTACAAGTCGTTCGGCTCGGAAGAGTGGCACACGGTCAAGATGAAGCGCACCGGCGAGGCCTTCCGCGGTGAAGTCCCGTGCGAAGCCACCAGCACCGCGGGCACGCTCAAGCTGTACGTGCGCGCGAAAGATGCCTCGGGCGAGACGGTCGATTCCTTCGGTTCGAAAGCAAAGCCAGTCGAGTTCACGTCGAGCGAGAGCTCCACGGGCGCGCCGAGCTATCCGGGCGAAGCGGCGCCTGCGCGCTGCCTCGCGAAAGAAGAGTGCCCGCCAGACTTCCCAGGTTGTCAGAACGGCGCGGCCCGCGGCAACAAGGGCTGGGGCGTTGCATGCGAGAACACCAACGAGTGCAAGAGCGGTTTGATCTGCGGCACCGAAGGGACCTGTGAGTCGCCCGCGGCCTGCGAGACCAACGCGGATTGCGAATCGGGAGAGTGCGTCGAAAACAAGTGCAGCGGCGGCGAAGCGCCGCCCTCCGGCGGCTTCAAAAAGAACTGGTTTGGCCTGCATTTCGGCCAGGACATCGCGATCGTCGGCGGCACCGACGTGTGCTCGCTCTCCTCGCGCGAAAACAACGGCTACACCTGCTACGACGAGGGCACCGAAAACTACTACACGGGCAACCCCTTTCCGGGTGCAGGCATCTCGACCGGTACCGTGCTCGCCACGCACCGCATCATGCTCAGCTTCGATCGCACGGTGACTCGCAACCTGACGCTTGGTGCGCGGCTGGGTTTCGCGTTCGGCGGCGGACCGCCGGTGCCCAGCACGACCAAGCCGGTTCCGGACGGCGCGTCGCCCCCTGCCACGAGTAAGTTCCTGCCCTTCCACGCGGAGTTGCGCCTCGCCTATTGGTTCGGCAAGGGCGTGTTCGGGAAGAAGGGCTTTCGCCCGTACATTCACGCGGGCGGCGGCCTCGCGCAGGTCGACGGCATGGTCAAAGTCCGCGTAGCTGATTGCCCGGAGTCGCTCGACAACGTCACCTACAACAAGTGCATCGAGGGCGATCACTCGGTGGCCAACGGGGACTACAACGTCACCGTTGCCCGACCGATGGACGTGTGGCGGAAGATGGGTCCGGGCTTCCTCACCGCTGGTGGTGGTGCCGTCTACGCCATCACCCCTCAGCTCGGTGTCCAGCTGAACCTGAACCTGATGTTGATGTTGCCGAACTCCGGCTTCGTGATGCAGCCGTCGCTCGGCGCCGTATACGGCTTCTGAGCCCACGGAACGCGGGGTCGCGCCGCTGAGAGCCCCTCAGCGGCGCGGGGGCACGCTGCGGCCGATGCGCCGTAGCACCTCTTGCAGGTCTTCCCAGACTTCACGCTTGGCGGCAGGCGTACGCAACAGATATGCCGGGTGAAACGTGGGCATGACGTCAATCTGCCCGCGGTAAGATTTCCACTTACCGCGCATGCGCATGATGCCCTCACTGGTACCGAGCAAGCCCTGCACCGCAGTCGCGCCGAGCGCGACAATCACCCGCGGCGCGATCAACTCGAGCTGCTCGTTCAAATACGGCATGCACGCGGCCATCTCATCCGGCTCTGGCTTGCGATTGTCTGGGGGGCGACACTTGACGATGTTGCACACGTAAACTTCGTCGCGGCCGAGTCCCATGGCCTCGATCATTCGATCGAGCAATTGGCCAGCCTTGCCGACAAAGGGCAGGCCCTGCGCGTCTTCATCCGCGCCCGGCCCTTCACCGACGAAGCACACGCCGGAGCTGCCCGTTCCGCGCGCGAACACCGCTTGCTTGCGCTGCTTGCACAAGCCGCAGCGCGTGCACCCGCGCACGATCTCCGCCAGGACATCGAGCCGCCGCGGTTCATCCGCTGTGCGGCTCGCTGATTCGACGGCCGCAGGGACGGCCGGCACGGCAACGACGGGCGCCGCAGCAACCAGCGAGGGTGGCGCAGCAACCGGCGAGGGTGGCGCAGCAACCGGCGAGGGTGAAGCAGCCCCACGAGTTGGCTGAGGGACCGTCGAAGCCGCGACAGGCGCTGCCGCGACTTCACGAGGTGCGCGTTCGAGGCCGGTTGCACCGGTGACGGCTTGCCACTCGAGGTGTGCGCGCAGCGCACGCGTCAAGAAGCGGAGCTCGTCGAGCGCCGCGTCGTCCGTCATGCTCGGTTGTCCGGTTGTGCGCGCAGCATCGAAGCCGCCTCGGGGTCAGTGACCGTGTGCGGTCAAAAAGCGCTCGGCATCGAGCGCAGCCATGCAGCCCGTACCGGCCGCGGTGACGGCCTGGCGATACACCCAATCAGCGACGTCACCAGCGGCGAACACGCCCGGCACGCTGGTGCGCGTGCTGCCCGGCTCGACCTTGAGGTAGCCGTTGTCGTGCACTTCCAGCTGGCCCTTGAACAGATCCGTGAGGGGCGTATGGCCGATGGCGACGAACAGCGCGCCCGCGTTGATCGTGCGCGAGTCGCCCGATTTCAGGTCTTTCACGCGGACCGCGGTGACCTTGTCTTGCGTCACGTCCAACACCTCGGTCACGACGTGGCTGCGCAGCACCTTGATCTTCGGGTTCGCGAACACGCGTTCTTGCATGGCCTGCGAAGCACGGAATTCATCTCGGCGGTGGATCAGCGTGACGTTGCCGCACAACCCCGCGAGGTAACTCGCCTCCTCCATTGCCGTATCGCCACCGCCCACGACCACTACGTCCTGGCCGCGGAACAGGGCGCCGTCGCACACCGCGCAGGCGCTGACGCCCTTGTTCTTGAGCTTCTCTTCCGACTCGAGCCCAATGTAGTTGGCGCGCGCGCCGGTGGAGATGATCAACGTCTGCGCCAAGTGCAGGATGTTCTCGTCTTCACCAACCCAGACCTTGAATGGGCGCGACGACAGATCGACCTTTTGCACGTCCGCCGTGATCAACTCCACGCCTTGGTGCTCGGCCTGCGCGCGAAAATTCGCCATCAAGTCTTGGCCCGAAACCCCCTTGGGGAAGCCCGGAAAATTCTCGACCTCGGTAGTGAACATCAGCTGCCCACCCGGAATCAGCCCACCCGCGTTGAAGCCCTCGACGCACAACGGCTTCAAATTCGCACGCGCCGCGTAAATCGCCGCGGTGAGCCCCGCAGGCCCAGAGCCGACAATGAGTACTTTGTGCAACCGAGGTTCACTCATGCCCCGCGGTCTAGCATGTGTCTGGCCACCCGTGCAGGGCTCCGAGACGCCAAACCAAGCTTTCTAGACCCTGAAACTAAGCAGAGTCCCGATTTCTTTTTTTGATGGTCACGAGTCACCCCGCGACCGTCAAAGCCTTCGGCGTCCCATCCCGGCAACCCTGCACGCCACGAGCTGCGACGCTGGCTCACGAGCGCCCAACCCATCACGACACACAACGGCTCCCTGATGTTTAACCGCCGAGCCGCAGAGGCCGCAGAGCGCTCAGAGCGGCCTTGGCAGCGAAGTTCACAGCGAAGACGACGAATGGCTTTGGGGTTCGCGCGATAGCCGCTGTCCGAATTTATTTACGCCGCAGGACGCGCAGAGCCATTTCTGAGCAGCGCTGGCTCGCCCAGAAGCGCCCCCCAAAATCTCCCTCTGATCTCTGCGGCCTCTGCGGCTCGGCGGTTAATCCTCTCTCAATCCATGATCGGTGAGGCCTTTAGCGCGGCTTTGCCTTCTTTTACGTAGACGCTGAATTTGACGCGTTTGGCGCCGTGTCTCGTGAGGAGTTCTTCGTTTTTCTTTTTCAGCGTTTGTTCGAACTTTTCGTAGGTGAAGCCGTCGGTGGTTTCGCCGCACTGTTGCTTCAGGCTCACGAAGTCGTTGAACACCGCGTGCCACTCGGCGAGCTCGTCATTGCCACCGCCGCGCGAGGGCGGCGTGGGCAAACGGCGGGCGACCGAAGAGTCTTCGCTCGACATGGTCGAATCGAGGTTGGCGCCGGGACGCACGGGCGGGCGCGGGAGCTTCGGGTTTGCCGGCGCTTGGGGCACCGAGCGCGGCGGTGCCATCCCCCCGCCGCCGCTGCTCGGCGTGGGCATGCTCGACGGATCGCCCGGGAAGCTGAACGCGCTCATCTGCGGCTGATCGGGCAGGTTGCCGAGCACCTGCTTCATGTCGGCGGGGCCGCGGCGTGGTCCGCCACCCTTGGCCAACACTTGGTCCATGCCGTCGTTCAAATCCGAGGCGATCTTGCGGAACACGCCGCGGAAGCGGCTCGGCTGGAGCTGATCGGTTTCACCCTTGGCCAAGCGGTGCGCTTCGCTCTTGAAGATGGCGATGGGCCGCGTGTGCTCGAGGACCGAGAACACGATGCCGATCAGCGCGGCGAGGATTGCGACGCCGATCGCAATCGGCAAGTTGGCTTGTGCCTTGTCCTTGTCGTCCGCGGTCTTGAAGAAGCCGAACAGACCGTCGACCGCGACCGGCAAACGCGCAACGGCGAAGCCGCCGCCGAGCTGCCACGCTTCACCGGGCAAGCGCGAGTACTGCACGCCCAGCATGCCGCCGATCGTGCGCACCTTGCTGCGGCCCTTCTCTTTGTACTCGGGGTCCTGCTCGAGCGACGCCATGTCGCCTACGATTTGATCCAAGTTGCCGACCGCGAAGCCCTCGGGCGCGCCAGAAGAAGCGCGATCACCGTTGGCGTAGAACGCGATGGCAGCGCCAGTGCGCGAAGACAATTCGCGCGCAAAGCGATCGTCGACGATGCGTGCTCCGATGATCGCGCCAGCAGGCAGTGCGCTGCTGTCGAGCTCGACCGGGCGCGCCACGACGCGATAGATGCGATCCAAGATCAGCGTGTCGTCGCGGACGTAACCGCGCAGGGCGTCCGCGACCACGGGGTAACCACCGAGCTCGAAATCGCTGAGGCCGCTCGCTTGCTCGTAGCCCAAGTGAGCCACCACGCGCCCCGCCTGATCGACGGCGAACACGGCGTCGAACTGCTCGTCCTTGGGGATGGTGTTGTTCACCTTCTTGAGTGCAGCGAGCAGCTTGTCGCGCGCTTCATCCGGGACCTTGGCCTCGGAATCGGTCGACTTCTGCAAGTACTTGGCAATGTCCGGATCGACGCCGAATTGAATCAGACGTCCCGAGCGCAGGCGGGCATCGTCGCGCAAGTACCAAGCGACGACCTGCGAGTCGGACGAGAGCGCTTCACCCATCGCTCGCGCGCCAGCGCGGTTGTACATGCTGGTCGCGATCGAAAGCAGGAAGACGGAGAGCCCCAAAAACAGGCCGAGCAGGACGTACCAAAATCGTGAGAGGACCATCGCTATTTGGCGCCTTCTTTGGGCTCTGCCGACGAATCACTCGCCTTATCCGCAGCCGCCGCGCTGTTGTCGTTCACCTTGACCGGAACCTTGAGCTCGACGTCGGCCTTATCGACCGTCACCGGCGTCGCGGGCCCCACCTTCTTGCCGGCGAAGTAAGCCTGCAGCACGTAATCCCCCGGTTCTTGAATGTTGAGCGAGAACTCGCCCTTCATCGACGGATACGCGGCCTGCGCCAGGTTGGGCTCTGCCACGATCCACATGCGCAAGCTGGGCGCCGCCTCGTCGCGGATTTCGAACACGCCCGCGCCGGGCACCGACCAATCACGGGTCGCCCCGGGTCCGGTATCGCTCGTCGCGAAGGTCTTGATGCCGACGCCGTACAATTTGTGTTTGAACGGGTCCGTGTTCTGAAACGTGAGGCGCGTGCCCGGCGTGACCACGAGCGTCACTGGGGTGGTGCGCCCACCACCGACGCGAATCAACACGGGTGGCTGAGGTTTCTGCGCGCCCGAGGCGATGGCTGCGATGCACAACTCCTTCGGAATGTGCGGGAAAGGCCGGCGGAACTCCGCGCGCACGGTGGGCACCGGCTCGCGAAATGAATAGCCGTGGTTCTTCGGGTCCTTGGCTTCCGCCCACACGGGGTTCTGTAGGGCGCGAAATCCCTCGAAGCGTCCTTTGACACGGGCGGCGTCGGCACTGCTCGGCAGAGCGAGCAGCCCAGCGGCGAGTAACAAGGGCCAGCTGCGGCGGAGGCCGAGCTTGCGTGAAGACCCTGACGGGTTGTGGCAGGCGTTCATTGCCGCGTCACGGTAATCTAGGGCGCGGGACAACGGAAGGGCCGAGTCGCATCGCGCGTGGGTTTCGTGTCCGCTCTGCCCACACTTCTGGATGCGCTGGGCTCGCTCCACAGCCGACCACAAAAGGCGAATGGGCCGGCGTTTTAGACCGGCCCATTCATAGGTTCCTGACCACGTGAGTCGCGAGGCGCAATCAGTACTCCGAACCCCTAGCTTAGCTAGGTGGGAAACTCTTATTTCGCGGCTTCCGGCTTCCCGGTGAGGTTTTCCGGGCCTAGCGCTCCACCACGAACTCGTCTCCCGATTCAGAATGCTTGTAAGGGATTCGTTAGTACAGCCTCCCGGGCTCTGCAGAGGGAACCGCCATTCACCATATGGACGGCGACACCTTTGTCAATCTCGAGGCCGCGAAAATCACGCTAATTTTCTCATTATTTCAGGCGCTTGCCGAAACATTGCCGGCACTCGCGAGGCTTGACTCGGGTCGAGATCTTTGCCGCCCAGGGGTGGCCTCCGTCGACTCGGTCGACTCGCTCGACCATCAATCGGCGAACCGGCCGGCTCTTGACTCGCGAGGAGCGAGCACGACGTGGGTCGAATTACCGAAAACTGGGCCGGCGGGCTCCGGATCCTGCAGCTTCCGCCCCTATGAGCTTTGCAGAGATCCCGGCGGAGTTTGACGGCTTTGGCACCGGCGAGGTGAGCCTCGTGGGTCCCGAGGTGCTGCGCGAGTTACTGCGCGCGGCCGACGACGACGGCTACCTGTGCGTCGTGCTCAGTCCGCCCGGGCCAGGACAACGCGGTGAGCTCGCCTTGGTGATCTCCGAAGCGATCGACGGCGCGCTCGAACAGCGCGGCGCGTGCCCGCCCGGTATTGGTGCAGCAAGCGACCTGGGCGCTTCCCTGAGTGATCAGCTGTACCGCGCGCGCTTGGTGGAGCTGCGCGGTCTCGCGCTGGCGGTACCCACGCTGGAGGGCATTGCGAACCTGGCCGGCGCGCTCGACGCCGAAGACAGCGCGGTATTGCGCTGGTGGATGGCGGCGACGCGTGAGCGCCCGGTGCGCGTGTATATCGACGCCAAGAATCGCTACGCCGGCGTGTACGATCGCCCCACGCCGCTGCAAGAGTTGCTCGATCAGCGCCCGCGCCGCACGCAGCCCCCGCCGCCCGCACTTGCCCCCGAGGTGACCGCGAGTTCGGAAGCGATGGAGCTCTCCTCTCCTCCGCCCGTGGTCGCGCTGCACGAGCAGCTCGAACAACTCAGCGAGTCGGATTCGATCGACGAAGACTCAATCATCGAAGAACCGAGCACGAGCGTAAACACGCTGGATGCTGCAGCCGACGTGGGGTCGGATTTCGTCGCCTCGCTGGCCGATTCGAGCCAAGAGCCGCCCGCTGTCGAAGCCCCGCCCGCGACCGACAAGACCGACGCGAGCAACGCGCCTGTGGTCGAGCTCGAGCTTCCGTTGTCCCCACCGATTGCTCCCACGCCGACTCCCGTCGAAGAAGCGGTGGAAGCCACGTCGGCTGCACCGGCCGAGGCGGCCTTGGAGAGTGTCGAATTCGCACATGGGCCGTTGTTTCCGGACGCCGACAGCAACTGGCGCACCTGGATGCACGATCTCGAAGCCGCGCGCGGTCCGAAGCCGCTGGGCGTCGTCGAGCGCATGTTCGTCACGAGCTACGTGCCGCTGTGTGACGCTTTTGCGCGAGGAATTGCGGCTCCGGAAGCCAAACGCGTGCTCGACACGTGGTCCACGAGCTTCGAGCAAAGCTATAAGGAGGCCTTCGACGCGCTGCGCGTGCGCGGCAAGCGCCCGACGATGGTGCTCGACGTGCCGGAGCTCGCGTTGCGCATGGGGCGACTCCACGGTGCCCGCTCGGTGCAGCTGGTGTTGGTCGACGGGCTGCGTTTCGACCTCGGTTTGCGCGTGGAACAGCGACTGCGGAGCTTGCTCGGCCAAGACGCAGCGCTCACCGAGCGGCTTTTGCTTTGGTCCGCGTTGCCCGCGACCAGCGCCGTACAGCTCGAGCTCATCGGCCGTGGCGCCGAGGCACTGCGCGAATTTACGGGTCAGGTCGAATCCGAAGTACCTGTCGCGCGCGGGCGAATGGCCAGCACGTTGCGCCGCATCAAAGCCGGTCACCGCGAGCTGCTCAAACTGGATATCGTCGAATCGCGGGTATGCGAACCTGCATTTGGCAACGAGACCGATCGGCTCGACGATCTGGCCGACGATACGGCGAGCGCGCTCGGCGCCTACATGAAGCGTCTGCCCTCGCGCACGCTCGTGATGATTTTCGGCGATCACGGCTTCGTGCTCGACTCGCTGGGCGGCGGGACGACGCGTGCGCGCCACGGTGGGGCCTCGCCGGAAGAGGTGCTCGTGCCGGCGTATGCCTGGCTCGTGGGCGGGGTGCACTGAGCCTGGCGACATTTGCGCGTTACGCGGGTACAGTCCGCGGACGGTTGGCGCGCGATGACTCAGCTCTCCCCCATCTGCAACGTCTTCGGGACTCTCAAATCGACCGTCGGACTCGCACCCGTCGCCGCAGCGTTGTGTTCGGGCCTTGGACTGACTCCCGACCAAGTCTGGATCAAGCGCAGCTCGTATGATGGCATCGAGACTCTGCTGATCGAGACTGATTCCTGCACACTCGAGAGCCTGCCCACCGATACGTCCGGAACTTGGCTGTTCAATGGCTCGGTCGACGGCACGCCGGACGAGATCTTCGACACGCTGTTCGCGATCGTCCAGAAGCTTCATTGGGCTGATTTTTCAGCGGCGTTCGAGATCTATGACTCGGCGTTTCACCTGCTCGGTACTTGCCCGCGCTGACCCGGCCGTCGCGCTCCGCACGTGGAAGTCACCATCTCGTTGCCTGAAGCGCAGACGGCACGCGCAATAGTCCGCGCGCGAAAAGGAGCTTCGGCGAGTCGAACATGCGGTGGGGATATCTTTGCTTGGCGATTGGGGCGACAGCGTGCGTGAGGCCGCCGCTGACTTCGCCGCTCGATGGTGGAGCGGCTTGGCGTGAGTTGCGCAGCGAGCACTTCGTGCTGCAGACGGACTCGGACTCGGAACGCGGGCGCGAGCTATTGGGCGAGCTCGAGCGCAGCTTGGCGCTGCTGCAGCAAGTCGCGTTCGACTACCAGCCTCGGCTTCGACTCAAGGTGCGTGTCGTCACGCTACCTCGACGATCTATTTCGCGGAGACCGCGCGGAACCCGCCGTTTGGCAGACGCACTGGGGTGATCTCGAAGCGGGCGCACTGCAGCGTGACTTCGAGCAATTCATGCACGGGCACGCGACCGACCTACTGACGCTTCCTTTTTCGGCACCGGTGGTGAGCGAACCGCGGGAGCGCTCGATGTCGGCAAGCGAGGTGCACGTGCTCTGGGCCGAGCTCCGCGACCCAACCGATCCGCAACGCGGCCGTGATCTCGCGCGCGCTCGAGGCCGACCCGCACAACGCCGAGGCGTACCTGCAGCGAGCATTCCTTGGCCAATCGAAGCACTCGGATTCGACGAGCGTTGCTCGCGACATCGACGAAGCGTATCGCTTGGCGCCCGACGAGCCGCGTTATTTGCTGGCCAAGGCGAGGTTCGAGAGCGAGCAGAGCGAGCGCGAGCACCGGCCGGCTTCGCGAGAGTGGGTTCAACGTCTCGCGAGCATTCAGCACCGGTATCGGCGAGAGCCGGAGCTGTTCGTGGAGTGGCGTGTCGTACATGTGGCGGGCACTGCCGGAGCAGTACAACTGCTCGCGCTGGCCTCGATTTGGCGCAACTTTGGGCAAGGTCTGATTGTGTCGTTTTTAGAAGCCGGGCTGATCTTTGCGACGCTCGCGTTCTTTTTCGGACCGCTCGCGCGCGCACTGCGGCAGACCCGAACCGCGAGTGTTCTGCTCTCACTTGGTGGACTAGTTGCGCTGCCGACTTACCTGGCGTTGCCCGTGCTGCTCCTAGTGTGAAGTGGGAGCCATCCGCGGGCTGCTGCGGCGGGCTGTGAGGTGCTGTGCTCGCCCTGCGGGCGCCCCCCAATCATCGAGTCGCAACCTCGCGTGGCACGACTAAGCCGCAGCGAGCTGCCTCGCGGACGACGCTCGCGAGATCGCGCGCGAGCTCCTGGGCGCGTTCGTCCCCGAGCGCGAGATCGCTACGAAGCTGCCCGATGCTCGATGAGCGAGTGGCAGCTAGCAGCAAGCCGAAACGCTCTCGGTCCCAGACCATGGGCACGAGCGGGGGGCTGTCGATGCGAATGCCATCTTCGACTTCGACGACGCCCGGGTCGCCTCGGAAGGCGAGCTGGGTCGAGAGCAGCTCTTGCTCCGTATTATGGGCGAGTACGAGGCCCGACAAAAGCGCTTCGATGTCGGCATTCGAGCTGTTGCCCCAGACCAGGCCCGACGCTTGATACGCTTGTGTGAACGCCGGCTCTTGGTTGATGACCAAGACGTAGGCCGACATGATCGAGCGGATCCCCATGCGATCGAGGTGCTCACGCCGGCGTTGCACGCGACTCGAATACTCGCCGTAGCCAGCCACGAGGGCGGGCGCCTCGTGCACGGCGCAATACTCATCTAGATCGAGCGCGCCATCTTCGATCAGCACGATCGTGCCACGTGGACCGACCAACTCGCGCATCGTCTCGAGCAGCTTGGGTGCTCGTTCATTCGGCACCTGGAGGTACAAGAACGCTCGCCCGCGCGGCGTCAGGTGTTCGACCAAGCCTTGCAAGATGCGCCGCTCGAGTTCGTCGCCGCGCGAGCCACCGTGAAGGTAGGTGACTAGATTTTCTGGCGGCGCGGAGACGAACGGCGGTTGACAGACGATCAGGTCGAACGAGTCATCGCCAACCGGCTCGTATAAGTCACCGACTCGCGCGTCGATGTTCGAGACGCCATTGAGCGCCAGATTGATGCGAGCAAAGTCGATCGCGCGCGGGTAGATGTCCGTCATCACCACGCGCTCGGCCACGTTGGAAAGGCCGACGGCCAACGCACCAGCGCCACATCCGAGGTCCAGCGCCCGCGCCACTCGCCCGGCAGGAAACGCGAGCTTCAGCAGACTGCTCGTGGCACGCCAGGCCCCCATCACCACGTCGCCCGGCAGCAAATGCGGATCGGCAAGGATGAACCTGCGACCAAACAAGCCGAGCTCGAACGGCGAATGCACACTGGAACCGGCGCACTGTACCAGTCCCAGTTGCTTCAACCATTCGAGCCGCTCGCTACCGAACTCGGATACGAACTCATTCGCTTCGACCCGATCGCCAAAGAAGAGCAAGCGCAACACCAGCGGCAGCCCGCCCGTGAGTTGCCGCAAGCGATAGTGCAGCAGCGGCAAGCGCAGGATTTCAGGCACTCCGTCCGCCACCTCGATCAGCGGCGCGACGCGCTCGGGCGTGACTTGCAGCTCGCTGAGCCAATCACTCAAGGCTTGCCAAGCGGTTGATGGCGCGCGTCCGAGCTCATCGAGTACGGGGAGTGCCATCAAATGCTCCGCGCAGATCCGGCCCACGTGGAGGCGCTAGTGAGGGGCATGATGCTTCCCTTATCACGAGTCGCTGACGGGTGTGTGTCGAGTTCCTACCAACCCGATGGCGCGATCCAGAAATGCCATGGTTGTGGCACGAAGCTCATCGACACCAGTCGCGACGCAACCAGGGACGCGGTGAGCACCACGGGTAGTGAGTAGATGAAGCGCCCCGTGTCACCGGTCAGCGTCAAGAACGGCAGGTAGGCCACGATATTCGTGATGGTCGCGAACATGATTGCACTGGCGAGTCGCGTCGGTGCGAGCCACGCCGCGATGCGCCTCGGCAAACCGCGGGCCAGGTCGCGCTTGATGGCGTCTCCCGCGACCACCGGATCGTCGATCAACAGGCCGAGCGCGATGATCAGCGCGCCGATCGAGATCTGCTGGATGTCCATGCCCACGAGCTTCATCAGGCCGAAGGTCATGGCCAGCGTGATCGGGATACACAGGGCCATGAGCAGCGCGGAGCGCCACTCCCAGAACCCGATCAGCGCGACGACCACCACGAGCGCAATCGCTTCGTATAGACTGGACATGAACAAGTCGACGTTTTCAGCCACTTGTTGCGGTTGGTCGCTGACCCGGCTCAGCACCAAATCTTCTGGCAAAAGCGGGCGCGTTTCGGCAATTTTTGCCTCTACCGCCTTACCGAAGTCGGCGATCATCAGACCGCTCTTCATGGTGATGCTGAGCGTGATCGCGCGGGTGCGTTGAAAGTGACCAGCCGAATCCTTCCAAGTGGCGTAGGACGCGTAGCGCGGGCTGTCATAGCCGCGGCTGATCGTGACCAGATCTCGCAGGTAGACGGGCGCTCCGCTCTGGCTCTTGGTGATCACGATGCCACCGATCTCTTGCTCCGCGCGCAGCTCGCCATCCGGCGCGATCAGGATGGTCTTGCCTTGTACTTCCAACCCGCCGCCGCGCGCGGTGATGTTGCGCGCCGCGAGCGCGTCCTTGATCTGCGCCGGCCCGACACCGTAGCTGGCTAGCTTCTCTTGCGAGTAGTCGAGGTAGATCGCGTCGCCCAGCACGCCGGCGCGTGATACGCCGGCCACTTCCGGCACGCGCCGCAGCGCCTTCTCGAGGGTCTCCGAATAGATGTCCAAGTCGCGATAGCTGTACTTTTCGCCGGCGACCGTGTGCAGCTTGCGTTCGGTTTCGAGCGGGTCGCGCACCACCATCATGGGCCAGATATCGGGGTGGAGTTCCGCGATGCGCAGGCGCTCCGCTACGAATTCACGCGCGTTGTCGATGATCTTCTCGTCGCTGGCGCTGGTGACCGCGTCGATGCCTAAAAAGCCCGGTCCCGACAGCAGTTTCAGGTCTTTTGCGCCGCGTGCCTCGGCCCATTCGCTGAGAGCCTTGCCGACCACGGATAACTCCCGATCGTCGAGTGAATACGGGAAGCAGCCGACCAGCGTGGCGCGCTCGCCTTCGAGCGAACCCTTGCTGCGCGCATCACGGATCGCCGCCGCGATTCGCTGAGCGCGAATTTGGATCTCCACCTCGCTGGCGCGCGGGCTGGCGAGCGTCAGCATCAGCGCCGAGGTGTCGCCGAAGTCCTTCATGAACTCCATGCTCGCGCCATCTGGCAGAGAGACGAGTGAGCTCAGTTTGAGCCAGATGTCGTCGAACTCTTTGCCGGTCTCTTTGACGTTTTCGTCGAGCATCATCGTGCCACCGCCACGCCGGCGCGCGTAGTGGATTCGATGCGTTCGATCTTGGAGTTCTCGGCGAGTTTGCGCTCGACCACGCGGGTCACGCGTTCTTCCACGTTTTCCGCCGTGGCGCCCGGCCAGGACAACACCGCGGCGGCCACGCGCACGGGGATCTCCGGATCCTTGCGTTTCGGCATCTTCTCGTAACTGAAGACGCCCCAGGCGATGGTGAACACCAACAGGATCCAGGAGATGTGCGGATTCTCGGTGAAGAAGCGCGCGGTATTGCGCACTTTCTCGATCATTTCTTGGTCGCTCTTGTGGGCCATGACTGTGCTTTCGTGCTGAAGGGAATTCGAAATGGGCTCAGGGGATCACGACGGTTTCGCTACCGTCTTGGATCAGCGTCGAGCCCAGGGTGACGACGCGCTGACCGAGTTCGACGCCGCTCGCGACGGTGATGGAGTTCCCCAGCACGTCGCCGAGCTTGACGTCATGCAAGCGCGCACGGCCGCGCGCTGCTTGGCCATCGATCACGAACACGGAGAAGCCGCGCGCATCCGTCGGCGAACGAACGACCGCGGACAGGGGCACGCTGAGTGAGCCTGGCTCGATTGCGGCCACGGGCACGCGCACCGAAATCACCGAGCCGCCTTGAGCGTTCCGTCTGAATTCGGCAACTCTGCTTCGACAGAAAAGACTCGGCCCTTGGCGTCGGCTGCGGGCGCGATGCGCGTCACTCGCGCGCTCAGCGTGCGCTGCGCGGCGCTCGATTCGCGCTCGGCCCCCACGTGCACACTGAGCGGGCTGCCCACCGACAGCTTCTCGACCAGCGTCTCCGGCACCGCGAAATTGGCTTTGACGCGGCTGATGTCGACCAATGCGATCACGCTGCGGCCCGGCGCGACCAGCGTCCCGATTTCGAGCTCGCGACTCAGAATCACGCCGTCCATCGGTGCCGCGAGCACGGTGTCTGCGAGCGCCACGGCGGCTTCTCCGGCCTGCGCGGTGGCTGCCGCGACGTTCGCGCGCGCCGAGTCAGCGTGGGCCCGCTTGGCGTCGAAATCGGCTTTGCTGATGGCCTTGGTCTCGAACAAGCGTACAGCGCGCTGCAGCTCGGCGTCGGCGAACTCCGCTTCAGCACTTGCTTGGCTGATCCCTGCTCGCGCGGTGGCGACTTTTTGGGAGTAGTCGGCGCTGCGAACCTTTGCCAGCACCGTTCCACGCTTGATGAAGTCGCCCTCTTCGAACGTGCGCGCCTTGCCATCGGCGCCTTTCACCTGACCCAGGAACTCGACATAGCCTCCGACGCGAAACGCCATGTCGACGCGCGCGACCGGCTCGAGCGATCCCGAATAGCGCGCGAGCGACACGTCGGTCGTGCGCGTGACCGGCTTGACCTTCACCGGAATCGCGCTCTGGCCAGGAGTTGCTACGTGTTCAGCCGAGCAACCCATCGAAACGCCAATCGTAAATAGAGCGGTGCTGGCCACCGCGATGTGGATACGAGTCATCCCGAAACCTCCTGAGAGACGCCCTTTGCGAAAGTGATGCCAACGGCAGGAAAGTTGCTTCCTGGGCTGTTCGTGCCGCTGCAGAGCGGGAAATCAGGAAGAAACGGATATGACCAGCCCCAAGACCCACTATCCAAACGCCTCTCGGCGGTATCCAAACGCCCAGCCGGAAGGGCCGATCGCCCTGCTCGGTGCCGACCCGGCCTTCGAAGCGCAGCTTTATCGACTAGCCCCCTCCCGAGTCACCGTCTTGCTCGTGGGCGGCAGTACGCCGCTCAAGGAAGCCGTCGCTCAGACCCTTCACGAACGGTCGCCGCGGCGAGAACAGCCGTTCGTGGTCTTCGATTGCCGTGGGCTCGCTTCGGAAACGGTCGAACTCGGCCTCTTTGGAGGGCCGGCTCATGCACCGCCGAGCGCGGGCGCCATCCAACAGGCTGATGCCGGCACCCTGTACATCGCGACGATCGACGAGCTGCCCCTGCTTTCCCAGCCGCGGTTCTTGCGTTTCTTGGACCAGGACCGAAACGCGCGTGTCATCGCTTCGACTGATACCGATTTGGTTCTGCACGTCGAGCGCGGTCATTTCCGCTTCGATCTCGCCGAGCGTCTCAGTCTGGTGGAGCTCGCGCTCCCAGACGGCCTGCACTCGGTGTACCCTCGCGACCGCTAGGGCCATGGACCATCGGGAGATACGCGCGATTCGCGGCACACTGAGCCGAGCGGCGTTCGCACGCCTTCTCGGGGTGACGTCACTCACCGTGCTGCGCTGGGAGCTGCCGGACGACAACAAAGAGGCGCGTCGTCCGCGCGCGCGCATGGTCGACGCCCTGCGCAAGCTGCAGACCGACGGAGTCGGCGCGAAGAGCAACGGTCCCGCTGAGCCCGCAGCCGAAGATGACGACGACGAGAGCGCTTCAGAGCCCGTCGCTCTCGAGCGTTCACCGAGCGAGCCTGCTCCGTCCCCCGCATTCGCCGCGGATGAAGCGTTGGTTCAGCCACTGCTCGACCGTCTGAATGGCGAGACGTGGCTTTCAGCCGAAGACGATCTACTGAACTTGCTCTCGGGCAAACAGCTGCAAACAGCCGCCGGCCGAACGCTGGCCACGCTCGGCTTGGTTCAAGTTCAGATCCTCGGCCGCTTGGATATCCGCAGCGCCCTGGTCACGCTGAACCCGATCTTGGATGAAGTGGAGCGAGGTGGCGCCTTGCGTCCGGTCGCAGCCCGGGCCCACCTGCTGGCGGCCCTGCTGTTCGGTGCGCCGGATTCGCGCTTCTTCGACGTGGGACGCGTCAACGCCAACGCTGCGCGAGCCGACGCGCTGCTGGGCGCAAACGAAAACGACCTGCGGGTCCTGCTCGCCACCGCGCGCATCTCGGCGGCGCGCTTTTTAGGCCCGAGCGTAGCCGTACACGTGTACGAGACCGATCTGAATAGCCTGGAGCGCGCGGAATCTGCGCTGCCGCGCTTTCTGTTGCTCGGCTTCCGCAGCATGGTTGCGGCATTGCGCGGCGACGAAGCGCTCGCCGAGCGCTTGAGCGGCGAAGGTCTCGCCATCGCCGAGCGGCTTGGACTCTGGCCGTTGGTCATCGCAGTGCATGCGGACCGCGCCTGGCGCGCGGTCAACGGCTCGACGCTGCCCGAGCGAGTATTGGAGATCACGCAGCGCGCTCGGCAAAAAGCGCGTCAGGTCGAGCTTGCACCCGGCGAACCGATGCTGCGGCTCTTGGCCTGCGAAATCGAAGCCTTGGCGCGCCTCGGCCGGTTCGAAGAAGCGAACGCCGTGATTGATGAAGCGAACGCCCAGGCACGCCGCGGTTCGCTGCCGCGCTACGCGCTGGCGATGCCCGTGGCGCGCTTCTACCTGTTCACGGATCGCAACGAACGCTTGCCGGAATGGGCTGAAGCACTGGATGCGGAAGTAGCAGGGAATGGTCGTCCGCTATCCAACGTGCACGCGCTGGTCGTGCGCGGCATGTTGGCCACCTTGGACGGCGATCCGGAACGCGGAGCCGAGCTCTTCGCGCAGATCTTGGCCGCGCCCGAGACGACGATCGGCATCGACTACCTGATGCACCACGCGTTCTTCGAGTACGCGCTGGCGAAGCTATTGCAGCAAGACCTCGACGGCTGTCGGGCAGCGGTGCGTCGCAATCGCGAGTATATCGAACAGCATCCGTCCGCGTGGCACTCGGTGCTGTGCACGCGCATGGAGTCGTTCATCGGGATTGCGGCTGGACAATTTTCGGATGCGCGCCAAAAAGCCGAGACCACGGTCAGCACCTTTGGACTGATGGGCGACGTGATCCAAGTCGCCTTCAGCAAAGCCAACGTGGCGATGGTCGCGCGCGCCTCGGGCGCACCTGACGCGGAACAGCGCCTCGCCGAGACCGTGCAAGAATTGCGACGCCTCGGCGTTTGGTCGCCACATTTGCTCAGGCGCGCACAACTCCTGTCGAAGCCGGCCTCGACCGAACAGTGGCACGCCGAGACCATGACCGAGCGCTTGGTCGGCGCAATCGGGCGTCTCTCGGTGCGCGGTCTGTCGCACGACCAGCACCGTCGTGGTCTGGCGATCATTTTGGGCGAGCTTTTCCCGGGTCGCGAAGTGCTCGTCGGCGGCAAAGAGCTGTCCGAGGACGAGCCGGGAGTGGTGCAAGTCCCGGACTTGGCCGATGGCGCGCTGCGCTTCGGCGTGCGCGGCGCGCTGACGCCGGAGGAGCACGCGGCTCTGCGTATCTTGGCCGCGTTCATCCCACGGGTACTTGGCAGCACTGTGGTCGCTGAGTCGGAGGGCAGCGTGGAGCACGTGCTGCCGCAATTCATTGCCGCCGCACCCGCGACTCGAAAGCTGAAGACCGAGATCGCTCGGCTGTCCCGCTCGTCGGCCACTATTTTGATCGGTGGCGAGTCGGGAACGGGCAAGGAAGTCGTCGCGCGCGCGGTGCATGATCTCTCGGCACGGGCGGACAAGCCTTACATCGTCTTCAACTGCGCGAGCGTGCCGCGCGATCTCTTCGAGAGCCAACTCTTCGGCTACCGCAAGGGCGCCTTCACGGGTGCGAGTGGCGATAGCCCGGGCGTGATTCGAGCCGCCGATGGCGGGACGCTGTTCTTGGACGAGATCGGCGAGCTGCCACTGGACACGCAGCCCAAGCTGTTGCGCTTCCTCGAAAATGGCGAAATCACGACGCTCGGCGAGCAACGACCGCGCCGAGTCGACGTCCGGATCCTGGCCGCGACGCATCGCGATCTCGATCGGCTCGTGCGCGATGGGCGCTTTCGCGAAGACCTGTACTACCGGCTCAACGTGATCCCGCTGCAGGTGCCGCCGCTGCGCGAGCGCCCGGAGGACATCATCGCCCTCGCCCGCTTGTTCATCGGCCGGCTAGCGCCGGAAGCCGGTTCCGCGCCGGATCTCGCGTCCGACGCGGTGCAGGCGTTGCGGGCGCATTCCTGGCCGGGCAACGTGCGCGAGCTCCGCAACGTGATCGAGCGCGCCATGGCCTACGCCCCCGTGCCGGAAATCCTGCACGTGGAGCACCTGCGGCTTCCGAGGGCTTAGCGAGTCGGATGTTATCCAACCTCCGGCGCACGACGGCACGTCGGTTGCAGAACGCTGAGGCATGGACATCGCAATCTTTCCAGCTCACGAACTCGACCTAGTACTCGGCGCCCTGCGCGACGTGGCCTGCAGCAACGACCACTTCAGCGAGGCCGAAGCCCAAATGATTGAAGGGCTCGCGCGGCTTCACGGCCACGAAGTTCGCGCGGACGAGCTGCGCTTTGCGACGCTCGACGAGCTCGCGCGCGCCGTCGTGGACCCGCATCGACGCAAGCGTGCCGTGCAGCTCGCCATCATCGTCAGTCTGATCGAAGGCCAGCCGGACGAGCGCGCATCCGAGGCCGTCACGCGGCTCGCGCGCGCCCTCGATGTGGACGATGAGGGCCTGCGCGTGCTGGATCGCGTCGCGAACGGGCACGCCATGCTCGCTCGCATCGATATGGTGCGCCGAGTTCAGCGCTTTGCTCAGCACGGTGGCGGCCCGAACTTTTTGAAGGTCGCCATTCCCACGCTGCTTGGCCTTGGCCAGAACGCTGAACTTGCGGCGCGCTACCAGGCACTCGCCGAGCTGCCTCTCGGCACTCTGGGCCGCGGCTTGTACCAGCACTATCGTGACAATGACTTCGCGCTGCCGGGCGAAAAGGGCGGCCTGCCGGAGCTCTTGCTCTTCCACGACGTGGGCCACGTGGTTTCGGGCTATGGCGTCGACCCCCAGGGCGAGATTCAGCAAGCCGCCTTTCAAGCGGGATTCGCGCGCACTGACGGCTTCGTGTTCCTGCTCTTCGGGATCTTGCAGTTTCACCTCGGACTTCGCGTCACGCCCATCGCCAAAGGTCAGCAGGGGTTGTTCGACGTGCCGAAGGTGCTGCGTGCACTCGAGCGAGGCGCCTCGTGTCAGATGGATTTCTCCGACCACTTCGACTTCTTCCGCTACGCAGCCGAGCCACTCGACGTGCTGCGCGCGCGCTGGAACGTGCCCTCGCTCGTGCCCGACGGTCACTCGGCCGCGGACGAGAAGTCCGTGAGCAGTCGCGTCATCACGTCGCGAGCCGAGTAGGAGTCCCCGTTTGCAGGCAGGTAGGCGAGGACTTCGCGAAACCCCTCGCCCACGGTCAGCATCGGTAGTTCGTCTTCCGGCGTGCGCCGCTGCCCGAGGCCCACCGTGGCAAGCAGCCCGTTGCACAAACAGAGTTTGTTCTTCGTCGCCTCGATGGTTCCGCCCTTCTTCAAGTACGTGTCCACGGGTTCACCTGGGCAACGAAACGCGAGCTGGCCTCGCTCATCCACGAAGGCTTGGCGCAAGTAACCGAGATCGCAAATGCGTTCACGCGCGCGTAGCTGTTCCCGCTCGCCGGGATGTTGCGCGTCGAGCAGCAACTTGAAGGGGTAGCCCGTGGGTGACGCTTCGAAGTCTGTCTCGACGCGCAGCGTCCCAGCGCGACAGCCGGCGATCACCCGTCGTTTGACGTCTTCGGCGATGCCCGACTCGTCGCAATACGCAAACACGGTACCGACTTGAATGCCGCGAGCGCCGAGCGCGATCGCTTCGCGCAGCTTTTCTGCCGAAGCAAAGCCGCCGGCGAGCCAGAAGGGAACCCCGAGCTCGCGCAACGGCTCGAGTTCCGGTGCGTCCGCGGGACCGTACGTCGGAATAGGCTCGGCCGCGGCGGCGCTCTTCTTGCGGGGCGGCGCATTGTGACCGCCAGCAACGTGCCCCTCGACCACGAACCCATCCACGCGTCCGGTCGCCTTCTTGTGCAAGGTCTTGGCGAGAATGTGCGAGGACACGATGGCGAGAAAAGCCGGGCGAGCGAGCGCTTCGAGCTCGCGGCCGCCCACCGCGCCTTCAGCCGATGAACGCGCTTCTTCCTCGAGACAGTGCGCGATGAACGCGGCGGGGTCGAAACGTGAAGTAAAAACGCGACCTGCCTCGTTTTGCTCGACGTGCAACTTGATCTCTGTCGCTTGGAGGCGAGCGAACGCATCGAGTACGCCGGGAATGGCGAGCGGGATCCCCGCGCCCATGAGGACGACGTCCACACCAGCGAGCATTGCGCCAAATAAAGTAGGCAACGTGGGGAGCTGGATCTTTTCCAACAGGTTGATGCCTACCAACCCGCTGTGACCCAGCTTCGCTAGGTAGACTTCAACGAACGCTCCGAGCACATACAGCGCCTCACGCTGAAACTTGGGATGCTCGTTGGGCAAAGAAGCCAACCGGAATGGTGCCCGAGGGTCGACGCCGCCAGTCACGAAATAGTGCGCTATGACTCGCTGCGCGATCGCAGCGAATGGGAACGCTTCGAGCGCAACGCGAACGTGTCCCCCGTCATCGCCCAGCTGAAGTCGACGAATCAACACCGTATCCAACGCAGTCCCTGAAACGACGCCCAATCCGCCGACCTCTGCGACGGCGCGGGCCAAGCGCCAATTGGACACAGCAACGCCCATGCCTCCCTGGATGATCCGGGGAAGCTCCTGTACGGAACTCATGACACAGCCTCTCTCGGCCGATTCGCACAGCCGACTTGCTCGCTAGCGAGCGGCGACTACACCGCACACTGACTGTTGATGACCCGCTCACCGTACGCGCAATCGGCGCCCGAGAGAAGCAAAGTAACTGCTCATGACGGTAGTGTGACTCGTACGTTCGAATGCGAGCGAGACTAACGCAACACGTCGAGGTGCGTGCGCTTCACCGGAACGCCCTCGTAGCGCGGAGGAATGTACGCGCACGCCGGGTCGGAACCGAACATGTCGCCGCCCTGAGACAGCGCACGCGCGCGCGAGCCACCGCAGACCTTGCGGTATTCACAGACTCCGCACTTGCCGGAGAATGAGTCTTCGTCGCGCATGCCGCGAAAAACTGGGTGATTGCGATAAATTTCGAGCGGATCGCGATTTCGGACATTACCGCACGGGACGGGCAAGAAGCCGCTCGGGAACACATCTCCCTGGTGCGAGACGAACATGAAGCCGCGCCCCTCGTTGACCCACCCGGCGAGCCGTCCTCGCGCGGGCTGATTGTCTTTGCGCTGTTGAAGGAGCACGCGTCGAAAGTGCGGGGCCGCCGTGGTCTTGATGGCGAACGATTCCGAGGCCGCCGCTTCTGCCAGGTCTTCGAGTAGTCGCTCCACTTGTTCGGCGGAGAGCACCATGTCCTGCGTCGCGCGGCCCGTGCGCACGACGACGAAGACGCTCCACAGCGTGGGTGCGAGCGTTTTTACGAGCGAACGAAACTCGGGCAAGAGCCGGATATTCCCAGTATGCACCGAGGTGTTGATCTGCGTCGAAATCCCGCAATTTCTGGCACTCTCGAGGATCCGGAGCGCGCAGTCGAAGCTCCCGGCAACGCCGCGAAACGTGTCGTGCACCGTGGCGTCGGGTCCGTCGATGCTGATCGCCAAGCGAGTCAGCCCGACTCGACCGAGTTCGCGAATCAACTCGTCGGTCACGAGCGGCGTAGCCGACGGCGTGAGCGCCATGCTGAGCCCGCGCGAAGTTCCGTGGGCCACGAGTTCCACCAGGTCTTGGCGCTTGGCCGGGTCACCGCCCGTCAAGACAACGAGTGGCACCTTGCCCGCGGCTAATCGATCGAGCAGCCGTTTCCCTTCCTCCGTGGTCAGCTCCGCAGGGTCACGGTCTTTGCAAGCCTCTGCGCGACAGTGCAAACACACGAGGTCACACGCGCGTGTCAGCTCCCAGATGGCGATGAATGGCTGCTCGTCGAATGTCTTCATTGCTTAACCTCACGGACGCTGTGCCGCTTGCTGACGCTCAGTCTTCGGCTGCGGTTGGTGCCGTCATCAGCTCGTCGTTACCCGTGGTGGTAGCCGGCGAGAGCGGACGCTTGCGCAACAAGCCGACCGCGAACCACGCGAAGGCGACGGCACCGAACGCAAAGATCGTGTCACCGATCGCTCTGAGCCAGCGCAGCGTGTTCATCAGCGGCGTCTGCAAGAATTCCGGGCTTCGGGCGTACCAGTAGCCGACGTCCACTGAAGCTTTGGTCTGCAGCAAACCGACGGGCAGCAGGCTGATCAGCACCATCGCAGCAAGACCGATGTTGAGGAGCCAGAACGAGAGGGCAAGCGGCCTTTCGTTCCACTCGCGTTGAGAGTCCGCCGCGCGCATGCAAAACAGTGCCAGAGCGAGGCCCAGCATCCCGTACACCCCGAACAGCGCGGCGTGGCCGTGGACCGGCGTCGTGTTGAGGCCCTGCATGAAGTACAGCGCCACCGGCGGATTGATCATGAACCCGAATAGCCCCGCGCCCACCGCGTTCCAGAACGCGACCGCGACGAAGAAGTAGATTGGGTATCGGTAACGCCGCACCCAGCCGCTCTGCCTGGAGAGCCGCAAGTTCTCCCAGGCTTCGTAGCCGATGAACGTGAGCGGTACGATTTCGAGCGCGCTGAAGACGGAGCCCAACGCCGAGATGAACGAAGGAGTGCCGCTGTAGTAGAGATGATGCAGCGTGCCGACGATGCCGCCCGAGAGGAAGATGGCGGCGGCTGCAACGACTGCACGCTCGGTCGCCTTGGCCTCGAGTAGCCCGAGCCGCGCGAACAGGAAGGCGAAGACCACGGTGGCAAAGACTTCGAAAAACCCTTCAACCCACAGGTGAACGACCCACCAGCGCCAGTACTCCGCGATCGACAAGTGCGTGTGATGTCCGTAACCGAGGGCCGCGCCGTAGAAGCCCGCGATGGCCAGAGCCGACAACACGAACAGCACGAGCAAGCCACGCTGTTCGTCTCGGCGCTTGAGCGCTGGCCACACCGCACGCAAAACCAGCGTCACCCACAGAAATAGCCCCACTAGTAGCGCGATCTGAAAGGCGCGACCGAGATCGATGTACTCGTAGCCACTGTGACCGAAGTAGAAGCGCACGGTGTCATCGCCGAAGCGATGCATCACGCTCAACCATTGACCGGTCATGGACCCGACCACCACCAACACCAACGCACCGAGCAGCACGTGCACACCCAGCCGTTGCCAGGGCGGGTCCCCACCACCAATGCTCGGAGCAACGAACAAGCCGGCGGCCAGCCACGCCGTTGCGATCCAGAAGATCCCGAGCTGCGTATGCCAGGTGCGCGTGATGACGTACGGCAACCAACGCGACAGTGGAACGCCGTAGAACCCATCGCCCTCGACGCCGAAGTGCGCGGTGATTGCGCCCATGACGATTTGAACCAGAAACAGCGCGACGACCACGCCAAAGTAGATCAGCGAAGCCTTTTGCGAAGGCGTCAGACGCGCATGGAGCAACGGGTCGTCGGCGGACGGCTCCTTCAGAGTCGAGTGGTCGCGCACCGAGCCACGCCACCAGACCATCGCAGAAATACCCGCGAGCAACACGATGATGCTGACGCCAGTCCACACCACGGCATCACCCGTGACCGTGTTCCCGACCAAGCGTTCGTGTGGCCAGTTGTTGGTGTAGGAGACGCCGGGATGTCCGGGCCGATCGCTACTTGCCGCCCACGAGGACCAGAAAAAGAAGCTCGTGAGTTGATGCAGCTTCGATTGGTCCGCCTGCGCCCCGCGTGGGATCGCAAGCTCAGCGCGGCCGTTGCGGAAGACGTCGGCATAGTGCGCCTCGAGCTCACGGAACGCCCGCGCGCGCTCGTCGGAGACGACCAACGCGCCCGTCCCTGGATCGACGGCGTTCGTACGCACCACGTTCTGGAGTCGCGCTTGGAGCGCAGCTTGCTGCTCGCGGTTCAACGCAGCGTAGCTCGAACCTCCGCCTTGCTTGGCGTATTGGTCGAGCATCAGCATCGCTTCGCGGTGCAAGTAGTCCGCGGACCAGTCGGGAGCAACGTAGCTACCGTGTCCCCACACGGAGCCGACTTCCATACCACCCATCGCCTGCCAGACGTTCTGACCGTTGGCTACATCGCTTTCACCAATCAGCACTTCACCGGACGTTGAAGTGACGAGGGTTGGGATCGGGGGTGCCTCGCGCTGAATGCGATGCCCGGCGTACAAGAGCACGGCGAAGGAGGCGACAATGACGAAGATCAATGCTTTCCAGGGAGAAATTCGTGTGAGCACGGCCAGCCGCTGAGCAAACGATGTGCCACCTGGCTCGCCCCACGGCTCAGGGCGCAAAAGGAACCAGGCACGCCGCGCAGACGTCTGCGCGCACACTGGCTCCCGTGCGCGAAGCCGCTCTCGACGCGCAGTTTTTTCGCGAGCGCGCGCCGTTTGCGGGTTGGATCGGGCTCATGAGCCGCAAACGCCAAGCTGCGAATTCGGCAGCCAGGGAACACAACTTGCTAAGCGGAGCGAATGCCGACGCACCAGCTGTCACGACGGGCAATCGACGAATCAGCGCGGCATCGCGCCCTCAACCGTCGCTATTTGCGGGTGATGACGGAACCCGTCGAAGACCGTGAAGACTCAATCGAGGCCTACACGGTCGACTGTCCACGGCGGGGGTACGTTGGGCTCGATGTCTGCGTCGCATGTCCAGAAAGTGGACGCGTTCGCTATCACCGCCGCGGCAAAGGGCCGATCACGATCGAGTGCAGCTACGTCAAGCGCCCCAACGCACCGAAGCTCCGGCTCGTGGAGAGCGAATTCGAGTTGCTCGAACCGAGCTCGGCGCTGCTCGACGACCGGAAATAGCGCGAACCGGTACGCGCGTTGCATCGCCAGAGCGCGATGACTGACTCGGCACCGAGCGTGGCTGTGATCGGCGGAGGAATCACCGGTTTGGCCACCGCTTTCTACCTGCGCAAACTACGACCATCGGCAAAGATCACGCTTTTCGAAAGCGCCACGCGGCTCGGCGGGAACATTCGCACCGAACAGCGAGACGATTTTTTGGTCGACGCAGGGCCGGACTCGTTCATGCGCGCGAAACCCGCTGCGCTCGAACTGTGCCGAGAGTTGGGTCTAGCGGGCGAGCTGATTGACGCGCGGCCCGGTGCGCGGCGCGTGTTCGTGGCTCGTGCAGGGCAGCTTCAGGCAATCCCCGAGGGACTCGTGATGGGCGTGCCCACACGCCTCGGACCGCTCCTTCGCTCCGGATTTCTGACGCTGTCGGGGAAGCTACGCATGCTGGCCGAGGCCTTCCTGCCTCGTGGATGTGGTCGCTCTCTCGCTGACGTCGGCGACGAATCGATTGCCTCCTTCATGACCCGCAGATTCGGCAAAGAGGCGGCGCTACGCTTTGCCGCGCCGCTACTAGCGGGGATCTATGCGGGGGATGCCGAGCGACTGAGCATGAGAGCGACCTTCCCGCTGCTGAGTGCGCTCGAAGAGCAACACGGAAGCGTGATCTGGGGACTGCTCTTGGCGCAATTCGCGCGCAGCAGTGGAGCGCAGCACGTCGGCCGCTTTGCGCGCCTGAGGGCCGCGATGCAGTGGCTTGCGGCCGCGCCCGGCGAGGGCCAAGAGAGCCCGTTCGTTTCGCTGCGCAGCGGCATGGGGAGCTTGATTTCGACGCTCGCGAGCCGCCTCGGTGAGACTCGAGTGCTGATCGGACAGGGTGTAGACTCCGTGCAACGCACCGGCGATGCGTGGTCGGTGTTTGCCGCAGGCAGCAGGCTCGATGTGGACGCAGTCGTGCTCGCGCCCCCCGCACACGTGGTAGCGAAGCTCCTGACTCCGGGGCGGCTCCGCGACGAGTTGCGAGCGATCCGCTACGCTTCCACGGCGACCGTGTTCTTCGGCTTCGACAGCCGAGCCGTAACGCAGCCGCTCTCTGGCTCCGGATTCATCGTGCCTCCGGGCGAGGGTGACGTCCTCGCTGGCACCTGGATCACCAGCAAGTGGGAGGGTCGAGCACCCGAGGGGTCCGTCCTCGTCCGAGCGTTCTTGGGCGGGACACGCTCGAGAACGGACATCACCGAGCAAGACAACGAGGCGCTCGCGGCGCGCGCGCTATCCGAACTGCAGCGCTTGGCAGGCAGATTTGGTGCGCCGCGCTTCTGCAGTGTTCATCGGCACATTGCTTCGAACCCGCAGCCGTCACTCGGGCATCGAGCGCGCATCGCACGCATCGACGGTGAACTCGCGGCGCTACCGGGCCTTCACCTGATCGGCGCCGCGTATGACGGGGTCAGCATCGCCGACTGCGTCCGCCAGGCCCGCGGCGCGGCAGAGCGGATCGCAGGCGCCGAGATTTGACGGCTATTGCCGCACCAACTCGATGTCCAATTCGATCGCGACTTCGTCGCCAATCATCAGTCCGACAAGTTCGTGCTCCGAGTTTGGGCCAACACCGAACTCGGTTCGGCGTACGCGAGCACGCGCGACAGCGCTGATGCCCGAGCCTCGCCCCTCGGACGGTTCGCACTCCGAACTCCGCTTCTGCATCTTGCCCACCGTCACGGTCACGGGGCGACTGACCCCGTGGATCGTGAGCTGACCGGTGACCTCCAGGCTGCGACGACAACGCCGCGCGCTGGTAGATGCAAAGGTGATCTCGGGAAAAGCGCGAACATCCAAGAAGCCAGAGCTGCGCACGCGCGCGTCGCGTGCCGCGCTGTGCGTAACGACGGACGCCGACTGAATCGTCACCTGGACGGCCGTATTTTCAGGCCGCCGCGCGTCGTAGTCGACCGAACCAGAGAGGCGCATGAACGCGCCATGCACGCGACCGGTCATGTGTCGCACGCTGAACGCAACGCGCGTGCGCAAAGCGTCGAGTCGGAAGCTCTCCTGCGAGGCTGGCCGCGGCTCCGCGCTCTTCGAGGCGTGAACGGTGCGCATCTCCTGCGTCGGTTGTGTCAAAGCACAGCTCCATCCGGCAAGCGCGTCAGCAGCGAAGTAGCCGCGGGTGTTGCGAACATGCGTGGGACGTTACTCCCGGGCCGGTCGATGGCGGCATGACAGGCGTCATGTCTCGCGGGCTGATTCGCCGCTGCTGGGGACGTCGATCCCGCTAGCCACCCGCAGCGCCGCAAGGTCATGCAGAGTGAACCCGCGATCGGTCGTCGAAAGTACGCCTGCGTGTTCCCAACGACACATCGTTCGAACCACGGTCTCGAATGCGGTCGACACCAACTCTGCCAGCTCTCGTCGCGAAAGCGCGACCGGAATCGTGAAACTGCCATCAGCGAGCTCGTCCCCGAATTCAGCGTGGAGTTTCAGCAGAGCCGTGGCCAGGCGGGCCTCGACGGATCCGGCGCCCAGAATCTCGATTTTGTCGTGCAAGGTGGTCAGTTTTCGCTGGATGCTGCAGGTCAGCGAAACGGCCAATTCAGGGCACTTGGCGAGGCACTCGAGCACCAACTCTCGCGGAATGGTCACGAGGCTCGCCGTGTCGGTCGCGACCACGGCGCTCGCCGGATAAGGAGTTGCCCGGATCAACATCACGTCGCCAATCGATTCCGGAGCGCCGAAGAGCCCACACAGGCTGACGCGGCCATTCCCTCCGACGCGCAGGATCTTGACCAAGCCGTTACGAATGACCGTCAAGGCTTGCGGCAGGTCTCCGGCCTGCCAAACGGCGACGCCACGTCGCAGCGTCTTTTGACCGGCAAACGACGCCATGCGCGCCAGGTCGGCCTGCTCAACACCAGCCAAAGAGGGGGTACGCTGTAGGACATGAATCAAGCTCATTGTCCGAACCCTTAGCAACGGGCGTACCTGCGATTCGAGAGCGAGATGTCGGCTCGCACCAAGCATCGGCTGGACATGACAATCGTCATGTCGCGTTCGAACCGCGCAACGATCGCCAGAACGGCAATAAAGCAGGCGCGAGCGCAGATTCTTCGCGCGGGAAGCGCAGGGATTGCGCACACGCGATCGCGTCGTAGTTTCGGCGTAACTCTGCAGCCAGAATACGCGCCTTCGCGCAGTTCACGCGCGGGGTTCAGCGAGCAGTCAGCGGGCACGTGCCTTGCTCTCAATGACGCATCAACTCGAACTGGAGATGAACCGAGTATGTCGTCTAGCAACGCTCGCAAGCTGTGCCTCATGGTCTTCGTCGCGGCCTCGATCGTCGGCTGCCAAAAGAGTCCGTCGGTTCAGCAAGCACCGAGTGAGACGCAACCAGTCCAGGCTGCTCCGGCGGCGGAACCGGAGAACGATCCCGCGCTAGCGGCCGCCACTGCCAAGTCGACATTCAACTCGAAGTGCATCGTGTGCCACGGAAATGTCGGGCTCGGTGACGGTCCGGGCGCGGCTGCGCTCAACCCCAAGCCGCGCGCCTTCGCCGATGCGGCGTGGCAGGGATCGGTCACTGACGAGCAGATCTCGAAAGCGATCGTCGAAGGCGGCGCGGCGGTCGGCAAGAGTCCCAACATGCCGCCCAATCCGGAATTGGGCGACAAACCCGATGTCGTCAAAGCGCTGGTTGGTATCGTCCGCGGATTCAAAAAAGGATAACTGACACGCCTCGCACGCCTCGGCAGGCGAGACGCGCGAGAGTTCCACACTCAACCGTACGCGCGCGCCTACCTGGCGCGCGCGACGGCAGACGTCGAATCGTGCCCAACGGAGGTCGAGTCACCACCCTGCCCCCGCGCACCCACTGGATGGAGACAAAAAAGATGCAAATTGCAAGGCGAGCATTGGCCCTCGGTGTAATGACAACGTTGGTCGGAATCGCTGGACTCTCGTGCGAGAACAAGGCGGCAAAGGAATTTGCCAAGAGCCAAGCTCCCAGCAACTTGGGGGCCTCGACCTCGATCAAGCAGCTGATGGCCGCGCGTCACCTGACGGAATCAGATGTCGAAGCAGCGCTGAAAACCTTTGTCCCTTCGGGCAAGCGTGACGAGTACATGATCTTCGCCTCGGGCGGGCAATCTGGGCAGATTCTGGTGCTGGGAGTGCCTTCGATGCGCTTGCTGAAAGTGATCGGCGTGTTCACGCCCGAGCCTTGGCAGGGCTACGGCTATGGTGGCGGCAGCGACAAGATTCTGGCGGCGGGTGCGCAAGGGAATAAGCGGATTGCCTGGGCCGACGTACATCACCCGAATCTGTCCGAGACGAACGGTGACTACGATGGCCAATTCCTGTTCGTGAACGACAAGGCCAACGGGCGCGTGGCCGTCGTCGATCTCGAAGATTTTGCGACCAAACAAATCGTCGCCAATCCCTTGGTCGGCAGCGATCACGGCGGCGCGTTCGTCGACCCAAATACGAACTACGTGATCGAAACCAGTCAATACCCGACGCCTCTTGGCCGGGATTACGCCCCACTCAGCACTTATAAGGACAAATACCGCGGAGTCGCAGTGTTCTGGAAGTTCGACCGCGAGAAGAAGCGCATCGATCCGAGCCAGAGCTTTGGCGTCGAGCTACCACCGTACACGCAGGATCTCGCGGACGCCGGCAAGCTGGTGAGCGATGGCTGGGCATTCATCAACTCGTTCAACACCGAGCTTGCCACGGGCGGCACGCTCCAAGGCAAGCCGCCGATCGAGAGCGGCGCCTCACAGAACGACATGGACTACATGCACATCATCGACTTCCGTAAGGCGGAGTCGTTGGTGAAGGCCGGCAAGGGCGTCACGATCAAGGGCATGAAAGTCTTGCCTCTGGCAGTGAGTGGCGCCGAAGGCGTGCTGACTCTGGTAGGCGAGCCAAAGAGCCCGCACGGCTGCGACGTGACGCCGGACGGCACGGCGATCGTGGTCGGAGGCAAGCTCGACACGCACGCCACGGTCTTCGAGTTCTCGAAGATCAAACAGCTGATCGAGAGCAAGCAATACGAGGGCAAAGACGCCTACGGGGTGCCAATCCTGGCCTTCAAAGATGCCATTCGAGGACAAGTCGAGATTGGCCTCGGTCCGCTGCATACGGTCTACGACAACGCCGGCAACGCATACACTTCGGTGTTCATCGAGAGCAAGGTCGCCAAGTGGTCCCTGAAGGACATGAAGCTGATCGAGAAGCTACCGGTCCACTACAACATTGGACACATCATGGCAGCCGAAGGCGACACGGTGAGTCCGGACGGCAAGTACGTCGTGGCCATGAACAAGATGTCGATCGATCGCTTCACGCCCGTCGGCCCTCTCTACCCTCAGAACTTCCAATTGATCGACATCACGGGCGAAAAGATGCGGCTCTTGTCCGACACGCCGATCGGCATCGGTGAGCCGCACTACTCGCAGATGATCAAGATCGACAAACTGCATCCGCGGCAAACCTACCCGGTCGGCACGGACATCTACACGGGACAGCGCGATCCCAATGCCGTAGAAGGCGGCAAAGAGCGCATCGTGCGCAACGGCACCACCGTAGACGTGTACATGACCGCGATTCGCAGTCACTTCGTGCCCGATCAGATCGAGGTAAACGAGGGCGACACGGTGAACATCCACATCACGAACCTGGAGACCGCGGAGGACACCACGCACGGCTTCACGATCAACATGCACAACATCGATCTCAGCCTCGAGCCGGGCAAGCACGAGAACGTGAGCTTCGTGGCCGATACCCCCGGCGTGTTCCCGATGTACTGCACCGAGTTCTGTTCGGCGTTGCACTTGGAAATGGCCGGCTACTTGCTGGTCAAACCGAAAGGCGCCTGAGGCTGCCATGGCCAAGCTTGCCGAACAACGTAAACTGCCGGAACGTTCGGGCGTCCATCACTTGAAGGTGCTGCCGGTCGTCGGGCAGGCACCCCGTGCTCGGCGTTGGGCGACCTTGGCTCTGGCCACTCTCGGCCTGGCGGCATTCGCGCTCTCCTTTGCCCTGTCTTGGTGGAAATTCACGCTCTACGCGCCGCAGTACCCGCACGGGCTGCGGCTCGAGATCGCGCTGACCGGCCTGCAAGGGGACGTGCACGAGATCGACATGCTCAACCACTACATCGGCATGCGGCACCTCGTGCAGGCTGCTCCCATCGAGCGCGCGTACGCGAGCTATGGCGTTGCTGGCGTGTGCTTGGCGGTGCTCGCGGGGATCCTGTCGCTCGGTCGTCGCACCGGCAGATTGGCAGTGATCCCCGCCCTGCTCTTCCCGATTGGGTTCGTGGTCGACAGCTTCGCTTGGCTGTACGCCTTTGGGCATCAGCTCGATCCGCGCGCACCGCTCCACGTGCCGCCGTTCACTCCGCAAATGTTCGGCAACGGGCAAATTGGCCAATTCATGACCTTCGCCGAACCGGCGCTCGGCTTCTGGGCGAGCGTCGCCGGAGTGGTGCTGGTCGCAGCCGCGGTCGAGTTTCGACAACGCGCGGTGTGTGCTCAGTGTCCGCACGCAGCCAAGTGCAAGGATGTTTGCCCGGTGCACTTTCTCGGCAACCCACGCGAGATCGAGAAGTCTGCATGAACTTTCGTCGAGCAACCTTGGGTCTGGCCATTGCGCTGTTCGCGTTGACTGCGCTAGCCAGCTCCCGCCCGAGCGAGCCTCAGCTGAGCGGACCAAAACCGCCTGGGCCAGACGCAGGGCCGTCACTCCAGCCCATCCCGAACAGCTTCGTCTTGGCTCGCGATAGCAGCGAACTACAGCGGTTGCTCGACGATCCCGCGGGTCCGAGGCGGATTGGGCTGCGCGGTGCTGCTTATCACAACGGAGTCGTGATTCGCCGTCCGGTCGTGGTGCGCGGCGACGGAACAGCGGTGATCGACGGCGCCGGAATTGGCACCGTCATCGACATCGAGAGCGACGACGTGAGCCTCGAGAATTTGAGCGTCCGACACTCCGGGCACCGTCAGACCACGGAGGATG
Source organism: Polyangiaceae bacterium (assembly GCA_035634635.1). Taxonomy (GTDB): domain Bacteria; phylum Myxococcota_A; class Polyangia; order Polyangiales; family Polyangiaceae; genus PMG-095. The sequence continues at coordinate 38,235 of DASQCO010000123.1, forward strand.
CAGGCATTCGCGCCAAGGGCGCGCGCATTCGAATTGCCGACGTCCACGTGACGGGCTCGCTGTTCGGCATCACCTTGGGGCTGTGCGATCATTGCCTCGTCGATCATAGTCGAGTCGACGGCTTGTCCGGGATGGACGCCGAGCTGCGCGGTGACGGCATCAAGCTCTGGGAATCGAACGATTCCGCAGTGAAACGGAGCGTCGTGGAAGGTGCCCGCGACGTGGTCGTTTGGTACTCGCGGCGCGTGACGCTCGCTGAAAACACGGTCCGCCGCTGTCGCTACGGCTCACACTTCATGTACGCGCACGACTCAGTGGTCCAGAATTCTCGTCTGGAGGGCAACGTCGTCGGGATTTTCTCGATGTACAGCTCCAGGCTGCACGTCGAACACAACGTACTCGCGGGTGCTCGCGGAGCTGCGGGCATGGGCATTGGCTTCAAAGAAAGCGACGGCGTCGATCTGAGCGGCAATTGGATCGTCGGCAATACGACGGGCATTTACCTCGACCGAACGCCCCACACGGCAAGCCTCCCGGTGACGTTTACCGGCAACATGATCGCGCTGAACGAGGTCGCACTCGGATTTTTGGGTTCTGAAGCGGGGCTGACTTTCGAGCGCAATGACTTCCACGACAACGCGGCTCTGGTCGACTTCGACGCCGAAGGCGAGCCGTTGCGGGCGCGCTTCTCCCACAATCATTGGTCCGAATATGCGGGCTTTGATCTGAACGCCGACTCGGTCGGAGACGTCCCCTTCCAACTGACCCAATTATCGCGTGAACTCGGCGATGCCACGCCCTCACTCAAGCTGTTCCAAGGCACGGTCGCGTTTGGACTGATCGATGCCATTTCGCACGTCGTGCCAGTGCTCTCGAGCCGAGTACTGATCACGGATCCAAGTCCAGAGGTATCGTCCCCACTAACCGTGACGAGGCAACCATGATCGAGATTGTCAGCGTGTCGAAGTCGTTCGGCAACGTGCATGCATTGCGCTCGGTCGAGCTAACCATCACTCCCGGCGAGCGCGTCGCCTTCGTCGGCACGAATGGTTCGGGCAAAACCACGTTGCTCAGGGCAATGCTCGGGCTATTGCGCTTCTCGGGCAAAATCACGATCCACGGCGTCGACGTCACCCGTGACCCGGTTCGGGCGCTGGCGCGCGTCGCGTACATTCCTCAGGTAGCGCCCCCGATCGAAGCCTCGGTGCTCGAAGTCGTGCGCGCCCACGCCACGTTGAGAGGCATTCAGTCGAGCGCCGTCGAAGTTTGCGCAAGGAGGCTCGGGCTCGACCTCGGCGAACATCGACGCACGAGGTTCCGCGATCTTTCCGGCGGCATGCGGCAAAAGCTCCTAGCAGCGTTGGCTCTGGCCACGCGCGCGGAGATCTTGGTGTGCGACGAGCCAACGGCCAACCTCGATCTCGCCGCGCGGTCAGCGTTCTTCGCTCAGCTCGCCGAGCGTCCGCAAGATTCGATCTCAATTTTCTGTTCGCACCGGCTCGAAGAGGTCGAGCACTTCGTGGGCCGCGTGATCGAACTGCGGGACGGGCTCATCGTCCACCACGGCAGGAGTTGCCAACTGCGGGCGGTGGCATCGTGAAGCGGTTCGTCGCGAGCACCCTATTTGCGCTGGGCATGGCTTGCCAGAGCAGCGCAGATGTTCCGACCGATCCCGTGTGGGGCAAGCAAGCCTGCTCGAGCTGCGCCATGCTGGTCAGTAGCCCGCGGTTTGCAGCCCAAATCCTGACCGCTCAGGGCGATCGCCTGTACTTCGACGACGTCGGTTGCATGGCCACGTTCTTGACGCGCCGAAAGGACGCGCCCAGTCGCGCCTGGGTCCGCGACGCGAAGGGCAACTGGGTCACGACCGACAGCGCGCACTTCTCGAAAGGGGCCAGAACGCCGATGGACTACGGCTTCGAGTTTTCCGAAACTGGACCGCTCTCGTGGACCGCGGTCGAGGAAGCGGCGCGTGAACGCCTGGCGCGCGGGAGCGAGCGATGACCAACGCGGTCTCCAAAGCACAGAGAGCCTTCTTTCGACTAGAGCTTTCGCACGCGCTGCGTTCGCGTTGGGTGTCGTTCACAGGCTTGGTCTATGTGCTCGTTTTCGGCGCCTTCGTATGGCTCGGCCTGCGCGAATCTTCGGTGCTCGGTTTTACCGGGCTGTCTCGCGTCGTGCTCAATCTGTGCAATGCCGTGGTGATCGTGCTGCCGCTGGTTGCGCTGGTGGCAACCGCGCAGTCGGTCGTGGGCTCGCGTAGCTCGGGCTTCTTCGAGTTGTTCTTGAGTCAGCCGTGCCGGCGTACGGATTGGTTCTGGGCGGTGCTCGCTTCACGCGTGCTGGTGATTGTCGGGCCGCTCGCGCTGCTCCTGGCTGGCACTTCCATTGCTGGTGCGGCTATGGACGAACCTGGGTTGCTCCCGCTCGTCACACGCAGTCTGCTCGTCACGATCGCGCTGACCTGGGCTTTCGTCGCTCTCGGTCTGTGGTTGTCGAGCGTTGCTCGCACGCCGGAGCGCGCGACGGTGTATGCGCTCCTGGCCTGGTTTGGCTCCACCGCGTTGCACGACTTCGGTCTGATTGCGCTGCTCTTGCGCTTCAAGTTGTTGCCCGGCGTCGTATTCGCATTGGCCGCCTCCAATCCCGCGGAAGCGGGCCGACTGGCGATCCTCACCGGCATCGACCCGGAACTTTCGGTACTGGGCCCAGTCGGGTTTTGGTTGGCAACGACTCTTGGTCCTCGACTCACTTTGCTGGTCGGCGTGGGTTGGCCGCTCGCGCTGGGAATGGGCGCGATTTTTGCCACGATTCGGCGGCTGAATCGCGCCGATCTCGTCGGCTAGCGGCGCGCAAATCAACAGCACTCGCGCGGCGAGATCCGCGCGCACAAGACTGCAACAGCGCCAGCATTTTGGCGCGAGCGAGTTGCGTTTGATGCTGAGAAAAACTCAGTCCGCGGCTCGCGATCAAAATTAGACTCAGATCGAGACCGGCTACTTATGAGCCGCATAGCTGTGGTCGCATGTCGCCCTGAAGGCGGCGGCGGAGGACACGGGACCGCGCCGCGGTTCGGTTACCGCACATCAGCGAGCCCATCAGAGTCCACATGAAAGTTGCAGCTCGTCATTCATCACTTTCACGTCTACTTCGGATCTGCGCTGGCGTGGCGGCCTTCGCCGCGGCTGCGTGTAGTAGCCATCACGCGCCGGAGCAAGCGACAGCAAGCCACCGCGAGGCGGTCACTCAGTGCAGTGGCAGCTCTGGAGCAGGCGGCACGAGTAGCGCTACGGACACCGATCCGGGCGCGCTGATCGTCGATCTGGGGACCACTCCGCAGACTCAGGGCAACGCACTCAAGCCGTATGGCCTCGCGTACGATCTGGTCAAAAACCAGAAAATCCCGCTCATTTGGGCTTACAACACGAGCAAGACCGCGAACACGGACGTCGACTTCAGTGTCGATGGTCGAGCGTTCCGCGGCAGCGCCTTCGTCATTCCAGGCGCGTTCGTGAAGTCCGCACAAACCACCGTCTCCAAGTGGATTGCGCAGGGCGTGCAAGTGTACGGCCCAACGAAGGCCGCGTTCTCGCCGCCCACCTACTTCAAGCGGCTGACGGGCTTCCCGAACATCGTGCTCGATCCTCAATATGGAGCAGTGGCCCAAGGCTACCTGACTGCCGCGGGATTCCCGACTTTCCCGGTCCAGCTCCCGACCACACTCAATACTTGCCAAGACATGTTCGTGCTCCCGCACGCGGATCCAACGTGGGCCAATCACGGCAATCTGAAGAGCTTCGTCACGAATGGCGGGTTCTTGTGGTCGGGTTGCCACGCGGTCTCGGTGCTCGAGTCTATCGACGGCAATGCGGACGGAGTGCCCGACATGGACTTCTTGTCCACCACGGGCCTGATCAATTTCGCCAATCATACGGGCGGCTACCCGCCGTACAACTACAGCGCGAGTGCGTTGAGTGAGCCGGTGATGCAGTTCCTGGGCGGCGTGGATAGCGCGCTCTCGGGCGGCTCCGAGCAGGTCTACTTGCCATTCTTGGGTGGCGCTTGGCGCCCCACGACGCGCGTTTCGGTTTGGGATCCCGATCAACCTGAAATGCTCGCCGGTAAATCACCTGGGCCCGCGGTGAAGATCGCATACGGGCGCGGCTACGGCCTCTCGAGCTCGGGCGTCGTGATGTATCAGGGGTCTCACAATTTCGCCGGCAGCAGCGCCGATCAGATTGCGGCTCAGCGCGCATTCCTCAACTTCATCCTCTGGAACGCTGCTGACAAATCCGTGGTCGTGAATGCCTCGGTGCCGGCCAAACTGCTCGGCGCTACCCAGGTGAACCTCACGTCGACCGCGAGTTCCTCGGGCTCGATCAGCTCATACCAATGGACGAGTTCCTGCGGCGGCACGTTCGGCACGCCCACGACCGCAAACACCACGTTCACGGCGCCCGCGGCTTCCATCCAGAACACCCCCTGTGTGATCCGACTCACGGCGACCGACAGCTGTAGTCGCGTCGCATTCGACGCTCGCGATACGACGGTTTTGGGTCTGCCCGATTTGGCGGTCACGGTGAGCGCGAGCACCAATAATCCCACCGTCGGCCAATCGCTCGACTACACGGTCACGGCCAACGACATCGGCGGTTTGCCGACGGTAAGCTCCGTCGTCTCGTTTACGGTGCCCCCAAGCAGCCAGTACACGGTCAATTCCATCACGACGACCCCGAGCGGCATCGTTTGTACGCCTCGAGTTGCACCCAATGCCAACACCTACGACTGCCCGGTGGGCGATCTGGATGGCTGCAGCCCGGTAACGATCGTCGTCAAAGGCAGCGTCACCGCGAGCGGCTGTTTCAGCGCATCCGTCACTGGCACGACCACGTCGAGCGACGTGGACTTGGGCAGCAATTCGGCAGCCGCTCAAGCGTGCTCGATCACCACCGGTGATCATCCGATCTTGCTCAAGAGCGTATTTCCAGCGTCGCCCGCCACCGTGAACCCGGGCGGGACGCTTTCGTACACGCTCACGCTCTTCAACGGCGGCACGACGACGCTCGACAACATTCACATCTACGATCCCTATCCGACCACCACCACGACGTACGTGGCGTCGAGCACCAGCGTCACGTACCAGCAATACGTGGCCACCATCGCCGACAGCTTTGCGGGCAACGTCTATACCGGCAGCACCGGGCAGCTGCCCTGGGCTGGCAATTGGACGGAAATCAGTGACGGCTCGGGCCGCGCGACGACGGGCAGTATTCGCGTCAAGACTGCCAATTGCCCCGCGACTTCTTGTCCGAACATGATCGCCAAGAATGACGGGGCGGGGATTCAACGCGCGCTGTCGCTGGCCTCGGCGAGCGCGGCGACGCTGAGTTTCACCTACCGGGTCCCCACCCAAAAGAACGGACAGAACGCGCTCGTTCAGATTTCCGGAGACAGCGGCGCGACTTGGCGCACGGCAAGTACGATCTCGCTCGCTACGAAGGTCAGTACGAGCACACCGCTCAGCGTTGCGTTTCTCGCGAGCGAGTTGACGGCTAACGCGCGCATCCGCATCACACTGACTGGCACTAGCCAGGCCCTGTTCGTGCCGGACGACTTTGTCGTGCAGCTCACGACCGCTACGAGCAGTACGGTCACCTCGGCAGGCTCCACTCCCTCCGCGACGAATTCCTTCGATCTCACGGAGAACTTGAATGGACTGCTCAGCCTCAGGCCGGGCGCGAGCATCACCGCCACGTTCCGGACCACCGTCAACAGCGGCGTAGCTGGCGGCACTGCAATCCCGAACACCGCGAACGTAAAGACCACGCAGACGGGCGCGACCGCCACCAGCTCGAACACGGTGTCCGTATCGACCGCGAGCTCCGCCAGTAGCCCGCCCGTCGCGTTCAGCCAGAGCTTGACCTTCCTCGAAGACGCAGCAGGCAGCACACTTGGCATCACCCAGCCGACCGACGCAGACACAGTCGCGGGCAGCCTGAATGCGCTAGTCCAGAAGATACCGCAGACGAGCCAAGCGACCCTGTACTTGGCCGACGGTGTGACCCCGGTCAGCGTCGGTCAAACGTTGACCATGGCGCAGCTGACCGCGCTGAAAATCAGCGGAGCCGCGGACTTCAACGGTGCCGCAGATCCGTTCGTTTACGTCGTCAGCGATCCTCAGGGCAACGTCTCCGCGGGCACGGCCTCGTTGACCTTCACCGCGGTGAACGACGCTCCCGTGGCCTATGTCGACCAAGATGTGACTCAGAAGGGCAGCGCGGTCGTTCTGGACGCACCCGGTTCCAATGATACCGACGTCGACGGGAACATCGACGATTCATTGTGTGATCTCGACCCCGTCACCGCAGGTCAGCAAGCCAGCTTCACCAATGCGGCCGGAACGTGGGTGCTCGATACGAGCGCCGCGAGTGCCACGTTCGGACAGGTCACCTACACGCCAGCCGCAGGATTCACGGGCGTTGCGTCGCTAAGCTACACCAGCAGCGACGACGGCACGCCATTGCCAGCCAAGACTTCGGCTGCGGGCAGCAATTGTGCGAGCAATCCGAGCGGCGCGTGTATCTCGGTTCGAGTCAATGCGCCACCGCTTGCCGTGGCCGATACTTTCACGGTCACGTCCATCGGCGGCGCGACCAACGTCACCAATAACGACAGCGATCCTGACGGCATCGTCGATGTGACTGCCGTGGATCTGGATACGGTCACAACCGGAATTCAGACGACGCTCACGGTGGTTGGCAAAGGCACGTTCACCTCGTTGCTCACGGGCCAGGTGCGTTTCGTGCCAGTAGCGGGGTTCTTCGGGACCGCAAGCACCTCCTACACGGTCGACGACTTCGATGGCGGCACTTCGAACGCCGTGACTTTGAGCGTGACGGTCAGCGGCTGCAGCACTGCCGCGGACTGCAACGACGGCAATGATTGCACGAGCGACGTGTGCAGTAGCGGGACGTGCGTCAACGCCAAGCTCAGCGCTGGGGCGAGCTGCAACGACCAGAATTCCTCGACCAAGAACGACGTGTGCGATGGAGCGGGTAGCTGCGCCGGCACGCCCTACACCTGCACGCCGAGCGCCTGCGAATCGGCCTCCGTGCCGAATGGCACGGGCTGTGTGGGAACGCCGGTCAGCAACGGTACCGCCTGTAACGACGGCAATGCCTGCACGCAAACTGACAGCTGTCAGAGCGGCGTGTGCACGGGGTCGAACCCAGTCACGTGCGGTGCCGCCAGCGCGTGTCACGTGGCTCCGACCTGTGTGCCGGCAACTGGACTATGCACTTCACCTGCACAACCGGACGGAACGGGGTGCAACGACGGGAACGGCTGCACGCAATCGGACACCTGCCAGAGCGGCGTGTGCGTTGGAACGAGCCCCATCACCTGCACCGCGATCGATCAATGCCATAGCGCCGGCACTTGCGCACCTGCTACCGGCCTTTGCTCCACGCCCTCACTCCCCAATGGCACGGGTTGCAATGACGGCAATGCCTGCACGCAATCGGACAGCTGTCAGAGCGGCGTGTGCACCGGTGCGGCCCCGGTGACCTGTACCGCTGTCGACCAGTGCCACGTGGCTGGCACCTGTTCCCCGGCAACTGGGCTTTGCTCGTCACCATCCAAGGTCGATGGCAGCAGTTGCAATGACGGGAACGCCTGCACCCAAACCGACACCTGTCAAAGTGGGACCTGCTCGGGTGGGAACGCGGTGGTCTGTAACCCGATCGATCAATGCCACAACGCGGGCACCTGCAACCCGTCGAGCGGCACCTGCTCCTCGCCAAGCAAGCCCAATGGCAGTGCCTGCAGCGACGGCGACGCCTGCACCCAAACCGACACCTGCCAGAGCGGGACGTGTTCAGGCACTAACCCTGTGGTATGCAGCGCGGTCGACCAATGCCACAACGCGGGCACTTGCAACCCGACGAACGGCACGTGCTCCTCGCCGAGCAAGAGCGATGGCACGGCCTGCAACGACGGCAATGCCTGCACCCAGACTGATACGTGTCAGAGCGGCATTTGCGCGGGCAATAGTCCAATCACCTGCACGGCTCTCGATCAGTGCCACGCGGTCGGAACGTGTTCGCCCGCCACTGGCGTGTGCTCCACGCCAGCGAAGCCGGATGGCAGTTCGTGTAGCGACGGCAACGCCTGTAGCCAGACCGACACGTGTCAAAGCGGCACTTGCTCGGGCACTAATCCGGTCGTCTGTAGCCCGGTCGATCAGTGCCACAACGCGGGGACCTGCGACCCAACGAGCGGCGCGTGCTCCTCGCCGAACAAGACAGACGGCACGACCTGCAACGACGGCAACGCCTGCACCCAAACTGATACGTGTCAGAGCGGCACCTGCGGCGGCAGCAATCCGGTGGTCTGCAACCCGGTGGATCAATGCCACGATGCGGGCACGTGCTCTCCGGCAACCGGGACGTGTTCTTCGCCCCCCAAGACGAACGGCTCCGCCTGTTCCGACAATGACGCATGCACGCAGAGCGATAGCTGCCAAAGCGGATCCTGCGTCGGGTCGAACCCCGTCGTGTGTTCAGCCGTCGACCAGTGCCACGCCGCGGGCGTGTGCTCGCCAGCGAGTGGCAGTTGCTCGACACCGAATTTGCCCGACGGAAGTGCTTGCAACGACGGCAATGGCTGCACCCAAGCGGACTCTTGCTCGAGTGGCGTCTGTACGGGTTCGAATCCGGTGCTGTGCACGGCACTCGATCAGTGCCACAGCGCCGGCACCTGCTCGCCCGCGACCGGAGTCTGCACTCAGCCGGCAAAGATCGACGGAACCGGCTGCAATGACGGTGATGGCTGCACCCAGGCCGACATCTGCCAGAGCGGGACTTGCACTGCGGGTCCGAGCGTCGTGTGCGCGACGCCCGACAAGCCCGTCTGCTCTTCGCCGAGCGGCGTTTGCGGGTGTAACGTCAAGTCCGACTGCCTCGCAGCGGCGCCGGTGTGTGACGTCTCGACTCACACTTGTTTCGGTTGTCTCGTCGATTCAGATTGCAGCGCCACTCAGTTCTGCAACTCGGAGACCAGGACCTGCTCGGAGAAGCTGCCGAACGCGGCGCAAGTCCCGAGCCTCGTGGGTCACACCCCCGCGCTGAATGGCACCTGCAACGCGGGAGTCGCGGTCGCCGTGTGCAGCAGCGCCGTGTGCGACACGCTAGACAACGCGTGCGGCTATCCGAACGGCAGCGGCTCATGCACGATCAGCAATGGCTCCGTCGTGTGCCGCACGGCCGTGTGCGACGGCAACGACGGCAAGTGCGGCTATGCGGATGGTGATGGGCCGTGCAACGCGACGAACGCCGCCACGGTTTGCCGCTCTGGAGTTTGCTCCGTGTCAGGCGTGTGCCAAGCCCCAGCCGCGTGCACCGTCGACGGCGACTGCGCCTCGACCCAATTCTGCAATACGGAGACAAAGGTCTGCACCGCGAAATTGCCGAATGCCACCGCGGTCCCGACGATCAATGGCCATTCGCCGGTGTTGGACGGCACGTGCAATGCGTCGGTCGGCACGGCCGTTTGCATCACCGCAGCCTGCGACGACACGGACGATCGTTGTGGATACAAGAACGGTCACGGCTCCTGCCTACCGACCTCCAAGGAGCAGTGCCGTAGCGATGCTTGTGACGCAAACGACCATCAGTGCGGCTATGCGGATGGGGACGGGCCGTGCACGGCGCAAGACGCGGCCACGGTGTGTCGCTCCGGCGTCTGCTCGGTGAGTGGAGTTTGTCAAAAGGCAGGCTCCTGCACCGTGGATGGCGACTGCGCTTCGACGCAATTCTGCGACTCCGTCGCGCACCTGTGCACGGCCAAGCTCTCGAATGCGACGCACATCCCCGACCTGGCCGGGCACGATCCAGTCTTGGACGGTTCTTGCACTGATCCGGTCGCAAAAGCAGTCTGCAGCAGCGCAGTTTGTGACACGTCGGACAACGCTTGCGGTTTCGCCAACGGCACGGGCCCCTGCTTGGACACGAATGCGACCGTCGTTTGCCGGAGCAGCGTGTGCGATGCCAGTGACGGAAAGTGCGGCTTCGCCAATGACAGCGGCCCATGCACGAAGTTCAACGCCGCAACCACCTGTCGCTCTGGGGTGTGCTCGATCAGCGGCGTTTGCCAAGCCGCTGGCTCGTGCACCGTGGACGGCGACTGCGAGTCGACCCAGTTCTGCAATACGGAAACACGGCTGTGTGTGCCGAAGCTCGCGAACGGCGCGCAGGTCCCGACTATCGCCAAGCATGATCCGGCACTCGATGGCTCATGCACTGAGCTCGTCGCGGTCGCGGTGTGCATCAGTGAAGCGTGTGACACGGGCGACAATCGCTGCGGCTATGCCAACGGTGACGGGCAATGCACCCAAAGCGATGCAGCTACGCTGTGCCGAACGGGCGTGTGCGACAGTGGCGATGGCAAGTGCGGCTACGCCGATGGCAGCGGCCCTTGTGCGACGGATTCGGTCTGCCGCTCGCTGTCCTGCTCCGTGAGCGGAGTGTGCCAACCCGCCGGAGCCTGCACGGTCGACGGCGACTGCAGCGCGCTCCAGTTCTGCAATTCCGAAACGCGGAAGTGCGTGCAAAAACTGAGCAACGGCGTCGCGCTGCCGACCATCGCGGGGCACACTCCACCACTCACGGGAATGTGCAACGAACCCGCTTCGCTCGCGGTGTGTTTGAGCGCAGTGTGTGATCCGGCGGACAACGCTTGCGGCTACGCGAACGGAGTCGGCCCTTGCATGGTGGTCAATCAGGAAACCGTGTGCCGCAGTGGGGTTTGTGATCCCCTAGACGCGAAGTGCGGCTACGCCAACGGCAGTGGACCATGCACGAAACAAGACGCGGCGACGACCTGTCGCTCGGGAGCGTGCTCGGGCACCGGGGTGTGCGAGCCAGTTCACCAATGCAGCGTCGACGGCGATTGTGCCGCCACCCAGTTCTGCAATACGGAGAGCGGCAATTGCACCGCCAAGTTGCCGAACGGTACTGCGCTGCCCCAGATCCCCGGTCATCAGCCGGAACTCACTGGGCATTGCAGCGCCGAAGTGGCAGCCGTCGTGTGCATCAGCGCCGTGTGCGACACCGCGGACGACGCTTGTGGCTACTCGAACGGCCATGGTCCGTGCACGACGAGCAATGCGAGCGAAGTGTGTCGCACCGGCTTCTGCGACGGCGAGGACAATCTGTGCGGGTATGCGGACGGCAATGGCCCCTGCTCCGAAGCCAATGCCCCACAGAGTTGCCGCTCGCAAACCTGCTCAGAAACGGCCAAACTATGCCGCCCCGCCACGGGGTGCGTCGTGGACGCAGACTGCAGCCATTCGGATTTCTGCGACACCGAACGACTCGCTTGCACGCCCAAGCTGAAGAATGGCAAACCCATTCCGACGGTCGCGGGGCACACGCCAGCGCTCACCGGCCAGTGCAATGACGCGGTCGGCAAAGTAGTCTGCGTCAGCGCCGTGTGCGACGCCACGGACGACCTGTGCGGGCTTCCGGACGGTGCGGGACCGTGCAGCAGTGAAAGCCCGGCTGCGTGTCGCTCAGGCGTCTGCACTGACGGGCTGTGCGGCCCGCAGGCAGAAACGCCGGACGCTGGTGGCGAGGCAGGCAGTGGCCCGACTCCGGATGCCGGTAGCGAAGCAGGCGGCAGCGCAACTCCACCCGGCGAAGGCCAGCAGCTGCGTGGCGGAGGGTGCGCTTGCACCGCGGCCGGCCAAAACGCCGAGAACGCGCGCAAGACGTGGGCCATTCTCCTGCTGAGTGTCGCCATCGCTGCTTGGCGTCGACGTCGGCCGGCGCGGGCTGCGTGAGTCGGAAACGTAGCGAAACTCGAAGCTCGAATTGCGGTTCGTCAAACCACGGAACGAGAGAGAAACTGGGATGCGAAACAGAGTGGGATTGGGCAAAATCGCATTTGCGCTCGCCTTCAGCGCGGCCCCGGTGGCTCACGCCGAGGGCGACGGGCTTGCGCTGAATCACTACTCGCCCGCCGAACGAGGCAGCGATTGGTTCCAGCTCGAGTCATTGGACCTGCGCGGTCGATTGCGACCGGCGATCGGGCTCACGATCGATGCGGCAGACGACCCACTGATCGTCACGGACTCGTCTGAAAATGAGGTGAGCGAGTTGGTGAGTGCGCAAGTGTACGCACACCTCGGTGCAAGCTTGGTCCTCGCCGATCGCTTGCGATTCGGTTTGAATCTTCCGGTGCAACTTTGGGCCGATGGCGAACCCACGGTGATTGGCGGCGTGCCATACAGCCCTCCAGCGCACGCGACCGCGCTGGGCGATCTGCGGTTCGGAGCCGATCTGCGCCTCTTTGGCCGCTATGGTGGGGTAGCCACTCTGGCCGTCGGTGCGCAAGTGTTCCTGCCCACCGGAGAGACGGAATCGTACGCGGGCTACGGCCATACCCGAGTCGCACCGCGCACGCTGTTCGCGGGCGAGGCCGGCCCATTCCTGTACGCGGCACGACTCGGAATGCTGCTCGCGCAATCGCGTGCCTATGGCGGCAGCGAACTCGGCAATCATTTCGAATTCGGTGGCGCATTCGGCATGCGTTTCTTGGAGCGCAAGCTGGTGATCGGCCCCGAGCTCTTCGGCAGCACGGTGATCTCCAACGGCGTCGCGTTCACTCAGCAAGCCACTCCGCTCGAGGGCTTGTTCGGAGCGCACTACACGGTAGCTCCTGCCTTTCGGATCGGAGCCGCCGTTTCTGGCGGTCTCACAGCTGGTTTCGGTACGCCGCTCATCCGCGGTCTGCTCTCCGTGGACTGGGCGCCTGCGTTCGAGGCACGTCCGCCGAGTGACCGCGACGGCGACCAAGTATTGGATATACACGACGCATGTCCCGATATCCCCGGCGACCGCACGTCGAGCCCGGCCACGAATGGCTGTCCACCTCCCCCGCCCGATCGCGACGGAGACGGCGTTTCGGATACGACGGACGCCTGTCCCGACGTCGCGGGCATCCCCTCAGCCGATCCGACGCGCAACGGCTGCCCCCCCGATCTGCCGTGTCCCGGTGTACCAGGTCCGAAGTCCTCTGATCCACGCCTCAGTCACTGTCTGACCGACGAAGACCGAGACGGAATCCTGGACCCGGTCGACGCATGCCCCCTGGTGCCCGGTCGCTACACCCAGGACGCGAAGACCAACGGCTGCCCGGAACCAGATACCGATGGCGACAGCATCCTCGACAGCAAGGACGCCTGCCCCGAAGTGAGCGGCCCTGCGAACGACGACCCCAAGCGCAACGGTTGCCCAGCAGCCACCGTACAAGGCGATCAGATCGTGATCCTGGACTCAATCCAGTTCAAGACTGGACGCGCTGAGCTCGCGGACGATGCGAGCAGCGAGCAGGTCTTGCAGGCGGTCTTGACGATCTTGACGCAACACCCGGAAATCACGCTACTGCATGTCGAAGGGCACACCGACAATCACGGAGCCGCCGCGATGAACCGCCAACTGAGCGCCAAACGCGCGGCCACCGTGGTCAGTTGGCTCGTGTCCCATGGTGTTGACTCGAAGCGCTTGGCCAGCGCCGGTTTCGGCGCGGACCGACCAATCGACAGCAACAAGACCGAAGAAGGCCGCAAGCGCAACCGTCGCGTCGAGTTTCACATCGAGCGACCGCACACGGACTAAGAACGTCCCACGTTCATACTATATCTCGCACGCCGCGTGCGGAATACACTGCTGGACCACCAAGGGTTCAACCAGGGAGAGCTTCAATGCCGGCGACCAAAATCATGGTAGTTCGTCACGCCGAGAAACCCGCCGTCTACAACGGCAGCAGCTACACCGGAGTCAATGCAACGGGCGCGAGCGATCCGGAGTCGCTGGTCACCCTCGGCTGGGAGCGGGCCGGCGCGCTCGCCGCGCTTTTCGCGCCTGCGAGGGGAAGTTTGCAAAGCCCGCTGCTGGCCACCCCTGCGTCGCTCTTCGCCTCCGATCCCAGCAAGAGTTCGGATCCAGACGACGCCGGCGACTCCGGGCCAAGCCAGCGGCCATACCAAACCATCTCAGCGCTCGCCGCCAAGTTGGGAATCACCATCGATACGACCTTCAAGAAGAAGAAGTTCGCGCACATGGTGACCGCGGCCCTCGCTGCGCCGGGCACTGTTCTCGTCTCGTGGCAGCACGAGGACATTCCCAGCCTTGGTACGGAGATCCTGAAGCAGACTGGCACCACGCAACTCACGCTCCCGAGCAAATGGCCAGGCGCGCGCTACGATTTGGTCTGGGTCTTCGACAGGCCGACGGGATCGGGCCCCATCGTCGCCTTCAATCAAGTACCGCAGTTGCTGCTCGCCGGCGATCTCGACAGCATCCTTCCCGTCCCGCCGTTGGGGTGAGCAGCGCGACAAAATCACAACGGCGGCTGATTGCGCAGCCGCCGTTGCGAGTGGACACGAGTGAACTAGTTCCCCAGCAGTTGGACGCTGCTCACGCAGAAATTGAACTGCGTGATGCCGCTCGCGGAACTCGGGATTTGGAACTGGATCGACTCGATGTTCGTCGCGTCGACCACAGCGCCACCCGTGCCACTGAAGCAACTGAGCGTCACCGAGCCAAAGGTTACCGTTTGCGCGCTGTTGGCTGACACGCCCGTGAGCTTGGAGCAATACGTGGTGGTGTCGGCCGCACCGTGCGCCTTGACGTTGAGCTGCAGTGACGAGGGCACTTGGCTACCCGTGAGGGTGAAGCGGAAGCCGTTGATGCCCTTGGCCGTCGCATTCCACGCATTCGCGGGCATGCCGCTGGCGCCACCGGCACCGCCGGCACCGCCGGCACCGCCGTTACCCGCGGCTTGATTGGTGTTGAACCCGACAACTGATCCCCAGTTGGCGGAGCTGCTTTGCCCGACATTGCCATAGACGCAAACACTCGCGCCCGCGCTCGGGAACGTGGGCGAGTCGTAGATCGTGGAAGTGCCGTTATCGTGGTAGGTGTACCACTGGCCGTGGACATTGCCGATGTTCGACGGGCCGTCGATGTAGCCGTTCTGCCAGCTCAAGTATGCGCTCGGTGCGCTGCCACCAGTGCCACCGCTGCCACCAGTCGGACCAGTACCGCCTGTCGGACCTGTGCCCCCTGTCGGGCCTGTGCCGCCGGTCGGGCCCGTGCCGCCAGTCGGACCCGTGCCGCCGGTTGGACCTGTGCCACCAGTCGGGCCTGTGCCGCCGGTCGGGCCGCTACCGCCCGTCGGGCTGCTGCCTCCGGTTGCGACGTTGCCGCCGGTTGCGACGTTGCCGCCGGTCGCGACGTTGCCGCCGGTCGCGACGTTGCCGCCGCTTCCGCCAGTCGGCGCACTGCCGCCTTGCGCGCCACCAGAACCACTCTGCGCGCTGCCGGCTGAGCCGCCGCTCGGGCCGCTACCGCCGGTCGCGTTGCTGCCACCCGTGGCCGTGCTGCCGCCGGTCGCGTTGCTGCCGCCAACCTCGCCGCCACCTGCAGCGCCGGGGCTGTCACCACTGTGGCCGCCGACGGCAATGAACCCACCGCTGCCGCCCTTCCCCGCGCCACCACTGGTCTTGCCGCCCTCGCCGGTACCCCCGCTCCCTCCGGGCGCCGGGTTATCCGACCCGCACGCAAAGGTGATGAGGCCCAACGCGGCAACTCCCCCAACCAACAATGAACGCTTCAGACGAACGGACCCAGAACGAACGCGCTGATTCATATTTACCCACCTTCAGCCGCCGCGGCGGCTGCTTCCTTTTGAAATCCAAGAATGACTAAGCCGCTCCACATAACGGCCGCGCGGCGCGGATTCAAGTCCCAAAAAGTAGCGCGTCCCCTCACGCCATCCGTCTTCACCACTTTATTGTCAGCGCGACACCCACCTTGTCCCTCACTCTTGCGCTCTCACTTGAGTGACCTTGCGCTCTCACTTGAGTGACGAACTCGTATTCGGGGGAAGGCGACGCCCCGAGACCTGTCACTCTACCTGTCATTCCAATGCGGAACTCGGCTTTGACTGCGGCTTCCGCAGGAACCTGCGCTGGACGGCGTCGCGCGAGAGGAGCACCGGGAACAACAGAACGTACGGCAAGATCAACAGCCAGTCCTTGGTCGTCAGGGGCACCGGCAGGTCGTGCATCGAGCCGTAGCGCCATCCGCTCCAAATCCAAGCGACGTAACCAGTGAGGCCGAGGATGGGAGCCGCAAGTTGCGTCCAGCGCGCACGCCACGAGGCTTGTTCAAGCTCTGCCAGATTCGCGTGACGTTGCGCTTCACGCGCCTGTCGCACGCGCGTGAGCACCATGCGCTCGAGCGCGGGCTCTTGCGACAGGTACCGTTGAGTGCGGCGCCGGAGCGTCGAGTAACCGACGAAGCCGAGCAGCGACGGGCCGAGGATATACAGAATCCTCACCAGCAATGGATGCTCTCGCGATTCCGAAAGCATTCGAATCGCGGTCAGGCTGCCAATCATCGCGCCGCCGTAGAGCCAAATCGCGCGAGCCACGCGGAAGGTCGCGATCGAGCGCAGAAAGTATTGCCCGCGGCTCGCGACCGACGCTTCGTCGGCGGGTTGGTTTGGCGCACGTAGCGCGGCCAAGATCTCCGGAAACGAGAACGCGGCGAGCATCGTCGCCCCCGAGAGTGCGAGCAAGAACGTACCTTGAAAGACCAGAGTCTTGGCGATTTCGACCAAATCGAGTGAGGGCGGCGCGAGTTCGCGGCGCAGCCAGGTCGTCAAATCGACATTGCCACCTCCGAGGGCCCAATCGAGCACTTCGGTCGTGATCACCGTGGAGAGCAAGACGATCACGAGGAACACCGGCCACACGGATTCCCAGCGCGGGCGCGCGGCGAGCAAGTCATAGCGATCGACGCGGCGCGCGAAGCGCACCTCGGTCGTCAACAGGAACAGATACGCAAACTGGAAGACTAGAATCACGATCAGCGCTTCGGACCACTCCGCGCGCATCTGGCTCGATATGTGACTCACGAGCGCCGCCGAACCGAGCAAGCCACGCGTGGCTTGCAGACTCGCGAGCGCAATCAGCTCGACGATGAACACGAGCTGAAAGAGCGGCGCGAGCGCGGCCGAGAAGGTGCGATGCGCCAGAAATCCCGATACGAACAGCTCTTGCGTCGTTGGCGGGCGAAAAGGATCGGATGCGCGACGGCCCAGGCGAAACAGCGTGGACGTCGCCCACAGCGGATAGCCGACGGCAAGCACGAGCAAGAACCAACCCACGGCATTCACGACTGCGGGGGGGCCGAGCGTGAGCACTTTCGAAATCGATTGGCCAGTGAGGTACCAAACCAAGAACGCGAATAGGACGAGCGCGCCGCCGCTCGACACGATGCTTCCGACGAGCGAGTTGCGTTCGTACTGGCGCGCGATGCCTTCGATGTAGCTCTGCACGTAGACGCGGATTTGCGGAATCGTCAGCGTGCGCTCGGCGGGATCTTTGACCAGAATGCGCAACGTCAGCGCCTCGAGCGCAGCGGGCGTCGACGGCTGAATCCAGCTCGGTGGCGTGGGCTGCTCGGAGATCACGCACTTGACCGTCTCGTGCGGATCGTCGTGCTCGAACGGAACCTGGCCGCACAAGACCTCGTACAGGATCACGCCCAAGGCATAGATGTCGGACCGCCCGTCGATGGGTAGCCCTTGAGCCTGCTCGGGCGACATGTACTCGGGCGTGCCGATCACGGCGCCGTATTGCGTTTGCCAAGCCTTGGACGCGGTGCGCACCGAGGTGACTCCGGGCCGAACCGAGCCCCCCGTGCCCTCGCGGTTCTCGACCTCGGTGATGGCCGTTTCTTCGACGTTGGTGCTGACCGTCGCCGGTTGCGCGGCGTTTGGTCCGAGCAGCTTGGCGATGCCCCAATCCATCACCTGCACTTCGCCGAAGTCCCCGACCATGATGTTGGCGGGCTTGAGATCGCGATGCACCACGCCGCGTGCGTGGGCGTAGTCGATTGCTTGGCAAACTTGCAGGAAAACGTCGAGTAAACGCCGCAAGCCGAACTGAGCGAGCGTCGCCGGATCGTTGTTGCGGCGTCGTTCGAGGATCGTCTCGAGCGATCGGCCCGGGATGAGCTTCATCGAGAAGTAGGCATGCCCGTCGGGCGCGGTGCCGAGGTCGTGCACCGGTACGACGTTCGGGTGCTCGAGCTGTGCGGTGATCTGCGCTTCTTCGGCGAAGCGAGCTAGCTCATCGCGCGGCAGCTCGCTGCGAGGTAGCCTCGTGACCTTGAGCGCCACTTCGCGGCGTAGCTTGGTGTCATAGCCGCGCAAGACCTTGGCCATCGCGCCACTGCCGAGCTCACCTAGTACGCGGATCTTGCCTGCCCAGAGCTCGTTCGCACCGGGCGCAGGGACAGACCTCCGCTCCCCGGAGTTCGGTATGGATGGTGTCTTGCGACCCGACGATGCCGCAGGCTGCGAGTCGTCGGGAAGTGACGAGAAACGGTCGCGCGGTTTCGTCATGTCGTCGGCTGGTATGCCCCCCAATCTAGCAGCACTGTAGCGCCTCCAGTAACCGAAGTGGGCGCCCCGGTCTCGCCCACATTGTCGCCCACACGCATTTGTCGCCTCGATCTGCGTTGGCGTCCGCAGCGATGTCGCGCGATCGCCGGCCTGTTAGCCGGCGATCCGCGCGCGCGTTGTTTGACACCTGGGCGACAGGGCGAAGCAAAGTCGACGTCCGCGACTGACCGCCCCCTGGGGTTTGGTGGGCCGAAGTAAAGCATGCCGCGCCGCACTCGAAGGCCGCAAAGCATGGCGCCGCGGGAGTACATCGAGGCGCACGTGCATCGCGGAGCAACGCGCGCCTTTGATCGCCGCGCGGGTCGTCGCAAGAGCGAGCTTCGGTTCAAAAGGTCGCGTTCGAAAAACGAAGCAGCGATTTTTTCGAAAATCGATGCTTCGTTTTCGAACGACGAACGTCGAATCTCTGCCATCGAAGGGGGAGCAGGGCGTCGCCTCGACGCGCGCGGAACTCTGCGCGCCCTCGGAGTTGCGATGCTGGGTCGCGAGCGCCCAACCCATCAATCCGATCTGCATGCGTCGGCTGCGTGTGGGCTGTGGAATTTCCGCGCGCTCGCGCGTCTAACTTCGGCTGCAGAGCACGATTTCCCGCGCGCTCGCGCGTCTATCGCAGCGTGCAACACTGGCCCAAACAAATCGCGAAGGGCGCGCGCGCACGAACAATCACGCGCAAGCATCTGCCGCAAACGGCGCTGTTTCTCATCAAGAAATCATATTTCCCTTTCGTGGTCGCTGGCCGAACCACCGTGTGCGGCGGAATGAGGGCTTGTATGTTTGGTCTTCTGCTGGTAGAGCAGTCTCATGGTTTGGGGCCGTGCGATCACGGGTATGGCGGCAGTGTTGCTCGTCGCGTGTGGGACAAGTCCGCGCTCTTTCGTCCGTGGATCTGGCGGCGAAGGAGGAGTGGAGCCACGCGGTGGCGCGCCTGCGGCCAGCAGCGGCGCGCCTGCGGCCAGCAGCGGCGCAGGTCCTCGCGGCGGCAGCGCGTACGGTGGAAGCGGCGGTGAAGCGGGCGACGATAAACCGCCAATTCAAGGCGATGGTGGCTCGAGTGGCGCCGCGCCGGAAGGCTGCGGCGACACGCTGGAAGACCCGAAAAACTGCGGCAGTTGCGGTCATGAATGCAGCGCGGACCACGTCTGCAACCAGGGCTCGTGCCAGCCCACGCCCGACCACTGCAAAGACGACAAGAAGAGCGAGGACGAGACTGACTTGAACTGCGGCGGGAGCTGCGGCCCCTGCGCGGTGGACGCTGCGTGCGCGATGAGCGCTGATTGCGAGAGCAAGTTTTGTAACGCGCAGCTGAAGTGCGCAGTGCCACGCTGTACGGATGCCGTGCACAACGGCGTCGAAACCGGGCTCGATTGCGGCGGAGAGATTTGCCGAGCGCTCAATCTGCTCTGCAACAACGGCGAGAATTGCGCGGCCAACGGTGACTGCAAGACCGGCTATTGCAGCGGCGGTGTCTGTGCTTCGCCGAGCTGCTCGGACAGCGTGTTGAATCAGGGAGAAACAGCGGTCGATTGTGGCGGCCCCGTGTGCCGATTGAACGTGTCACCGCTCGGCACCTGCGCCAACGGTCAAGCCTGCACGGTCAATGAAGACTGCACGAGTATGTTCTGCAACAACTTGGTCTGCGCCAAGCCCTCCTGCACGGACAACGTCAAAAACCAGGATGAAACCGGCAAAGACTGCGGCGGCCCCACCTGCCGCGGCCAGGCGAACGGCAAGTGCCCAGAGGCTGAAGGGTGCCTCGCGCATGCGGACTGCAACAGCGGCTTCTGCTCACCGGGCAAGCTGTGCGCCCCCGCGGGTTGCGGCAACAACGCGAAGGATCCGAACGAGACTGATTTGGACTGCGGCGGTGAGGGCTGCCGCGCGACGAAGCCGTGCGCGCTCACTCAGAGTTGCGTAATCCACGCGGATTGCGCGAGCGGCTCGTGCCAAAGCTCCAAGTGCGTCGCCGCAACCTGCCAAGACGGCATCAAGAACCAGGGCGAGACCGCAGTTGATTGTGGCGGAGCAACCTGCTCGGCAGCGGGCGTGAAGTGCGCCAACGGCCAGGCCTGCGAGAAGAACGGCGACTGCACGGATGGCTTTTGCCTGAACAACGTCTGCTCCGGCGCGTGTAAAGGCAAACCGCCGACTCTGGGCTGCCCTTGTACGCCGGATAGCAGCCTCGCGTGCGCGGGCACTGCACAAGCCGTCAAGCTGATCTGCACCGCCGGTAGCTGGGCCACGAACGGCACCTCGTGTCCGCAGGGCTACAATTGCAGCGGAGGCGAGTGCAAGGCGGTGATTGCGGCCTGCGCTTCGGCTGGCGCGAGCAAGACCTATTGCGAGGCTGCCACGCCCTCCACACAATCATTCCTGTGCGACGCAGACTTGGTGTCATCGACGGGCACGCAGTGCGCGGGTTCGGGTGTGTGCAAAAACGGCGCCTGCCAAGCAGCGGCCTGCGGCGATGGTCGAACGCAATCCGGTGAGCAATGCGACGACGGCAACACGACGCCGCTCGATGGCTGCGAGAACGATTGCAAGACCTCGCGTGTGCTTTCCCTCGCGCTCGGCAACGGTTTCACCTGTGCGCTCACTCAAGGCGGCTACGTTCGCTGCTGGGGCGCCAACGGGTCGAACGAGCTTGGGCTGGGTGACACGGACTATCGGCAGACCCAAGAGCCGTACAAGCTCACCAAGCCAGCCAGCAGCACCACGCCCGCCGGTCCAATCGACCTGGGCGGCTCGGCCACCGCGATTACCGCGGGGGTAGGGCACACTTGCGCGTTGCTGACGGACGGCACGGCGCGCTGCTGGGGCGACAATACCTATGGTCAGCTCGGCCTGGGCAACGTGACAGCGCAAGTCAAAACGCCCAAGGCCATCGGCGCAGTCAAGGTGGCATCAGGTCGAAAAATCGTCTCGATCTCCGCGGGCGCGCGTCACACTTGCGCCGTCCTCGACGACGCTAGTGCAACATGCTGGGGTCAAAACGACGTGGGCCAATTGGGGCTCGGGAATACGACGGCCGTGAGTGAAACGCAGACGCCCGCACAGATCGGCGCGGTTTCGCTGGGAGCCAACGTCATTTCATTGGGCTCGGGAGCGAGCTACAGCTGCGCCCTGCTCGCAGGCGGCAAAGTCCGCTGCTGGGGCAGCGGTAATCTCGGTCGAATGGGTACCAGCACCACGGCCAACGTTGGAGACAACGAAACGCCGAGCAGTTTGGGGGATGCGGGGCTCGTGCCTACCGTGAGTGGCGTCAACGTCGTCGATCTCAAGGTCGGCGTTTCGCACGCCTGTGTGCTGCTTTCGAACGACAAGCTCGAGTGTTGGGGTCAAAATACGACCGGTGCGATCGGCATCGGCAGCACGGTCAACATCGGTGACAACGAGTCGCCGGCGACCTTCGGCGGCACAGTGCTCGCAACAGCCGATCACGTGCAGTCGTTATCTGTAGGCACTGGCTCCACCTGCGCCGTCTTCACAGGCTCGACCTTGCGCTGCTGGGGTCTCAACACGAACGGTCAAGCAGGCTACAATCACGTCACCAACCTGGGCATCGACAATACGAATACGCCATCGTTGCTCGCAGCGGTAAGCGTGGGTTCCGGCCGAACCGTGAAGTCGGTGTACGCCGGCGCCAGTGACACTTGCGTCATTCTGGACAATGACAGCGTCAAGTGTTGGGGTTTGAACGACACGGGTCAGTTGGGCTTTGGGACGGTCAGCACGTCACCGAGTTATATCGGCGGCGCTGCTGGCAAGACGCCTGACACACTGGCGGCAATTCGGATCCTCGCTCAGTGATGAACGCGGGCAAACTTCTTACGCAGCGGCACGGCCGGCTGCTGTCGAGCGCGAGTGGCCTGCTGTTCACTCTCAGCTGCGGTGAGGCAGTGACACCGTCCGCGGCAAGCGGCGGCGCCAGTGGTCAAACCCACGCCGAGTCCGGCGCCACAGCCAGCGGGGCAGGGAAAAGCGGAAGCACCGGAGGACAAGGCCACCCGTCAGCTGGTGCAGCGACAACCACAGACGGCGGAAGTCCCGCGCAGCCAGCAGGTGGGCAATCCGCGGGCGGACAATCCGCGGGTGGGCAATCCACGAGCGGCGGATTCGGCGGTGCGCTCGATCCCAACGGCGACGCTGGCGACGGCGGCACGGGCGGTGAAGGCAACTCTGGCGGCTGGGGCGGGAACTGCCTGGTGGGCATCCCAAACGGCGAGGGCGCTGCGGGTGCTCCCCCACTCCACACTGGCAACGTTGGCGACGCATGCACTGACTGGGGTTCGACGGCCTGCGCGGGCGCGAACCAAAAGCAGAACTTGGTGTGTACGTTGGGCAAATGGGCAGTTCTCCAAAGCTGCGCCGAGAACGAGAATTGCGATCAGCAGACCGGGCGCTGCGCTAGCATTGTTGCGGCCTGCGCTGCGCGCGAGCCTGGCGCGCTGTATTGCGAGGGAGACGTGCTGCAGGAGTGTGGCGTCGACCGTGTGAACGTGTCGACGTCGGTGTGCTGTGGCGCCTGTAGCTCGGGCGAATGTCGCGCGCCCCGCTGTGGTGACGGACGCCCCACCGGGGCCGAGGGCTGTGACGACGGCAATCGCGTGAGTGGTGACGGCTGCGACTCGGATTGCCAGCCCTCCAGTGTCGTCCAGCTGGTGGCGGGCCTGAACCACACCTGCGCCCTGCTGCGTGAGGGACGTGTGCGCTGTTGGGGAGGCAATAGCCAAGGCCAGCTGGGGCGCGGTGACGCGGCAAATCATGCCGGTCAGCACCCCTACCAGTCGGCGCTCATTTCGCTCGGCGGAACGGCAACCCAGTTGGTCTCGGGCAGCCGACACACCTGCGCGTTGCTCAGCAGCGGCAGTGTCCAATGTTGGGGAGCGAACGAACACGGCCAGCTCGGCTTGGGTCACACTCAGGTGATCGGCGACGATGAACTGCCAGATGCGCAGCACGCCGCCGTTTCGCTCGGCGCAAAAGCGACCCGGCTCAGCGCCGGCGGAGAAAGCACTTGTGCGCAACTCGAAGACGGCACGCTCCGTTGCTGGGGTCGCAATGATTTTGGCCAATTGGGCACCGGTAAAACTGTTGACGTCGGAGACGACGAACTACCAACCGCAGCGAATGCGGGGGTTGCTCTCGGGGGGCGCACCGCGGTGGCAGCCGGTGAATCTGGCGAACACCTGTGTGTGGCGCTCGATAACTTCAAATTCTCGTGCTGGGGCGATAACCGATATCAGCAGCTCGATTTCATGCGCAGCTGGGACCTGGGCGGTGGAAAGCCGGTGGTCGAGATCTTTGGCAGTGGCTGGCGCACGTACACTCTGCTCGACGACAATCCCAAGGGTTTGTTCGCTACCGGGTTTAACTTGGACGGTCTACTCGGATCTGGCGGGCCCAGCCCGTCCAACGATCCGTCCGACGCGATTTACCTGCGCGGCCACTATGGCACCGTCGAAGCTGCCGCTGGCCCGACGCACGTCTGTTACACCGAAGCCAACCAAACGCTGCGCTGTGTGGGGTTGAATGACAACGGCCAGCTCGGCTTCACGGACACGCTCGATCGCTATTTCCCCGAGGCCGTGAGCTTGGGGCTGGATACGCAAGCAAATCAAGTTTGGGCGCTGCAACTCGCAGCGGGTTCATTTCATACCTGTGCTTGGCTCAATACGGGGGAGCTTCGCTGTTGGGGTCTAAACGACGCTGGACAGCTGGGTCTGGGCCACGCCTCTAGTGCACCACTCGACTACGTCGGTGGCTCGACAAGTGACAATGCCGCGACAGCAGTCGCGGTACGCCTCTTCAAGTGAAATAAGGGTTTGGGGTGGGAAGCAACGCAGTTGGACGTTGCTTATGCAAAAAACAAAAGTAGGGAACCACGCAGCCAACGCGTGGCAATGGGAGGTATCAATGACACGATTGAAATCAATCTCGGCGGCATTGTGTGGTCTGTTGGCGATGAGCGTATCGGGGGTGGCTTCTGCCGCAGACGACTACGTGATCATCGTGCTGGACGCGACGGGCAGCATGTATCCCGACAACTGGAAGACCGCGATCAACCAGGCCAAGGCAACGGTGCAAAACTATGTGTCGAACTTCGAGAACACCACCGCCTCGCGAGGGTTTGCCGTCTACACCTTCAAAACGGATTCGAGCAACAGTCAGGACGGCATCAAGCAAGTTTGGCCGCTCTCGACCACGGACTGCCCCGCGGCCCAACAAGAGAAACCCGGCGGCAAGGGCACGACATTCTGCACCTTCCCCAAGAATGACGAGTACATCAAGCTCCTCGGCAACGACAAGGATGGCGACTTCGACACGGTGATCAACACATTCGGTCCAATTGACGGCGGTCCGACGACCCCGCTTGCCAAGAGCATGTGCGCCACCATCGACGCGATCAAGGCCGCGGCTGGCGCGACCAACGCGACGATCGTGCTCGAGTCCGACGGGCAAGAGAACAACACGCCCCTGACCGACAAGTGCGGCGGAGAGGATGCTGGCGTCCCACAAACCTTCGTCACGGACATCACCAAGGATGACTACGGGTTTCCGCTGGTCAACGGGAAGCCGAGCTGGCAAGCCATGGTGATGCGCCGGGCCAATCAATACAACTCGCCGTCGCCCGATCTAGCGACGCCAAAGAAGGGCGCGCTGCCTTCCAATTTGATCTGGAATGTAAGCCCGATCTACACGTTCTATCCGGCAACCACCTCCGGCATGATGGCACTGCAGCAGTTGAGCGCACAGTCGACCTCGACCGCGCAACTGTCACCGCTCAGCTTGCCAGACGGTGCTCAGCCGACCTTCACCCAGCAACTGATCCGCGCCGCATCTGGCCTCACCCAACCCGCCGCAGTCACGATGACATCGTCCGGCACCACGAGCATGTCTCGCGGCGAGCTTGGCTTGTTCAGCGCGTTGGGCAAAGCCAACTCGCGCTCGAAATACACCGAGTTCGTGACGGTATCAGGTCAAACGCCGGTGTACGGCGTCAATCACAAGGTCCCCGGTGACGTGGACGACAGCGGTTGCTCGGACATCGCCGACTACCGAGTCATTCATCAGAAAGACGTGTGGATGAAGCGCGCCGTCGCCCCGCTGCAAATCGCCATCAAAGCAGATCTGAATCGCGACGGCTGGGTGAACAACGATGACGTCCCGATCTTGATCGCCAATTGGGGCAAAGGTTGCAAGTACCCCGTTCAGCCGCCGCCGAAGATCTGAGGCGCCGCTGCGGCCGTCGCACCTAGCGTGCGCGGCCGCAGCCCCCGCAAACCAAGTCGCCCCCAAACCTGCGCTGACGCTGCCCCCCTCGGGTCTTCGTCAGCGTCGGTTGGGGGACGCCCGGCGCCGTGATACGACACGGCCGCGACGAGGCGATGGCAAAGAATATTCGCAAGGCAGGCAGTGGTGCTTCAGGAGGCGAGCGGCGCGCTGCGATCGTGCGCGCGCTCGACAAGCGGCTAGCTTTCAAAGGTGAGTTGCGATTCCCGTGCATGCCGATCATGGCGGAGGAATTTTCGACGAAGCTCACGACCGTGTGGGCGACGCTCGGACGAACGCTCTCGCTCGAGGAGAGCGAGGAGCTCAGGAACGGCTTGCGAGCGGCGCTCACCGAGGGCTACGTCGAGTCGCCGCACGGTGCGATCGTCGTGAGATGGGAAGCGCCCCCTGGCGGCCCAGTCGAGTACGAAGCCGAGTTCTACCCGCTCAGTCTCAAAGAGCGGTACGACGAGTGGACGAGTTCGCGGACTGGACCGCTCTTTGGGGCGGCTCCGGACGCCAAGGTGATGAGTCTGGCCGCGACGCTGAGTGATGGCGCAGCCGTGCTCGATGTCGGCGCGGGCACTGGACGGAACGCGCTGGCTCTCGCCGCCAAGGGGCACCCCACCGACGCGATCGAGCTGGTTCCTGCGTTCTGCAAGGCGATGCAGGACAGCGCTGCTCGCTCGTCGCTTCCACTACGCGTGTTCGAAGCCGACTTGTTGTCCGCGACGCTTCGCCTGGAAACTGCGCGTTATGGACTCGCTTTGGCCTCGGAGGTGTTGACCAATTTCGGATCCGTCGATGAAGCGCGAGCGCTGTTCGTCCATTTGGCGGAGGCACTGGTGCCCGGTGGCTTGTTGCTGTTCAATGTGTTTCTCGGCAAGAACGGCTACGAGCCCGATCGACTTGCGCGCGAGTCTGGGCACACTTGGATTGCGAGTCTCTTTTCTTACAGCGACCTCTCCTTCTTGACCGAAGAGCTACCATTCGAGCTCGTCTCCGACGAATCGGTGTTCGAATTCGAGAAGGCGCACACGGATCCCACGGCGTGGCCGCCGACCACCTGGTTCGAAAGTTGGTCACAAGGCTCCAACGTCTTCGACATGCCAGTGGGCAAAGCGCCGATCGAGCTGCGCTGGCTCGTGTATCGGCGAAAGTGAGAGAGGCAATCGTCGAGTGAAGTTCACCACTCGATTCGGCAACCCAGCACGGACGTGCACTCGGTGGTGCTCAACGTGGAGCACGCGGACGGCTCGCCATAACAAGCTGTATCCTGGTAGCACTTGAGCTTCCTACAGATGTTCGTATCGGTTTGCGCGATGCAGGTGGTCTGACCGCTACACGGCGCGCCAGCTCCGCTGTTCACGACACAGCCGGGTGCCTTGGCGCAGTCGGTCGTGCTCGTCAGCTTCGAGCAATCGGGTGGCGTGTCGCCGTTCGGTTGGCACGATACGATCGCACAGCCGTGACCGTTACACTGTTCCTTGGGCACGTCGTAGCAACCGAAGGCGGTACCGCCACACTTTGGCGTCGGCGGTCCCCAGCTACAGCCTGGTTCTGAGTCGCAGCTAGCGAAATCGCAAGCAAGCACGGATTGCGGATTGGCTCGCGCACTGCAACCATTCGGATCCCAACTGCAGCCTGTGAGCGCGGTGCAGCTCGATTGGTTCGTGGCTTGTGCGCAATTCGAGCCCCCGCTGCCCGATTTGCAACTACCGACAACGCAATGCGTGCCCATCGCACACTGGGCCGGCGTGCGAGCGGCACACGCGACCGGCACGCCACTGCAGCTCATCTTCTTGAACTTGTACGCGACCTTTAGGTTCCCCGAGCCCGACTTGCCGCCGAACCAAAGCTCGTCGCCCTGAACACAGTAGTCGGCGGTCGCCATCGAGGAACCAAACGCGAGCAGATTGCCATTGCTCTTCCATTGGACTTGCAGCGGGGTGATCTTCTGATTGAGATGCGCGGCACAGTCGCACGTTCCGCAAGCGTTCGACGTACACGCAAGCGGCGGCGAATACGAGAACAGCAGCGCCTCCGAAAGGAACTGCTTCTGGGAGCAGTCGTTCACCGTCTTCAGCCCGAAGCAGGCCAGCGTCAGCTCTGCGCTGATATCCAAGTCTTCTACGCCGTAGACTTTGCCAAAACCGTCGTCCAAGAGCTGCAAGCGCACCTGGCTGGCGCCGGAGCCCGCGAACGTGCGCTGACAATCGCCATCAGCCGAACTTCCGGGGAGACAAGTATTGTCCAATACCCAGGCACCAACCGGATCGCCGCCACAAGGCGAGAAGCAGGGTGTCTCGTGAATCGCCCCTTGGCATTGTTCTGGTGGCGGGCAAGAGCAGCTCGACTGCCCGTTCTCGCACGTGGTGACGCCTGGGCCCGGACACGAGCAGGGCACGCCTGCGAGGCAGTTGCTACCGCCGTTGCCGCCTGTGTTGCTCGCAGTCGAGCCACCCAGCGAGGCGCCGCCGTCCGACGAACCCCCTGCGCCAATTGCACCCCCACGACCTGCGCCGCCAGCTGCGCCGCCAAGCGAGCTGGCGCGCCCTCCCCCGCCTGCTGCGTCGATCCCGACATCACCCGCATCGCCGCCTTGGCCCGCGTTGCCTCGACCGGCCGCGGGAGCACCGCTGTGAACCGCATTCCCGCAGCCAGCCAGCCCGATGAACGACGCAAGCGCGATCGTGGGGAGCCCCCAGCGGTGCGTCATTGAACCTCCCATGCTCGGCATAGTGTACGCCGGGGCGGCTTCGCACACAGCGCTTTTCGTCGACGGTGCCGGGCCAGGTGTGCGAGTCGTGAAGCACGCGACGACGGCTCGCACGCTGCCTCAGTCAGAAATTTCCAGTGAGTCAGCGAAGGGAACCGCCGCCGCGACCCGCACCCCCCGCGCGCTCACTCATCCGCAAGGAGCTTCGCCAACTGGTCGGCGAGCGTCGCCTTGCGATATGGCTTCTGCACGAACCCTGCAGCTCCGGTTTCGAGTAGCGCTTGGGTATCCCGTGCCAGGCTATAGCCTGAAGCGATCAGCACTTTGGCCCCCGGTCGCAGCTTCCGAAGTTCGAGAAAAGTCTCGGTCCCGTCCATGACCGGCATGCACATGTCGAGCAAGACGAGATCGACGCTCGACGACGCGGTCCGATAGAATTCGACCGCCGCCGCGCCGTTCGCGAAGACCGTCACCTCACAACCCAGGCTCCTCAGAATGAGCGCCGCGAGGTCGCGCAGCGACTCCTCATCCTCGACGACCATGACGTGCATTTTTCGAGACAGCGTCACGTTCGGAGTGGAAAGTCGCACCTCCGTCAGCTGGCCCGCGAAGGCCGGGAGATACAGGCGCACCTCGGTCCCCTTGCCGACCTCGGAATAGACACTGATCGCGCCGTGGTGTGTTTTCACTGCGCTATGCCCGTCGAGGTTGCTGTTTCTCGCGTAGGAAATGAAGCAAAGCTGCATACTCGTCACCCAACCTTGGGTGTTGATGGCTTGACCACATCGGGCACGGTGGGTTTGAGCAGCATTTGTTGCACCCACGCCGCGTTCTCGTTGGTGAGCACCCCCTCGACCGTCTCGACCAACTGCTTTTGGTCACCCGCAGTGTTGTTCGAAGTTTTGTAGCGGGTCTTCGCAAGTTCGAGCTTGTCGGCTGCAACGGAGTAACTATCAATCAAGTATCGATGGCGCGATCGAGCGCTCTGCGTGACAGTCAGCGTCGCGGCAGCGCTCAAAAATGGCGCCCAGATCTCGCGCCAATCTTTGGCAATCACCCCGCCCAAGGCCCCAAAAACAACCACTGATGCGGAGATGGCGCGGCCAATGAGCACAGTCCGACTCTGATCGCCGCGCGCCCTTTCAATCGCATTCCGATAAAAATTGATCTGGTCGTCGACTCGCAGCTTCAGATAGTCTTCGAAAGACAAAGGGGCGGGAGGAATGTTTTTTGACGCTTCGTCGTCAGCCACCCTGTCCGGAGTCGCCACCTTTCCGGCGAGCGCGTCGACATGACTCAGAGCAGCTTCATTGCCCGCGACGTCAAACGGGGGCACGCCAGCCAAGAACCGAAACGCAAGCGCCTTGAACCCCTCGCCTGCCTGTCGCGCGCGCACCCAGGCCTGCTCGGCGTCGTCGCTCAGTACTTCCTTCTGGAACCAAGCCATCAAGGAAAAGATGACCGTTGCGGCGATCGTCAACGCCGCCGAAGTGCGATCCCAGCCGAGCTTCTCAAAAGTCTTGGAAAACGGCGTGACTAAGAGCGCAATGATGGTGACCCACAATAGGATTCGTTGCCACCAGCCACGCTGAGCCTTGAGTCTTCTCGAAGTTCCCGCTTGCGCGCGATAGTGACGCCAGATGAGCTCGACAGTCTCCCGCTGAACGTCCGCAGCATTCGGATTGCCCATTGCTTGGGACGATGTCACTGTTCAGGTTTCTGAACAATATCGATGGCAGACTCAGGTGGATGTACTGAGTCGCGTCATGATTATCTGCGCGGAGGTGGGCAGGATCGATGAAAAAATGACCAGAAGGATCGATTGCTCAGCCAGCCCCAGAGTGAAAGCTGCAGCGAGATCTTCGCGTTCTCTCGAGCGCAGTCACAAGTTGTACTGACCTCGGAGGCCGAACGTGAGCCACTCGTGCAGGCCAGTGTCTTGCAAATCGCCATGTCGGTCAGCGCTCGTGCCGTTCGAGGTACTGCTCGACGACCAAGTCGTGTACTTGCCGAGCGCGAAGTTGACGAAGGGGCCGACCGCCAAAGCGGGAGTGGCTTTGTAGTCTCCGCCCGCCTCCAAGACCAAGAATTGGAAGCCTTTCAGAGTTGCAGAAGCGTCAACATCGAGTCTCCGACTCGCGATCGTAATTGTGCCCGATTCGCTAGCGGTAAAGAACTCGTAACCCAGTCCTGCGCCAACCCAGGGATCGAGTGGGCCATCCGGCAAGAGGTGGTAGTGAAGGTTCGCGCCGAAAGAGATGTCGCGCGCGGAACAACTCACTCCCTGATTGCAGATCGCTGCGTCCGCACTGTCCTTGTTGACGAGCCCGAACCCGTACTGAAAAAACGCACCCACATAGAGCGCGGGATTGATCCGGTAGCCGACATCGAGCCAAATCGGAATCATGCCTTTAACAACGTCGGCGACGTCATCGGCGCTCGTGTCGGCGGGGCCACCGGATGCCGGTGGGATGGCCCCTGCCTTGCCCAACGGAACCGCGTAGCCGAACCTCAATCCGACCGCGGGACCACTGTCACTTTGTGCGAACGCGGTGGACGAAACGCAAGCAACTCCAAGCCCCAAACAGACCCCTAGCAATTGACGCATGATCAACCCGTGAAACCCCGTTGGAAGGTAGCCATCCTCGAACTTGGCTGCTCAGGCTAGCAGCGGTCTCGATACGCTTGCAATCGACGCTGCGCCCCGAGCCGCCCGAACGACACTCGGGTTCGAATGGTTTGGTTAGCGGGCGCGGACGCCCGAGGGCGGCGCGTAGCTCGGGGCGCGACGTGGGCTAAGGGCAGGCCTGAACGGAGTTGATCCAGTCGTTCACGAGCTTCGTACCTGAGGTGTCGACCACGTAGGTGCCAATTTGCGGCATCCGAGCCATGTCGTCGAGCGTGCCCATGCGCGCCGAGATCACCGATTCTTCCGGCTTGCCGGGCGTGAGCACGGTGTACTTCGTGAGGCCGGCGCCGCCCTTCTTGGGCACTGCATTGCACACGTTCATCTTCGCGAGCGACACGCCGTAGCGCAGATCGATGGTGCCGTCGTTGCCGTCCGCGCGGTGGCAGAACGAGCAGTTGGCGTGCAGGTAAGAGCGGGCCAATTCCTCCTTCGAAGTGCCGTCCGGAGGCTTGCCTTCAGCGGACTGATAGGGCGTGACGAGGGGCGCCAGGTAGGGTTTCGGCGGCGCCGTTTCGAACATGCCCAGGCGATCGAATTTATCGAGCAGGTTCTCGCCGCCCATCATGCGATTGAGCTGTCGCGTCTCGGGACCGATGCTGCTGCCGCCTGGCTTGTTGTGACACAACATGCAGTCATAGCGGCTCGGATATGCCCACGAGACCATGCGCTGCCCCGTGTTGAACGTCACCGTCTTTCCGTCGTCGGGAACGATGGTGGCCTCGGTCTGCGCTTCGTTCCACTGGTAGCCGTAGCCAACCCAGTTCTTCGTGTCGCGACGCACGAACAAGCGCGTTTCGACGAACTTGTCGTCGAACAAGAAGTTCTTCACGAGCACAGTGCCAACCGGAAAGACCCAGCGCCCATCATCTTCCGGACCGAACACGCAATCGTCTGGATTGGCGGTGCAATTCTTGACGTGGATCTTTTGCCCATCCGGAAGTCGCACGCCGCGCGTCTTCACTGCGGAGTCCGACCACAGCGGGCTGTTTACGTCGTAGGGGACGACGATCGACGCCATCTTTTTCAGGTCGTTCGCATCCATGCAGCCGGTTTGGCTCAGCTTTTCTAAAGGCTGGTTGGTGTCGATCGGAGGACTACAAGGGCCACTTGGGACATAGCCACCGCCCGCGGCGCCGGCGGAACCCGCGCTGCCACCAGCGAGTGATCCTGCTTGTCCCGCAGAGGCCACACCGCCTGCACCAGCGACAGCGGCGCCGCCGGAGCCACTCCCGCCAGATGAACCACCGGTGTTAGCAACTGCACCCCCTGCATTAAAATTCCCGCCGGATAAAACGCTCCCCCCTTGACCACCCGCCGCTGCGTCTCCTCCGCCGCTCGAACACGCAACGAGACCGCATGCGCTAGCAGCAGCGATCAACGTGCGAAACGTGGCAGCAAAGGCGGTTAGCGATCGCGCGCGAGTCATCCGCGCCCCAATTTCAGTTTCAAATTTTGATTCGGTTTCGATGGCTGCGGGTTGCATTACGACGTCCTGAGAAGAAAAATCTGCGTTCGGCTCAGCGTGTTGACTTTGATGACCTCGACCGCCAGAGTTGCGCATCTGCTTCGATCGGCAAGGTTCAATATGAAGTATCGCGGACTCCTAGGTGTACTTATTTCAGTCGTCGCTTGCGGGAGCAAGGAGAGCGGTCCTGGCGGATCGGGCGCGACCGGCGGTTCCAACACGACCGTGGGTACCGGTGGTAACACCTCCACTGGTACGGGTGGCTCCGGTACGAACACGAGTGGCAGCGGCAACGCGACGGCAACCGGCGGAAGCGGCAACGCGACGGCAACCGGCGGCTCCACCGCAACCGGCGGAAGTTCCACGAATCCGCAAGGCGGCTCCGGGACGGGCGGAACCGGCCCCACGACGAGCACTGGCGCCAGCGTGCTCGAGCGCAACGGTGGTCCCACCCGCGAAGGTACCTGGGTACAGCCCACGCTCACCAAGGACGCCGCAGCCAAGATGGCCCTCGACTCGACGTTCAAAGCCACGTTCAAGGGCTCGATGTACGCCTCGCCGCTGTACTCGGAAAACGGCGGTCCCGGCGGCAAGGGGATCTTCATCGCGGTCAGCGCCGATAACGAAGTCGCTGCGCTCGACGAGACCACGGGTGCCACGGTTTGGACCAAGAACCTCGGTGCGTCACCCGGCGCAAAGGGTCAAGGTTGCGGCTTCGGCAGTGATCCCGTCGGCATCTTGAGCACGCCGGTGATCGACGCGAAGTCGGGCACCGTCTACGTGGCCGCAGCGATCGGCACCGCCGCTGTGGAGCGCCACGAAATTCACGCTCTGTCTTTGCAAGACGGTACGCCGCGCTCGGGTTGGCCGGTCAACGTCAGTGCGTTGAAGGCGGGCAGCCTCTCCTTCAATACCAAGTTCCAGAACCAACGCAGCGCGCTGTCGCTGGTGAACGGCGTCGTATACGTCGCCTACGGCGGCTTCGTGGGTGACTGCGATGACTACCACGGCTGGGTCGTCGCCGTGAACGCAGCTGACCCGACCAAGACCGGCGCGTGGGCCACCGCCGGCAAGGGCGAGGCAATCTGGGCCGCAGGCGGCTTTGCTTCGGATGGGACCAACATTTTCCCCGTCACCGGCAACAACACCGCAAAGGCCAGCAGTCGCACCGCCTCCGACAGCGAAGCCATCCTGAAGATGAGTGGACTCGCCCAGTTCACTAAATCCGACGCCAACCAGTTCTATCCTTCCGCATGGAGTTCGATGGATTCGGCTGATGCCGATCTCGGCGGGTCGAACTCCGTGTTGTTCAAGCTCCCCGGTTCCACGCCGGAGCAGCTGCTCGCCGCGATCGCGAAAGACGGCAAGCTGTACCTAGTGAATCCGGCGAACCTTGGTGGCAGCAACGGTCAGCTCGCCACGATCGAAGCGGCGAGCGTCGCTTCGCCGGCCGGCAACGGCGTAAAGACCGCGCCGACCGCCTACACCACGGCCAAAGGCACTTACCTCGCCTTCTCGGTCGAAAGCGGCGCCGAATGCCCGAACATGAGCATGACAGGCCGCGTGATGATGGGAGTCAAGCTCACCGGAGGCGCAAAACCCACTGGTGAAGTGGCTTGGTGTGCAACTGGGCCCAACCCGTCGACCGCTCCCATCTCGACCACCACTGATGGCAAGGCCAACGCGCTCGTTTGGTACGTAGACGCAGGCAAGCTGCGCGCCGTCGACGGCGACACGGGCGAGAACGTGCTCACCGGTGCCGGCACCTGCAGCGGTGTCAATCGCTGGACTTCGCCAATCGCCGTGAAGGGACGCATCATCGCCGGCGGCAATGGCACGCTGTGCTCCTGGAAGACCCCGTAGTAGCCACCCGCCCCATCACCTCGCAGTCGCGCCACGAGGCTCGCGCGACTGCGGGGTTGCTACTGACGCTATTCCGTCTCGGGCGCGGGTCCCGGCGGAGCTGAGGCGCCGCTGGCGCCGCTCGGCATCGGATTTTGCTCTTTTTCGAGGTAGCGAAAGATGGTGCGAGGATCGACGCCGAGATCGCGCGCGGTCTGCGTGCGATTGCCGTTGTTGCGCTCGAGTATTTCCAGCACATATTGGCGCTGAAAGTCCTCCTTGGCTTTTTCGAGCGGCACGATCACCATTTGCGTCTCGCCGCCCAGATCCAAATCTTGCGGACCGAGCAGCGTTTGGTCGCAGAGCACGAGCGCCTTCTTGATGCGATTCTCGAGCTGACGAATGTTGCCGGGCCAAGGATACTTCTTGATCGCAGCCAGCGACTGCGGAGAAAAGCCGCGCACGGGGCTCTTCAGTTCGTCTGCAAACTTGCTCAGCAATGCCTTGGCGATGATGAACACGTCGTCACCGCGCTCGCGCAGCGGGGGCAACCACAAGTTCACGACGTTCAGGCGATAATACAAATCCTCGCGGAACTCGCCGGACTTGATCATCTCCTCCAGGTTACGGTTGGTGGCCGCAATGATGCGGATGTCGCACTTTTCGGGGCGGTTATCGCCCACGCGGAAGACCACGCGCTCCTGCAGCGCGCGCAGCAACTTCACTTGCATGCCGAGCGGTAGTTCACCCACTTCATCCAAGAACAAGGAGCCGCCGTCGGCTTGTTGGAACTTGCCGGCGCGGCTGGCGATGGCTCCGGTGAAGGCGCCCTTCACGTGGCCAAACATCTCGCTCTCGATCAAATTCTCCGGGATCGCGCCGCAGTTGACGGTCACGAACGGGCCGTTGGCGCGGTTGCTGCGGCGATGGACCTCGCGCGCGATCAGCTCTTTGCCGGTGCCGGTTTCGCCCGTGATCAGCACGCTGATATCGGTGGCGGCCACCTTCTGCAGTTTGCGAAACACCTCCATCATCGAGGCGCAGGCACCGATGATTTCCCCGAAGCGCTTGTCGAGCAGATCCGCGCTCAACTTTTCTTTGTCAGCGCGCAGCGCGCTGAGCAGCATGGCATTCTGCAAAATCAACGAAGATTGCGCGGCGAAGATGGTGAGCAAGTCGAGCTGCCGGCGATCGAACAGGTGCTTCACCTCGTCGTTCGCGACGTACAGGGCGCCGATCACGTCGCCTTGGCTGACCAAGGGCGCGCACATCACGCTCGAGAGCTTGAGCGAGATCACGCTCTCACTCTTGCTGAACGTCGTGTCCGTCAATGCGTCCGAGACGATCACCGGGCGCTTGGTTTCGATCACTTGACGCACGATGCTGTCGCTGATCACGCCGGAGGCATCTTGAATCGCTTCGCGCTGGACGTTGCGTGACACGCGCACACGCGGCGTGCTGTCTTTGCCCTCGGAGGGATCGACGAGCAGCACGACGCCACGCGCGGCGCCGGTCAGCTCGATGATGTCGTCGAGCAGCGTTTCGAGCAGCTCATCGACGGACTGACTCTGCATCAAGCGCTCACTGAACGAGTGCAGCCGTCGCAGACGTTCGATGTCGCCCGCTTCGACGCCAACTTCGCTCTCCTCCGCGGCGGGCGTGGGCGGCAGCTCGGTGAACATGCTGAACCCGAGCAGCGCCTTGCCGAGCGTGATGCGATCGCCATTGGCCAAGCGAGCGCGTCGCTTCTTCTTGCCGTTGATCAGAATCTCGGCGTCACGGTCGACCTCTTCGAGCTGAAAATCACGACCGTTGAAGACGATTTGCGCGTGGTGGTGGGCAACGCTCGCGTCCGGCAGATGGATGTCGTTGCCTAGCGCGCGCCCGATGGTCGAGAGCGGCTTGTGCAACGCCAGGAGCACCGGAGCCCCTTCCGACGGAAAGAAAC
The DNA here is from genome assembly GCA_035634635.1 of Polyangiaceae bacterium. Lineage (GTDB taxonomy): Bacteria > Myxococcota_A > Polyangia > Polyangiales > Polyangiaceae > PMG-095. The sequence goes on from DASQCO010000123.1 coordinate 74,704, forward strand.
GAATCGTGGCCATTCCGCCCGCAAGGCTAGTGCCCTACCCCACAAATGACAATGCTTGTGAGGGTTTGTCCGCTCTTGCGCGCGCGGGAACGGCCGCCTTTGCTCGAGTCGTGAAGCATATCCGAGCGGTTGACGTGGTTGAGAAGGACCCGCGGCGCCTGCGGCGCGCGGTGGGAGACTCACGTTTGCGCACGCTCGGACGGTGGCGCTGCGCCGCCCGCGCTGAAGCTGAGGGAAAGCATGCGCCTTCGGTCAGCTCTTTGTAGGCCTCCATCTCATTGGCGGATCGTGATCTGACGCGCTTCGCGATCCCCGACGGGGGAGTCTTCCAAGACTTTTCGCTCGTTTTGGTTCCGGGCAGGCGGCTGTTCACGCTTCCCGCGCGCCCGGCGCGAGCGTGCGGCGCCTTCGGCGCGCACCCAAGTTTGTGGGCAGCGGCGTGTTACTCCGCTCACGGCAGGCGACCCAATAGGCCGCCCGGCGCGGAGACCCAAGCCGAAAGGGTGCGTCGGGTCCAACGGCGAAAGGAGTTCAGATGCGAAAGTCCACTTCGTTCACGCGGCTCGCGACACGCTGGGTGCTCATCGGTTCGGCAATGGGCGCGCTCACTTCGACCCGAATCGCGCAGGCCCAACCCAACCACGAGGATCGGGTTCAAAACGAAGTGTTCGACGATGATTTGCTGAATGCGGATCTCGGGACTCCGTATGGGACTTGGGAGTTCCCGCGCCGGCACGGACCGAGGGTGATGCTGCTTAGACCGCGCACCAGCTTCGTGCCTGAGTTGCTCAAGTCTGTCGAGCACATCTGAGTCGCTCGAGCTCACTCTCGTGTCAACGGCCGCGACAGGACGGCTCGCACTGCGTCTGATACGGGCTTGTGCTCGAAGAGCACGCGGTACACCTCGTTCGAGATCGGCAGATCTACGCCCAGCCGTTGTGCAAGGTGGAATGCGCTGTCTGCGGTGACGACGCCTTCTGCGACGTGGCCGAGACCCGAGAGCGCGTCAGTGAGGTTTTTGCCGCGCCCGAGTTCGTAGCCGAGCGTGCGATTGCGACTGAGCTCCCCGGTGCAGGTCAGCACCAGATCACCGAGCCCCGCGAGTCCGGCCAGTGTCAACGCTTGGCCACCTTTGGCTAGCGCGAGCCGCGCAATTTCGGCGAGCCCGCGCGTGATCAGCGCAGCGCGCGTATTGTACCCGAAGCCCAGGCCGTCACAGGCGCCCGCTGCCACGGCGATCACGTTCTTCAATGCGCCGCCAACCTGGACGCCGATCGGATCATCCCCGGCGTAGACGCGAAAATGCTCGCTCGACAACCGTTGTTGTACCGCGGTCGCCAGGCTCAGATCGTGGGACGCCGCGACGAGACTCGTCGGCAGTCCGAGTGCGACCTCTTTGGCGAAGCTCGGCCCCGAAAGCACGACCGAGCGATCGTGTGCCGACTGACCGAGCACGGCGGCGACGACTTCCGTCAGCAACATCAACGAGCCCGGTTCGATGCCCTTGGTCGCGATGATCAGCGTGGCAGACGAGTCGATGAAGGGTCTCGCGCGCTCGAGCGTTTCACGAAAGCCGGCAGTGGGCACGACCAAGATGACCGCGCTCGCGCCACGCAGCGTGTGCTCCAAGTCAGCGCTCGGCTCGACGCCTTCCGGCAACGCAAAGCCGGGCAAAAATGCGCGATTCACGCGCTCCTGTTGCATGGTCGCCGCGTGCTCGGCTTGCCACGTCCACAGCCGTGTCTGCTCGCCGCGCTCGCTCTGAATTCGAGCCAGAGCAGTGCCCCAAGCGCCGGCACCGAGAATCGCGAGATGACCCATCGTTCGGGCGCGACTTTTCGTAGTAACCCGAGGCCCTGTCAACTCGTGGCCGCTTTTTTGGGTTGGGCCCGCAAAACCCGAGGGGATATGCTGCGCGCCGCATGCCCGCCCCCGCCCGCTACCGAACGCTCCTTGCAGCAAGCCTGACCACGCTGTTCGCGCTCGCAGCGCTACCTTCTTGCGCGTCGACCAGCTCCCGCACGGTGAGCATCCTCGGCGCGGGCGTGATGAACGACCCGAGCAACAAGTCGCTCCGCTTCGACATCCTGAAATTCGGCCTGGCTACCTTTTGCAGCGAAATGCTCAAAGGCGGCGCGCCCCTCAAATTCGGCGACGATGAACCGGTCGTCGGTCGCTTCTTCGCGGAGTCGTGCGACTCGCAGGTGCTCGACGACGACGCGCACAAATCGTTCGTCGTGCAATACACGGGCAAAGGCTACGCCTGGACCAACGTCACGCAGCGTCTCGGCTTCACCTCACGCGGCGTCGTGGAATACGCGACGGATTTCCAGCTCCGCGACGGCGCCATGTACGTCTACTTCAGGCCCCGCCTGATTGACGGCGCGGCGTTCCAAACCACGCTCGTGGAGTCGCCCCTCGCGCAAGGCGGCATGGCGATCGCCGGGGTGAACCCCAACCAACTCGGCAAGCACATCGTCGAGAGTCAGCTGCGCCGCGGCTTCACGGTGATCCGCAAGGATTCGTCGGGCAGCACGGACTTCGCGTTGGGCATCATCCCTGCGGGTGAAGAGCCCTTCAAACCGTTCCAGGTCAAACGCACAGAAAAACAGATCTTGGCCAACGAGCGCACCGAGGTGCACATCGGCCAGCAAGACTACGTAGGCGCGTTCGAAGTCACGGACTCGAACCAAGCGCTGTACTTGACGGTCGCCGTAGATGGCGCGCCCAACGCCGACCTGCTCGTGGTCGACAAGCTCACGGGGGACAAGCTGCTGGACAGCTACTTACACGCCGCCGGCGGCGCCTCGCTGCCGAGCCCTGGCCTGCTCGACGACACCGCCAACCAAAAAGGCGGCCTCTGGCAGCGCTTCGTGAACGTCGAGCCCGGCCGCTACTACCTCGTGGTCGACAACAGCGCGAAGCTCGGCAAAACCGCGCCCGACACGAGCACCAAGGACGACGCGGCGGCAAAAGTCGACTACTTGGTTTTGGTCGGAGATCGGCCTTGATCCTCGGCTACTTGGGCGCTGCTCTGGCGCCGAACAAAACGCCCCTAAATGCCCCAATCCCGAGCCGGCTGCGATGCCGGACCGAGATCGGAATAGCCCAGGTCCGCCCTGGGTTGCCCTGGTCCGAGCCCCCGGCTAGAAACGGCGCACCTCTTCTGTGAACGCAAAAATTTCTCGATACGTGTTCTGGCCGCTGTGGTTCGTCGTCGTGCCACTTGTCCTGTGCATGCTGCTCGTCTGGTTGGTCAAGCCTGCCCAGGATTTCACGCCGGTCACGCTCTTCGAGCGTTTCCAGTGGGAAGTGCGCGATCAGCAAGTCCCCGCGTACATCCTGTTCTTCACCATCTTCGAGATGGTGCTGTACAGCTACAGGCACTCACTGCCCTTCGTGGGCGGGCCTGGCAGCGGTGCACGCAGCGACGTGCCGAAGAACATGCGTGAGGACTTCGAACACGCAGGCCAACTGCTGGAAGAGTCCGAGCGCATTTTGAGCAAGAACCGCGCACGCGTCGAACGCGAGTTGCCCGCTGCAGCCCGCGACGAGCTTCGTGAAGGGCTCGACCAACTGCGCGAAGCGATGAACGCAAAGCCCTTCGAGCCGGGTCCGTTCAGTGCCGCCTACGAGCGCGCCAGCCGCTTGGTCGGCCGTCGCCTCAACCCGTGGCAAAAGGGAGAGTTCCGCGAATACGTGGAGTCGATCGCCGTGGCCGTCGGCGTCGCACTCTTGCTACGTACCTTCGTAGTCGAAGCGTTCAAGATCCCGAGCGGCTCGATGCTGCCGACGCTTCAGATCCAAGATCACATCTTCGTCAACAAGCTGGCTTATGGCCCAGCGATTCCGTGGACGAATTTGCGACTTCTCAACAGTTTGCCGCCGGCACGCGGCGACGTGATGGTGTTCGAATACCCGGATCCGAACCCCAACAACGAGCGCCAAGATTTCATCAAGCGCGTGATCGCGCTCGAAGGTGACACCCTGACGGTCGAGAACGGTCACCCGTCGATCAACGGCTGGCGCATCCCGAATTGCCGCATCGGTTGGTACGAGTATCACGAAGGCACGGAGCCCTCGACCAAGCGCAGCGAGCTGTACATGGAGTTCCTCGGCAACTTCGCGTACATCACCCAGTTCGAAGAGGACCGCGGCAGCGAGCCACATCAAGGACCGTACAAGGTCAAACCCGGCGAGACTTGGGTGATGGGCGACAATCGCAACAACAGCAGTGACTCGCGCGCCTGGAACGGCGGCCGTGGCGGCGGTGTTCCCGACGCCAACATCAAGGGCCGCGCGATGTTCGTTTGGCTCAGCTTCGGTGCGGACGGCGGAGTCACTTGGGATCGGTTGGCGACCAACGTGCTCGGCAAGCCGCGTCTACCCAAGGGTGCATCGCCCGAACTCCTCCAAGGCATCGAAAAGTGCCTGCGCGAGCGGCCCCCCCCGAATCAGACTCTGCCTCCTCCGCCCTCCACCCATTGAGGCGTCAGTGCTCGTCTTCCGTCGTGGGCGGCGGAGCGTCACTCGGTCGATCCTGCGCGTTTGGCGGTGAAAAGCTCAAGGTGAGTCGCTTCGCGCGGGATCGCTCAGCGGAAAAGAGCCCTGCCAGCAGGATGGCCAGGGACTGCAGGTAACGCTCGCTCATCGCCAAGTCTTACGCCCGCAGCGAAAATTCTCTCCCCGCATGTTTCGCGACGACGTCAGGACCTGGCGCGTCGCGACTCGGACCCTGCGCGTCGCGACTCGGCCCGACCCTGGTTCGGCCCCGATCGCGATTTCGGCCTGACCCGGGTTCGGCTCCGATCAACGCGTGGGTTGCGGCTTATCCAGCGAAATCCCTAGCTTTTTCCGCATTTCGCGAGCCAGATGCGCGTTGATGAGCGTGTACACGACGCAGAAAAGCCAGACAGCATCGACGATCAGAGCCACACGCTGATACGTCAGCGGCGGAAGCGGGTGGTGCGCCGCATAACGCATGAAGCCGATCTGAAAGAGGATCCGGAAAAAGCTCGCATACGCGCCCGGCGCGTAGGCCGCCGCTGAGCGACGCTGCCAGGCCTCGAAATCCTCCACGGCCACGTTCGGCGACTGGGCCGGCGTGCGGCTCTGCGTGTCGAGCTTTCGCAGGGTGAACATCACACCCACGATGACCGCGATGATGTCGTATTGATCCACGACCGGCACCTACCTCGATCCAGCCGGCAAGTCGAGGCTCGACGGTCACGAGCGCCCATGGCAAATCCGGGCGCCCCAATGGAAAGCCCGGCATCCCCCGCTTTGACGCAGCAAGTCGTGCCGGTGCCTCCCGCCGACACCCAGGCCGACGGCGGTCGCGACCCGCACAAGCGCTTCGCGTGGTTTGCGCGTGCGGTGCTTGTTTACACGCTGGCCGTGATTCTGTTTGGGGCTGCGGTTCGCATCACCGATTCAGGCGCAGGCTGCGGCCAACACTGGCCCACCTGCAACGGCGAGGTCCTCCACCTCCCGAAGTCCGTCGCGACCGTGATCGAACTCACCCACCGACTCACCTCGGGTTTGAGCTTAGTCGCAGTCATCGTGCTCTTGATCGGTGCGTTCCGACTTTACCCACGCGGCCACGTGCTGCGCGCCTCCGCAGTGTTCAGCTCGGTGATGATTGTGGTCGAAGCGCTGATTGGCATGGTCATCGTGCTGATGCGCTGGGTCGTTCACGACGCCTCGTTCGGACGCATCTTCGCGCTGCCCTTGCACCTCGTCAGCACGGCTCTACTCACCGCGGCGTTGACCTGGTGCGCCTACTTCGCCAGCGTTCCGCGCGCGACGCCGATCGCCTTACCTCGCGCGGCGCGCACCCTGCTCATCCTCGCCGGGATCGGCGTGCTCCTCGTTTCTGCAACGGGCGCCGTGACCGCCCTCGGTGACACCGTCTTCCCCGTGCAAGCCAGCGGCTTTGCCGCGCGCCTCCAAGAAGACCAAGGCTTGAACGCGCACATCCTGCAGCGCATGCGCAGCATTCATCCGTTCGTGGCCGTCCTGGTCGCGGCGTTCGTCGCGTACGTAGCCATGTTGTTGCCGAGCTATCGCGCAACTCGAGACGTGCGCCGAGCGAGCGCGGCGTTAGCCGTGTGGATCGCACTGCAACTGTGCGCGGGCGTGCTCAACATCTGGCTCTCCGCACCGGGACCGATGCAGGTGCTGCACTTGTTGCTTGCGAATTTGGTCTGGATCGCGCTGATCGTGCTGGGCGCGGCGATGCGACAGGGTGAGTCGGCGAGCTGAGGCGAGTCGGAACGCGCTGAAGAAGTAGAGATACTCTACCCGATACAGCCACCTGCCGATCATCGGCTCATAATCCCTCGCACCGAATCTTACACTAGTCTGCGCGGCGAACCCGGCCACTCGCTACCCCGGCAACGGCGGCTGCAAGCAGCGCAACAGAGCTCGGCAAGTCGGCTCCAAACTTCCAACTGCTCGTGTATGGCACGCATGCGGGAATGGCGATGACCGCAGCGACCGAGAAGCAGAGCCACCTTCTCCGACTCGCGTCCGAACGCGTCTCTGGGGTCCCCACGACGGCAAGAGCCAGCGCCGCCCCACTGCCCAAGGAGACAAGTAGGCGGACGGTAGGCACACCTACACCAAGAACGAGCACCGTTAGCCCAGCGAACCCGACGAGGACTAGCCCTTGAAGGACTCGGACAGCTGCCCTCGGCTCGCTCTGCCGTAAGACGACGAAGCTTCCGATCGCCGCACAGGCTCCGAGCAACACTACGCACGTCGTTCTGAGCGGTGATGGCGATTGCAGCCAGAGGAACTTTACCGAGAGGGCGGAGCAAATTAAGTACAGGCATCGCAGCGCAATATCTCGAACGAATCTAGGCGCGAGCATCACGGGCACCCGCACTTGCGGTTGCGCGCGCCAAGGGATTGTCGAGCCGCGTAACAGCCGGCCAAGCAAACGTACAGCCCAGGGCCAGTTGCACGAGTGGTCGCGACGGCGTTACGTCTTGGGAAGGCGTCGGCGCTGCTGAGTCCGGGTAGCTCGAGCCCCTCGCGCCAAAAAGCCCGTGAGATGTTCCCCGTCGAAAACGTCGCTCAGCCAAACCATTCCCGATTCCTAGTCTTAATCGCGGCTGCGATAGCGAAAGGAACTAGAGCTAGGGGCAGAATGTGTCCGTGAAGGATCATGCCGCCGAATAGCGCACCGACCAGGCCTAGAACGACAAAAATGTCCGACGTACGGATCGGCGTCCTTCTAGTCGACTGGAACGCGACGCGAGTACCTGCCCCAGTTCCGAGCGCAGAAGCGGCCAACAACGCGCCGAGGAATCCTGGACCAGGGTGACGTATTAGCCAGCACGCAAGTGGGAAAAGGAGCAGCGCGATGCAAAACGGGAGCCAGCGGAAATTGGGACTCAGCGCTCGAAGGCGCGACGCTACTAGAGCGCCACCGATCAGACCCAAAAGAATGCAGAGAGCATCAGCTCGCCCAACCCGGGTCGCAAGGAACAATTGAGCGAGCGTGGCAAACGCGAAGATCGCGCGCTTGTTCATGGACCCCTCCCACAGTTCTTGTTGCACGAGTTGATTAGATTGTTCCAACCTAGAAGACAGGTCAGTAGGGCGGCGCCGTCGACCGGTGGTGGGAAGCAAGCCGCTCCGCCCACGCAAGCGATGAACCACGCGTAGGCAGCTCCTTCGCATTGTGCACAGCTGAGATTTGGGTTGTAGAGGCCGCTTGCGTCTGTAGCGTTGACCGGATCGCCGCCGACGTACACGTATAAGTTCGCCTGCCCGCCATCAAACCGGATCGGATCTTTACTGATCCACCTCCCTGTCACCGAATCATAATCCCTCGCCCCAAACCGCACGAGCCCCGTCTCACCGTCATAGATCCCCCCTGCAAACCCGAAGGGCATCCAATCCAGCCCCGCGCCAGTTACCCCCCCGAAGCTCGCATAGCTCGCGCTGAACGGCACATCACTCGTATTCGCGACGTTCACCACATACCTTGGCGAACCGAGCTGATCACTGATCACCCGGTAGGTGTTGCCACCGCGCCGCACGTAGTCTGGAACATTGCTCGTGGACCCGTACACGAACTCGCTCACCAGGTTTCCCGAGCCGTCAAGCTCGGCCGCCGGCTTGAGCGTGTCGCGATAGAGCCACTGTTTGAGCAGAATGCCGTTCTTCTTCTTGCCCACGCGGCGGCCCATGCCGTCGACTAGGTACGTGATGAGGTCGCCTTGGGGTAGGCCGACGGTCAAGAGGTTGCCGAGGGCGTCGTACTGGAACAGCCAGGTGTCCCCGGTTTCGCGGTTGGTCTTGGTTTCGAGTTCGCCGTTGGCTGTGTAGGTGAAGTCGAAAGGGCCGTAACTGAGGAGGCGGTCTTGCGCGCCGTACGTTCCGTTGTAAGTCGTGCCGGCCGCGTTGTTGAAGCCGAGTGTGCGGTTGCCATTCGCGTCGTATTCGAAGTGCTCGGCGATGGCCCCGTCAATCATTACGTCGGTCAAGCGTCCGAGGTTGTCGTAGCTGTATTTGAAAACCTTGGTGTTGGTTCCGATGACTTCGGTCTTACGGACAATGCGACCCAGCGCGTCGCGCTCGAAACCCGGTGCGTCGTAGGTGATGTCGACCAGTGAATTCGATGCGTACTTTGCTGTTTGGCGTGCGAGCTCGCCGAAGCCGTTGTAGGAGAGCGTTTCGCTGGTATTGCCGAGGGCAACGCCGGTTAGCTGAGCATTGTTCGCATCGCGGGTCAGGCGCAATGCGTCAGCGGACGGCGGCGTGCAGCTCGTTGGTGAGGCACAGGTCAATAGCAAGTCCGCGTCGTAGCCGAAGAACGCTGTGGCACTCGCGCTCGCGCCAACGACGGTTTCGCGAACCTTCATGAAGTCATTGTTGTACTGCCAGGTGACACTCCCATTCACGTCACCACTCCACGCTGAGCTGGTGTCCTTACACGAAATGCCAATCAAACGAAATCAGAAAAGTGATCAGCAATGCTCTCAATACATGTTAGCGCCGCCGACAACGAGCGAGCGCCTCGCACCCGAGACTGGTCGGTACACGCTAGTTCTCAGTTGCGAGTTTTCTTTCAGCGCGGTGATGTCGTGGGCGCCCACATCGGTTTCCGTCACAAAACTGCTGTCGCCGCTCCGCAGTTCGACGGTTTCTCCTCGCGCACGGCACTAAGCGACAACCATGTCGCGATCCCGTCACCCGGCCTTTGCTCTGTCTCTCGTCTTGGTCAGCAGTTCGTTCTGCCAGCTCGGCTGCGGCGGTCACACGCGCTCGAAATCCAATGACGGCACTCCTTCGTTGTCTGGGGGCACAGCCGGAACCATCAACACCGATCACGCCGGCACGAGCACCACGAGCACCACGAGCACCGCAGGCATGACTAGCAGCGGCGGCTCGAACAGCGCTGCGCAGGGCGGTACCTCAGGCACCGCAGCCACAACGAGCGGAAACGGCGGCACCGAAGCCGTATCATCCGCTGCCGGCTCGAGCGGCATCGGCGGCACTGCCGCAGGCGGCACTGCGCCCGTGTCGTGCCCTTCTCTGCCCACAACGCCGATCGCCGCCAGCAACATCATTCAGTTCAACGACAACGGCGCTTGGAATTGGTTTCAAGACGAGCGCGTGGTCGTCGATCAAACCGCGAACAAGTTCGTGATCGGTTCGGTTGCCAGCGGTGGACTGCGCAATGGCAATATCGAAGCGGTCATCTACGATATCGCCACGGGGAGCAAGCAGCAGTTCACGCTCGGCGTCGGGGATATCGACGACCGCAATGCGCCGGCGTTCGTCGTTCGTCCCGACGGGAAGTACGCGGCTGCGTGGGCGATCAGACATCAAAATTGCTATAGCTACAGCAGCGTTTTTGACGGCGCCACCTGGTCTGAGGCAGCGAAGTTCGACTGGACTTCACTCGGTTGCCCGTGGGACGGCGCGACAGGCAATCAGAAGATCATCTACGCAAACCCCTGGTACCTCGCCGCGGAGAACAAGATCTACAGCGCGGTTCGCTCGATCAACGTCACGCCAAATTTCCTAGTCTCGAGTGACGGCGGGCAAACGTATACGTACTTCGGGCAACTCATTGCACCCCCACTCACCGGCATCGTGAGTGGTTATTACAAGTATTGGGGCAACGGCAGCGATCGCATCGACTTCGTCGGCACTGACGCCCACCCGCGAGACGCCGACAATAGTCTCTGGCACGGCTACTTGAAGGGCGGCAAGCTGTACGACTCGAAGGACAAGCTGGTCGACGACAATGCGGCCGACAAGAACGCCCAGCAGCTCGATCAATTCACGACCGCAGTTGCGACCGGGACGACCATCGGCAACGTGCAGCTCCGCCACCTGTGGAACCACGACCTAGTGCGCTATCCCGATGGCTCGATCTCCGTCTTGGCTCAGGGACGCGTCGATGGTTCCAACGCCGATGATCCGGATATGCGCCTGTTCTACGCGCGCTTTGACGGCAGCACGTGGAAGACGACGTACCTCGCTAAAGCCGGGCGCAAACTACTCTCAGAAGAGCAAGATTTCACCGGGTTGGGCGCGCTCCACCCGGATAATCCCAACATCATCTTCATTTCGACGAACGTCGATCCGCGTGATGACACGACGGCCCTGAGCAGGCACGAGATCTTCGAGGGAGTTACTTGTGACCACGGTGCGTCGTGGAAGTGGGCGTCACTCACGCAAGACTCAACCCTCGACAACCTCCGTCCCGTCGTGCCGAAGTGGGATGCGAGTCACACCTTGCTGCTCTGGCTGAAAGGTCGGTACAACAGCGGTCAGAACTATTCACTCGCCGTGGTTGGGACGACGACCGGTCTGTAATTCTTAGGGCGTCCTCAGGGCCGCGCTTCCGGCTCGGAAGGCGCAATCGGGTCGACCTCGACCGCTTCGATCTGCCAGCGCTCGTCATGCTTTGCCAAGCGCACACGCGTGTGACGCACCTCACGGCGCTGCTCGCCCCCGCCGCGCACCGAGACCAAGAGCTCCGCTTCTACTCGCGCCAGCGTACCGCTCACTTTGACCTCCACGCTGTTCAGCGCAAACGACAGGGGCGCTGTGTCGAGCAATGCCTGCGCGCGCGTCGAAAGCGCGTCCACCCCCTCAAGCTCTTCACCGAGTTCGGGCGCACGCAAGCTGACTTGCGGCAGGGAAGCCGTTCGAAGGAATTGCCGCAAGGCGGCAAGAGAAGTCTCGTCCCGGGTCTGCGTCAGACGCGCGCACATTTCGTCGAGCAGGCCGCTGATGCGCGATTCGTCGCGCGGGATCAGCTGATAGCCGACGACCGCGCAGGAAACGGCGGCTACGGCAATCACGAACGGTCGGCGAGCAACACGAGTCACGCGCCGAAGCTTACTCGCTTACAAACCAGAAACGGTGCTAAAAGCGAGCCCTTCGAAGCCCAACGGGCGCGCGATTTCATGCACGGCTGGCCGTACCAAGACTTGAACATCAGTGCTTGGGTGCTGTTGCCCATCGCGTTCGGTGTGTTGCTGTCGCGCTTGGGCGTCAAAAGAGGCGCAGCGCGCAGTCTGTTTGCGTTTTCCTTCTTCGGTTGCCAAACCGCGGTGACGGCGTGCGCGATCTGGGTTGCGCGCATTCAGGCCGAGGCGCGCCTTCTGCCGGCTTTGGCGCTGCTCGGTTGGATCGTCACGGCCGCGTTGGCTTGGCTAGTCAGTCGCCGACTCGAGAAGCTTCCGCAACGGCGCGGCGCGTTCATCCTCAGCATGGCCATGAGCAACAACGGGTTCACGTTGCTCGGCTTCGTCGCGCTGGCTGCCTTCGGTGAAGCCGGGCTAGCGCAGGCCACGTATGCGCAGCTGCTGTATACGCCGTTCTTCTTACTGTGCTGTTTCCCGATCGCGCGCGCTTTCAGTCGCCGAGCGACTCCACAGTCATTCGCTCGAACGGTGCTCGACAATGCCCGAGATCCGCGGGTTTGGCTGCCGCTCTTGGCGATCAGTCTCGGCCTGGGCTTGAACGTCGGACACGTGCCGCGCCCTGCGTTCGTCAGTCAGCTCACACGCGGGTTGATTTTCGTCGGGACCGCAGCGTCGAGCTGCGCCATTGGCCTGATCTTCAGTGGCTTTCACTTGAAGCGTTATTGGCGAGAGAACCTGATCTCGCTCGCCTACCGCGGCACGCTGTACCCACTGCTGTACTGGGGCATCTCACGCGTGGCCGGGCTGGGTCCGCTCGACGCTCGCATCCTGGTCTTGTACGGGCTCGTGCCGAGCGCGCTCTTGGCCAACATGTTGGCCGTGTTCTTCGACCTGGACAGCGAGCTGACGAGTTCGATGTTCATGGTCAGCACGATCGCGTTCTTGCTCTTCGTGCTGCCCGTATACCTGCTAGCGGCTCAGCCTTCTTTTTGACGCGGCATCAACAGCTTAGCGATGAGTCCCGTCCACCCGGTTTGATGTGGCGCGCCCAGGCCGCGCCCGTTGTCGCCGTGAAAGAACTCGTAAAACTGCAAATAGTCGCGAAAATGCGGGTCATTTTGGAGCAGGGCCTGGTCCCCGTAGATCGGGCGCTTACCGTGTTCGTCCCGCCGAAACAGCCGCAGCAGCCGCTCACTCAAGTGGTCGGCAATTTGCTCGAGCGTCAGGTACTGCCCGGAATGCGTGGGGCACTCGACCTTGAAATCGTCGCCATAGTAGTAGTGAAAGCGCTGTAGTGATTCGATGATCAAGAAATTGGTCGGAAACCAGATCGGTCCCCGCCAATTGGAGTTGCCACCGAAGATGCCCGACTCGGACTCACACGGCGAGTAGTCCACGCGGAAGGTTTGGCCGTTTGCCTCGAGTAGGAACGGGTGTTCGCGATGGTAACGTGACAGCGAGCGCACGCCGTAGTCGGACAAAAATTCTTCCGGATCCAGCATGCGCAGCAGCAAGCGCTTCATGCGGTGGCCGCGCAGCAGCGACAAGAGATGGCGCTCGCCGACGCCCATTTCGGTCCAGCGAGACACCAACTTGGCCAAGTCCGGGCGATAGTCCAAAAACCACTTCAGCCGCGCGTTGAAGCCTTTGAGCGCGCTCATCACCTCTTCTTGCAGCACTTCGACCGCAAAAAGCGGCATCAGCCCAACCATGGAGCGAATGCGAAGCGGCAGCGGGCGCTCGTTCGGCACGTGCAGCACGTCGTAGTAAAACTCGTCTTGCTCGTCCCACAGTCCTGCCTCCGTGCCGATCGAAGTCATGGCTTCGGCGATGTGCAGGAAGTGTTCAAAGAACTTGCTGGCAATGTCTTCGTACACCGCGTTGGCTGAAGCGAGCTCGAGCGCGATGCGCATCAAGTTCAAGCAGTACATCGCCATCCACGACGTACCGTCGGATTGATCGATGTGCCCGCCGGTCGGCAGCGGCTTACTGCGATCGAACACGCCCACGTTGTCGAGACCGAGGAAGCCACCCTGGAAGATGTTGCGCCCGTCGGCGTCCTTTCGATTGACCCACCAAGTGAAGTTGATCATCAACTTGTGGAACATGCGTTCCAAGAATTGATGATCGCCGGTGCCACCGCGCTGTTTGCGGTCGATCTGAAAGACGCGCCACGACGCCCAAGCGAACACCGGCGGATTCACGTCGTCGAACGCCCACTCGTAGGCCGGAAGCTGCCCGTTCGGGTGCATGTACCACTCACGGGTCAGCAGAACGAGCTGAGATTTAGCGAACTCGCCGTCGATGATCGCGAGCGGAATGCAGTGGAATGCCAGGTCCCAAGAGGCGTACCAAGGGTACTCCCACTTGTCCGGCATCGAGATCACGTCCTCGTTCGTCAGGTGCTCCCAGTCAGCGTTGCGGCCGTGCTTGCGTCGTTCCGGAGGTGGCGGCTGCGTCTCGTCGCCCGCGAGCCACTCGCGTACGTCGTAGTGATAGGTCTGCTTCGACCACAGCATGCCGGCGAAGGCTTGGCGTTGAATGCGCCGCGCGTCTTCGTCGCCGATGTCGGCCTGGAGTTCCGCGTAGAACTCGTCGGCCTCACGCTCGCGTGTGGCGAACAGCGAGTCATAGTCGGAGAACGGCTCGGCAAGCTCGGCTTGCGAGAGTCGCAAGTGAAGTTCGGCGCTCGCACCGGGAGCGATGGTCAGCAGATAATGCGCTGCCGCTTTGGTCCCCGAGCGACTGGGCGCGACCGCCTCCTGCTGCCCGTGCACGACGTAATCGTGAAATGCATCCTTGGCATGCGGCGCGCCCTGGGTGCCGAAAATGCGCGGGAAATTGCTCTCGTTCTCGCAGAACAAGAGCGTCGGATCGCCCTGGCAATACAGGCGAAATTCCCCCAATTGCGGGTGCTGCAGGTGCACCGCGCGCTTGCCCTCCGCGGCCAAACGCGGGCGCGCTGCGCCTTTGGTCCAGCTCCAGGTATTGCGAAAGAAGATCTGCGGCAGCAGATGTAGCCGCTTGGTCTCGGGCCCACGGTTGAACGCGCGAATGCGGATCAGCGTATCGTTCGGCCCAGCCTTGGCATACTCCACGAACACGTCGAAGTAGCGCCCCTCGTTGAACACACCCGTGTCGACGAGTTCGAACTCGGGGCGGTCGCGCCCACGCCGACGATTCTCCTCGACCAGCCACGCGTACGGGAACTCGGCCTGCGGATACTTGTACAGCATCTTCAGGTACGAGTGCGTGGGCGTCGAATCGAGGTAGTAGTACTGCTCCTTCACGTCCTCGCCGTGATTGCCCTCTTCGTTCGTCAGCCCGAACAGGCGCTCTTTGAGGATCGGATCTTTTTCGTTCCACAGCGCGAGCGAAAAACAGATGCGTTGCTTGTGATCGGAGTAACCAGCAATGCCATCTTCACCCCAGCGGTAGGCGCGACTGCGCGCGTGGTCGTGCGGGAAATAGTGCCACGCCGTGCCGAACTCGCTGTAGTCCTCGCGCACGGTCCCCCACTGGCGCTCGCTCAGATAGGGCCCGAAACGCCGCCAAACCGAGTTGAACGCCGAGTTTTGCGCGAGGCGCTCGGCCTCCGCCGAGCGATTGCGAGGCGCGGCCATTAGGGGCAGCTGGCGCCGAGCACGGTCGCCGCGCGCTTATATCCTTCGTATTGCTTGGCGCAGACATCTTCAGTGAAGAGCCCTATCCCGCTACACGCTTGCTCAACGGCAGCGGCGTTCACGCCCGCGGCTTTGGCGGCGTTGGCTTTGCAGCAGGCGACGGCTTTTGCGCAGGTCGGAGTCAAGGTCGCGGGCGTTCCCGGTACAGCGCCAGGTGAAGCACCGGTGCCAGTCGCCCCCGCGCTCGCTGCGGCGATTGCGGACTCGATCGCACTTGCTTGGCTGCGCACGTAGAAGTAACTCGCGATGCCGCCGGCGAGGCTGAGCAGCAATAGACCGCCGCAACCAAGCCCAACCCACATCAGGGCCTTGCTCTTCTTCGACGGCCCCGCAGGACCACCGGGCGGAGCACCTGGCGGACCTCCAGGTGGATAGCCGCCGTACCCTTGTTGCGGCTGACCGTAGCCAGGCGGAGCGCCACCGGGCGGCGGGTAGCCAGGCGGTCCGTAGCCGCCGGGAGGCGCACCACCACCTCCAGGTGGATAGCCGCCGCCGGGTGGACCTCCAGGCGGATAACCGCCGCCGGGTGGACCTCCAGGTGGATAACCCCCGCCACCAGGCGGTCCGCCGTAGCCGCCGCCACCGGGCGGTCCGCCGTAACCACCGCCACCGTATCCGCCAGGTCCTTGTTGCGACATCGGTCCTCTTCGGTCCTCTCTGGTCCTGCAATTTCGCTAACACGCGCCGCGAGTGGCCAGCAAGTGCGGCCATTCGGCCGTCCGCGCCCGACGAAGATGTTTTAGAGATCGAGACTATGGTTTCGCCCATGAACGCACGAACCGCCTTCGCGGTCGCACTCGGTCTGGCCGCGGGAATGCCTCTTTCTCTCGCGCACGCCCAAACCGCCACGAACGCGAGTCCCACCGAGAATGCCGCAGCCGTGGACGCACGCGCCACGACCATCGCATTCGAGAAGTACAAGCTGCAGAACGGACTCACCGTGATCTTGCACAGCGATCGCAGCCTGCCGCTGGTCGCGGTCAACGTCTGGTACCACGTGGGGCCGGCGAACGAGCCCGCGCACCGCTCGGGCTTCGCGCACTTGTTCGAGCACTTGATGTTCGAAGGCTCGAAATACGTCGGGCACGAGTTCGATCGCATCTTGGAGTCGATCGGCGCGACGAACAGCAATGGCACGACGGCTTGGGATCGCACCAACTACTTCGAGACCGCGCCCAGCGAGAATCTCGAGACATTGCTCTGGCTCGAGAGTGATCGCATGGGCTTCATGATCGACACGCTGACGCAAGAGCGCCTCGATGTGCAACGCGATGTCGTCAAAAACGAACGCCGCCAAAGCTACGAGAACGCACCGTACGGCCCGAGTTCGCTCGCCATGCTCAACGCGCTGTTTCCCGAAGGGCATCCGTACAACGGCGCCGTGATCGGATCGATGGCGGATTTGAGTGCGGCGACGCTACCCGACGTCGTCGAGTTTTTCCGGCAGTATTACGCGCCGAGCAACGCCACGCTGTGCATCGCAGGCGACCTGGATCCGGTGCAGACCAAAGCCTGGATCGAGCGCTACTTCGGGACCCTGGCCGATCGCAAACGGCCGGAAGCCAAGGCGCTGCCCTATGCACCGCTGCCCAAAGCGGAACGCTTGGTCGTCAAAGAGCCGGTCACGCTCGCGCAAGTCTCGTATGGGTATCGCAGTCCGCCCGCATACACGCCAGACGATCCTGCCATGGACGTCACCATGGCCATCCTCGGCGGAGGCAAAGCAACGCGGCTCTATCAGCAGCTGGTCGTGAAAACCAAATTGGCGGCCGAGGTCAGCGCCAGTTTGGAATCGAATCAGCTCTCGAGCATTGCCTCGTTGAGCGCAACGGTGGCGAGCGGCAAATCGAGCGCGGCAGTCGAACGCGAGCTCGACGCCGTGCTGGCAGAGCTCGAAAAGAACGGCCCGAGCGCGGCCGAACTCGCGCGCGCCAAACGGCGAATCCTGGTGGGCGCGCTCTCTAGCCTGGAGCTCTTGAACAGCCCGGGAGGTGATTCCGGTCGAGCCGGGCTCTTGCAGCGCTTCGATCAATACTCTGGCGATCCCGGCTACCTTCCGACGTGGCTCGCGCAGATCGAACGAGTGCAAGCCAAAGACGTGCAGCGCGTGATCAAGCAATCACTGAGACCGGACGCGCGCGTCGTGGTCATTACCGAACCGACGCCTGCAGCGGCTTCGACGTCGACGGAGGGGGCACAGTGAAGCACTCGCAGTACCTCGCGTCATTTGCGGCGCTGCTCGGCATCGCTTGTGCGTCGCCTGCGGCTCCACCAGTCGCAGCGGCAACCGCGCCCGTCGCGGCCCCGCCCGCACCCGATCCGCAATTGTTCCGCATCACTCCGCCAAAACCGGGCGCTCATCCCGCGGTGCAATTCCCCACGCCCGCGCTCAAGACGCTCAAAAATGGCGTCACGCTGCTGGTGCTGCCCAAGCACGCGCCCGTGACCACGCTGAGCGTCGTCACGCGCGATGGCGCGAGCTCACTGCCACCCGGCAAGAGCGGCCTCGCGGCGCTGACCGTGCGCATGATGACCGAGGCGACCCAGCAACACTCCGCGCTTTCGCTCGCCGAAGCCGCTGAATCGCTTGGTTCGAGCTTGGAGGGCGACGCGGGCCGCGACGAGTCAAACGTAGAAATGTCGGTGCTGACTCGAGACGTACCGCGCGGACTCGAGCTCTTGGCGGAGGTCGTTCTGAAGCCGGCCTTTCGCGAGGCCGACTTCGCGCGCGTGAAGGGCGAGTGGCTCGACGGCTTGCGTTCCGAACGCCAAGAGCCGAGTCGCTTAGCATCCCTCGCGGCCTTGCGCAGCATGCTCGGCCCGAGCGCTGGAGCGCCCGTTTCGGGCAGCATTCCAGACGTCGAAAAGCTGACCGTCGCCGATCTCAAAGCATTCCACGCGCTCAGCTATCGACCCGAAAAGCTCGCCGTGATCGCCGTGGGTGACGTGACGCTGTCGACGCTCGAACCGGACGTCGAGCGCCTGTTCGGCCATGCGACGAGCAACGCGCCCGCGAAACCGAGCGAAGCCGCGCTCCCCGAGCCCCCCGACAAACTCAAAGTGCTGATCGTCGATCGCAAAGACTCGGTGCAATCGTCGATCTTCGCGGTGCAACCGTTTCCCAAGCGCTCCGAACCGGGCTTCGAAGCGCGCGAGGTCATGAGCAGCTTGCTCGGTGGTCTCTTCACTTCTCGCCTGAACAGCAACCTGCGCGAGAAGCACGCCTACACCTACGGCGTGCACGGCCAGGCGCTCGCCACGCGCAATTGGGGTGCCTTCTACGTGGCCACCGAAGTCAAATCCGAGACCACCGCCGACTCCTTGTTCGAACTGCTGGGCGAGCTTACACGCGCACGAAATCCCAAGCTCGGCGCACCCATCAACGAACCCGAATCCAACCGCGCACGCGCTGACTTGATGCACTCACTCGGCGCGCGACTCGAGCACACGAGCCTGCTCGCAGACTCCATGGCCACGCTCTTCTCGCAACAATTGCCGAGCGACTACTACACGAAGTATCCCGCACTAGTCAGTGCAGTCTCGACCAACCAAGTCGCCACCGAAACCTCACGCCTCACCCCCGAGCGCATGACCGTAGTCATCGTCGGCGATCGCACCCAAATCGAACCCAGCCTAAAAAAACGCGGCTACACCCCAGAACCCGCCGACCCGCACCTACTGGATTGAGAATGGGCGCCCGCGCCCCAGGAGCGCACCTCAAACCGCAACCCTGCTCCCGTCGCAGTCCGGCTCCCTGAGTTTGAGAAACCGCCAAGACGCCAACTCCTCTCTGCGTCTCAGAACTCGGAACATCCACCTGAGCCCGCGACGAAATTTTGGGGTCACGAAATACGACGCGCGGAGTCGCGCGTTCGACGGGCACGGTCGACCGAGTGAACCCCAATCTCCCTCTTCTTGGCGGCTTGGCGGTTTCCCCTCTCCTCGTCCGTGACGCAGAGGGCCATGACGTCAGCGCGCCGGGGGATCAGTGCTTTTGTGGTATTTCGACGGGGGGTTCGTGGGCGTCGGAGGCTAGGAAGGCGACGATGCCGCCGAGTACGAATGCGGCGACGCCGAGGGCGCTCCAGAGGTAGAGCGCGCGGCGGCTGTCGGCTTGCTTTTCTTGCTGCCGGCGCAGGATCTTTTGGCGCATCTCGTCGAGCGCGCGGCGATCGCGAATCACCAGCGTGGCTTCGGTGCTGGACTTGCGCGGCGGATCAGCGTCTTTTCGCTCGGGCGGATGCTCCGTGATGACGACGCTGCGCGACTCCTCGGCGACGTTGGTTCGCGGCTGCGGCGCGTGAGCGGCCGTCTGCTGCGAGATGATCGCCTCATCACCCAGCTCTTCAATCTGCTCGATCGCATCGTGCTCGCCTTGCGAACGCTCATGCTCGGGATAGTGCGCGGGAGGCCTCGTCGCAGACACGGGGCGACTTTATACCGAGAACCCCGAAACGACGCCAGGCATTGGCCGCGTTTCGCGCAGAAGACCCCACATTCCCTTACAAATCGCCCGCGCGCTCATCGCGCCAAGCTGACCGAGGCAAAAACGCGGTCGCATCAACGCAGACGAAGAGCCGCGAAGCCGCTGGCGTCATGCCGAAGCGAACGCCGAGGGGGGGTACGAGCGAGGTACGAGCGAGGCCGAACGAGAAGGGACAACAGGGCGAAGAAAAGTCAGCGAAGCGTTGACGAGGCGCTTCGTGCTAACTTGCAACGCTTGTGTCCGCAGAGATTTCCATCCTGGTCGTCGATGATGATGCCGTAAGTCGGCACGTCCTCGAGCAGGCCTTGCATGAAGGCGGGCTCAACCCGGTGATGGCATCGAGCGGGCAACAAGCGCTCGAGTGGCTCGAGGGCCACACTCCGACCGTGGTCCTGTTGGACCTCGTGATGCCGGCGCCCGACGGTTTCACCGTCCTTTCGCAGATCCGAAAGACTCCGCGCCTCGCCGACACTCCGGTGGTGGTGCTCACCGCTTTGGACGCCGACCAAGAGATCTCACGAGTTTTCGCCTCGGGCGCGGACGATTATGTGCACAAGCCGTTTCGCGCGGCCGAGCTCTTGGCGCGCATTCGCGGGCAAATGCGTGTCCGCGAATACCTCGACCGTTTGAACCAGCGCGAGCGTGACCAAGAGACCGTGCTCGAGCTGACGCAGACGTTGGCCTCGACGCTCGACATTCGCGACATCTTGTTCACCGTCGTGCAGCGCGTGGCCGCGTTCGCCAAGGTCGATCGCTGTAGCATCGTGCTGTTCGGCGAATCCGGCAACGTCGGTTACGTGCTTGCCACCAGCGACGACGCGATGCTCCGCGATCTGCCGATCGACCTGGCGAAATACCCAGAAATCCGCGAAGTGTTGACGACTGGGCGCGCGCTCGTGATCCGTGACGGCAGCGAACATCCGCTGTTGCAAGTCGTCCGCCAAACGGGCCCGAACATCGGCTTCAACTCGTTCGCGCTCCTGCCCATTTTGCACGAGCACGGCGCGATGGGCGTGCTCTTCCTGCGCTCCAAGGCCAAATCAGCCTTCGACGACTACGAGCTCTCGTTGGTCACGACCTTGAACAACGCCATGGCCATCGCGCTGCGCAACGCGCGCATTTTGCAGTCATTGCGTGACGCGACCGAAAAGAGTCGCTCACTGCGCGCGGAGGCCGAGCGGCGCGTGCAGCTGTTCCAGCGCTACGCGGATTTCTTCGAGAGCGCCGCGGACGGCATGGTCGTCATCGACCGCGAAGGCAAAGTCCTATTTGCGAACCCGCGCGCGCGGGAGATCACCGGTTTCAGCGAGACCGAGTTGATGGCGCTGTCCTTCGAAGATTTCTTGGCGCGCTCCGAACGCGACCGCGCGGGCCGGCTCTTGCGCGGCTTTCTGGACGGCATCTATCCGCGCGGCGTCGACATCGCCATCACCGACAAGTCCGGTGAAGAACGCACGATCAGCGTCAGCTTCAGCTCGGTCTTGCATGAAGACAACGCGGTCGTGTTCAGCTTCCGCGACGTCACCAAGGAACGCGCCACGGCGGTCGAGCTCAAGCAAACCAAGGAGTTCTTGGAGAGCGTGATCGAGAGCTCGGTCGACGGCATCGTGTCGGCCAATTTGCGCGGCACCGTGCTGCTGTTCAATCGCGCTGCCGCGCGCATCTTCGGCTACGCGCCCAGTGACGTCGTGGGCAAAATGCACGTCGGGAAGTTGTACCCGGCGGGCGGCGCACACGAAATCATGCGCAAAATCCGGGATCCCAGTCTGGCCGGATACGGCCGCCTAGAAGATCACCGAGTCGACATGCTCAATGCCGACGGCGAGCTCATCCAAGTTCAGCTCTCTGCGTCACTCGTCATCGACAACGGGCGCCCCATCGGCTCGGTCGGCATCTTTACCGACATCCGCGAAAAGCTGCGTATGGAAGCGCGTTTGTCGATGGCTCAAGAGGAACTGCGCTCACGCGAAAAGCAGGCCATCGTAGCAGAGCTGGCCGGGGCTGCCGCGCACGAGCTCAATCAACCGCTGACCTCGGTGATCGGTTACGCCGAGCTCTTACGCCGAAAGCTGGAAGGTCATCCGCAGCTATCGCACGCCGCCAGCGTGATCGTCGGCGAGTCCGAGCGCATGGCAGAGATCGTGCGCAAAGTCGGCAAGATCACCAAGTACGAAACCAAGAGCTACGTGGGCGCCGCCAAGATCTTGGATTTGGAGAAGGCGAGCGAGAACGAAGGCGGAGAGATCCCGCCATGAGCGGCGATCCCGACGAGTTCGCGAGCACGCCGAGTGCGCCTCCGTCGGTCCCGCCGGGTGCATCGGAGCTCCGTCTCTCGGACTCGGCTTATCCTGGCCGGCGGCGTAGTTCGGAGTCACCGCTCGCGCAATCTTGGCGCGACGTTCTGTTGCGACTTTCGTTCACGCTACCGATCGACGTCGAGCTCGAACAGCTCTTACGCGAGTTCATGGATGGCTTGTCCGCGCTCTTGCCCAACGCGGCCGTTGGAGCGTGCGTGGTGAGTCAGAATGGCGCAGCTCCAGTCGTGATCTCACGCATGCCCGCGGGCATGGCGCTGGAAATCCACCGCGATCCGACCCGGCTTTTCCCGAGCTTCCAGGATGAGCGCATCTTCGATTTGGACGACGGTGCAGCGGGTTCCACGCTGCACCTGGCGAGCCCATTGCAAGCGCTCAGTCCGTTACAAACGCAGATCGGGACACAAGCCGCGTTGCTCTTGGCCGCCGCGGTCAAGCGTGCGCGCTCTTACATGCGCGCCGAAGAATCCGCGCGCTCGATCCGAAAGCTACAAGCTCAGGTGATCCAAAACGAGAAGCTCGCCTCGCTCGGTCAAATCGTGGCCGGAGTCGTGCACGAGCTGAACAATCCCCTGACCTCGATCATCGCCTACTCGGACTACCTGAAGCGCATGGCGCGCGCGCGTCCCCCCTCCGAAGAGCAGGACGACGAGCTCGAGCGCCTGCGCCGAATCGGCGAGGCCGCGACCCGCATTCTCAACTTCTCACGCGACCTCGTCGCCTACGCGCGCCCAGCCGCCGACGTGCCCGGCACCGTGCACGTCCCTGCCATCGTGGAAAAAGCACTGGTCTTCTGCGAACACGAATTCCAAGGCGCGTCGATTCAGATCTCGAGTGAATTCTCGAGCCATTTGCCGCCCGTACGCGGCATGGCCGGGCAACTCACGCAGGTGTTCGTCAATCTGTTCACCAATGCGGCCCACGCCATGGCCGACGGTGGCGGCGAATTGCGTATCGAAATGCACGCCGACACGACGCAACAAACGCTCACGGTCGAAGTCGCCGACACCGGTACGGGCATCGCCGAAGACGACATGCCCCAAATCTTCGAACCCTTCTTCACGACCAAAACCGACGGCCGCGGCACCGGCCTAGGCCTCTCCATCGTCCGCGGCATCCTAGACACCCACAGCGGCACCATCCACGCCACCAGCACCCTAGGCGAAGGCACGGTGTTCACGCTGACACTCCCCCTAGCCGTCGTGGTCCCGACCCTAGCACCGCGCGGTTAGCCGCTTAACCATTCAGCAACGTCGAGTCGCGGCCATTGGCGAGGGGAGAGAAACCGCCAAGCCGCCAAGCCGCCAACTCCGCTCTACGTCCCAGAGCTCGCAACATCCACCTGAGCTCACGGTGATTTGGGGGGCGCGAAACACGGCGTGTTGAGTCGCGTGTTCGACATCACACGGAGAGCCTCACTTCTCGTCTTGGCGCTTCGTCAGCGTCGATCGACCGAAGGAGGTACTCGGCGCTTTCACGACACGCTCAGACTCTCAGCGCGCCCCCCACAAACCTCCCCTCTTCTTGGCGGCTTGGCGGCTTGGCGGTTCAATCCTCTGGGAGCCGCACATCGAGCAGCCTTGCGCTCAGACCGGAGCTTCGCCGGCCGAAGGTGTTGTCGCTCAGCGCCGGGAAATGTGCCGGCGTGTGAGGTGCGTTGCTGGGGCGCGGGCGCCCAACTCTCGATCGTGGCCGCGGTGCGTTACTTAACGACGCGGATGACGAGCACCAGGATGCCTTTTTTGTGGCTTTGGCCGGCCACGATAAAGGCTTGGCCGACGTGGGCTTTGACCTCGAGGAGCGGGAGGAATTCTTTGCCGCTGGGGCGATTGATGCTCGCGGAGAGGCGAACGGTGTCGGGGCCCAGTTCATCCAAGAGGCGCACTTGCAGGGTGCGACCGTTGGGCAATTTTTGATTCTGCGGTGCGTCCTTTTTCAGCGGTAAGCGCGCGCGATCCAACACTTGGTAACTGTCGTAGTTCGAAAACGGAGGCTTGCCGAGTTCGGGCAGTTTGCCGATGCGCGGGTCGATGCCCTTCTGCTCGTTGGTCGCGTGCAGGATGAGCACCTCGGCGACCAGGGGTTGCTCGGCTGGGGGACGCGCGGATGGAGGATGCGCGGACGGTGCGGGTGCGGCGCTCCCGGTGCCCGGCGCGCCCGCCGCGGTGGACGCGCGCGGAGACGGTGTTTTGGGCGGATCAGCGGCGTAGGCCGGCACCGTCAGTGCGGCGACCAACGAACAGAGCGCAAGCGAGACTCGCTTCATAACGACTCGGACCTGTCCTCATTGTCCTCATCGGGCTCGCCGTCGTCAGGCATCCAGACCACGGGGGTTTCCGATGTATCCGTTGATAGTACGAAGACCTCGCCCGTGTTCGAACCGAAATCGACCGACTCGATCGTGGCCGGCGCTGCGGCCTGACGCTCTTCTTCAGCGGCGGCCGCCAGGACGGCAGAGAGCTCCTCCACCTGCTGCTGCACGGACGCGCTCGGCGCGGCCGGCATGACGTGCTCGGCTTGTTCAGCGGAGCGTACGGCCGGCGCGACCCGCGGCGCAGACCACGAGCGGACCACGAGCACCGACCCGGCGGCGATCGCCGCACCCAGGGAGACCCACGTGGCGATGCGCGGCAACAGCGAGTGCACGCGCGCACGCGGTGGCTCGATCGCCGCAAGGACGCTGTCCGCGATGTCGAAGGAAACGACTTTGTTCGCGTTCGACTGATCCCAGGCGCGCATGAAGCTGCCGAGATCGCTGTATGCGTCGAGCTCCTCCAGCAACGCGGGCTCTTGCTCGATGGCTGCTTCCACCACGCGCGCCTCGGCCTCCGACAGCTCGCCGTCGTAGTACCGCATCAGTTGCTCACGCGAGATGCTCACGGCTCTTCCCTCCGAACCGAAGGGGCGACTTCCTCGGCGTAGCAATCAGCCAGTGCACGCTGGAGCTTTTGGCGAGCGTGAAACAGACGACTCATGATCGTGCCTTTGGACACGCCCATGGCCTCTGCCATCTCCTCGTAGCTCATGCCTTCGACCTCGCGCATCACGATGACACCACGATGGTAGACCGGAAGTGCGTCGAGCGCGGCTTCGAGCTTGTTTCGAATTTCGGCACGGCGCAGGACGTCCAGCGGGTCCGCGCCGTCGATACGGCTGAGGAGTGGGATATCCTGCTCATCAATCTCACGTGTCTCGTCCAGCTCAGCTTCGCGCCGGCCAGGTTTGCGCATGAGGTCGATCGAAAGATTCGTGACGATCCGGTAAAGCCAGGTGAAGAACGCCGATCCACCGTGAAAGGAATCAAGCCCGCGGTGGACGCGGAGGAAGGCTTCTTGGACGACTTCTCGGGCGTCATTCTCGTCGCGAAGGAGGCCGAGCGCGATCGCGAAGGCGCGCCGCTGGTGTCTTTGGACCAGCTGCTTGAAGGCGAGTTTGTCGCCCTTTTGGGCACGTTCGATGAGGACACGATCCTGCTCCGCTTCGAGCTCTCGGCTCGTTCGGTTTGACGCTAAAGCGGCAGGACTATTCACCCCCATCGCAGTTCGCTCACGGCTCAGCTCGCGCGGCACGATCTCAGGCTGCGACGCCAGCGCTCCCACTTCCACGAGGGAGCCGAAAGTACCGCGAACAGGCGACGCCATCACGTTCCAGTGTACGCCCGTGCTTTGCTGCCGCTCCCCAGCAGAACGCATTCAGCGGGGAAGAAGTAGGCGAACACGGCGAATATTTTCCAGGGAGGAAGAAAAATGGCGCGCTCGGCGGCGGCTATGGTTCGTCGTCCGGAGCCGCTGCGGCCTCGTCCGGAAGTTCAACCAGAGTGACTTTTAAGTCGAAGGTGCGCCCGCCGCGGACGACGCGCAAGGTGGCAGGCTTTCCTACACCCGCCAGGCTCGCGACCCAGCGCAACCGCTCGGGCCCCGTGAGGGCTTCGCCATCGAACGCCTGAATCACGTCGTCGACCTGGAGCCCGGCGCGATCCGCCGGGCCGCCCGGAACGATCACGCGCACCAAGGCTCCGTTTTCGTCGCCGAGCTTCAGGCGATCCATGTCCTCGGGCAACACCGATGAAACGTGGACGCCGATCGCGCTGCGCTTGATGTGCCCGTCTTTCAGCACCCGTGGCAGCAGCTCCTTGACCATGTTGATCGGGATCGCGAAGCCGATGCTGTTCGCCTGCGCGCGAATGGCGGTGTTGATACCGACGACGTTTCCCGCCATGTCGAGCAGC
This sequence comes from Polyangiaceae bacterium, assembly GCA_035634635.1. Taxonomy (GTDB): domain Bacteria; phylum Myxococcota_A; class Polyangia; order Polyangiales; family Polyangiaceae; genus PMG-095. Next base: position 100,815 of record DASQCO010000123.1, read on the forward strand.
GGGCCGCCGGAGTTACCGGGGTTGATGCTCGCGTCGGTCTGCAGGAAGTCGTAGTAGCCCGACTCGTCCAGGCCTTTGACGTCGGCGAGCGTGCGGCCCTTTGCCGACAAGATCCCGGCAGAAACCGTGTGCGACAGAGCAAACGGGTTGCCGATCGCCACCACCCAGTCGCCCACGCGTAGTGCGTCCGAGTCGCCCAAGGGCAGAAACGGCAGGTTTTTCTCCTCCACGCGCAGCACCGCGATGTCCGTGCGTGGATCGCGACCGACCACGGTCGCTTTGACCTCGCGCTTGCGCCCGAAGATCACGTGAATTTCGCTGGCCTCGTCAATCACGTGGTTATTCGTGATGATCAAGCCGTTGGGATCGTAGACGAACGCCGTACCGACGCCCTCGCCCACGACGCGTCGACGACCGGTAGCGCCGCGACGCTCTTGCAGCGTCTTCACGAACACCACCGCCGGATCGGCCTTGGCCGCGAGATCGGCGAAGCTTTGCGGCGCGCGCGCGCCGGGCAGCGGTGCTGGCAACGGCGACGCGGTGTTCAACGCCGTCACCGCGACTGGGACCGCCCCCGAAGGGAGCGGCACCGCAGTCGATGTACTGCCGACGGACGGCAGCCGCTTGCAGCCGAGCAACGCGGTGCTCACGAGCAACGCCACGCTGAAAATCCGGGCCCCAGTCACTGGAGTCACTTGCGGGTTTGCGAGATTTCCACGAAGCGGAGGCGGAGGTCGTAGAGCGCCTGGGTCAGCATTTGCTCTTCGGCCCCCGTTAGATTCCCGTGGGTCTTCTCTTGAATCAGCGCCAAAAGATCGATCGTTTGGCGAGCCATCGGCAAATCGACTTCGCTCTTTCCGCCGTTCGGATCAGGAGCGTCGCCCAAGTGCAGCAGAGCCGAGTGGCTCAACGACAACACGAAGGTCGTGAAGTCGACCGCGGGCAGATCGTCCGTTTCTGACGCGGAGTTCGAGTCGGCTTCGCCGTGGCCTTGGCTCACGTCTCGCTCTCCTCGTCGTCTTCGTCGTCCTCATCCTCGTCGTCTTCGTCTTCGTCGTCCTCATCCTCGTCGTCTTCGGACTCGGCAGCGGCGGGCGCAGCGACGGGCACAGCCGCGACCTTGGTCTCGGCGGGCGCGGCAGCTTTTTCGGCCGCTTTGGGGGCGGCTTTCACTTTGACGTCGTCATCATCCTCGTCGTCGAAGTCGTCGTCGTCGTCGTCGATGTCGTTCAGTTCATTCTCGAGCGAGCGCACGGGCATGGGCGCGACGACGGGACGCGGCGCGGTACGCGGCAACACGCGCGCCTCGCGCTCGGACTCTTTGACCAGAGCGGGCTGCTTGAGCTCGACCTCGATCACTTGGTCGGTCACGTCAGCCAACGCGTCGACGTGCTTCGTCAGTTCACTCTCGGTGAGCAAACCGCGCTTGAGCATGCGCTCACGCACGCGGACGTCGTATTTGAAATTCTCGGGAATCGGCATGAACTCTCCGTGTCAGTCTGCTCGGATCCCAATCGGATCCGAAAAGTCGTTCGGGGCGTCGGCCCGTCGGCCATAGCCCTCTCGGGGGGCTTTTCCTAGCGCCTGGATGGCCCCCTAAGCAAGCTCTCAGGCGTAATCAGCGGTTCCGGCTCCTCTTCTTGAGACAGAAGTCGCTGTTCTGCCTGCTCCAGCTCCTCCTCCGTCGCCGGCCGGACCTCCCGGGCCTCGACCTCGAAACGGAGGGTTTGGCCGGCCAGGGGGTGGTTACTATCGACCACGACCCCCTCCTCGCTCACGTCCAAGACCTGGAGCAGCACCGGACGGCCGTCTTCGTCTTCCGCCTCGTAGCAGTCACCCGCAGCAACGTCGTCCGGGAAGTCCGCGCGGTCGACTTCAACCTGCGCCTCCGGATTGCGCTCGCCAAAGGCTTGCGCCGGGGCGAGCAAGACGGTGCGACTCGAGCCCTGCGCGAGCCCCTCCAGCTTTTCCTCCAGCGCCGGAAAGAGCACGCCGTAGCCAATCAAACAGCACAGCTCGCTGTCACCCGTTTCAACCACGGCGTCTTCCTCGTCGAAGACTTGGTAGCCGAGGCGGGCCCACATGCCCGGACTGAGTTGGTAGCCTGTGCTCGCTGGCATCTGCCGCCGCAGTAGCACGACTTATTGCCCGAGTCCGCCGACAATCTTGCCGGCGATGGCGCTGGCAGCGATTACCAGCGGACTCGCCAAGTAAACGCGACCCGGCCCGCTCCGCCCCGGGAAGTTGCGATTCACCGCGCTGATCGTGATCTGCTCGGCCGAGGTCGACGTGCCCGGGCCGGCCCGAATACAAGCGCCGCACGACGGATCGAGCAAGCTCGCGCCCACGCGCTCGAAGAGCTCGATGTAGCCGCGCTCGGCCGCATACCGACGCACGCTCTGCGAACCGAACTGCAAATAAAAGAGCACCCCAGGCGCCACACGCAGGCCGCGCTCGAGTGCCTCACGAATCACGGACGCATAGAGATCCATATCGCTCGCTTTGCCGCCCGTGCACGAGCCGCCATAAGCGATGTCGATGCGCACCTCGGAGCCGTGTTGCTGCTCGAGAGTCGACAAAGGGATGCCGCTGCGTGGATCGCTAGGTACAGCGACCATCACGGGTACGCTCGCGAGATCGAGCTCGACGGTGAACGCGTATTCGGCGCCCTCGTCCGCGACTACGACACGCGCAGTAAGCGCATCGCGCGAGAGGCCGCGCGCGTTCACCAAGTACTCGATCACGACGTCATCGCCGGCAATGATGCCGGTGAAGGCGCCAGCCTCGACGGCCATGTTGGTCAGCGTCGCACGCTCACCGAGCGAGAGTTTTGCAAGGCCGGGCCCAGAGAACTCCAGCACCTTGCCCACCGCGCCGCCGTTCTTGATCTCCGGGCGTGCGAGCAGCAGCAGCATCACGTCCTTCGCGCACACTCCCGCGCCCAGCTCACCGCGCAACACCACGCGCACGCTTTGGGGCACATCCACTCGGACGTCGCGAGTGAGCCAAGCGTTGGCCATGTCGGTGCTTCCAACGCCGAAAGCCAGGCAACCGAGCACCCCCGCCATGCACGTGTGCGAGTCGGTGCCAATCACGACTTCGCCGGGCAACGCCAAGTCCTCGATCACTTTGTTGTGGCAAATCGCTTCGCTGCCGGCAGGGTTTCCGTCGCGTTCGACCTCGCCGAACAGGCGCACCCCATGACGAAGCGCAAAGTCGCGCTGCACGGTCACGAGTTCGCGCGATTGTTCCACGAGCCCGAGCGAGCGATGCTTTTCGGGCATCACGCTCTCGAGAAACGTCAAATGGTCTCGAAACAACACCAATGAATCCGGATCGGCGACGCGCGCGTCCTCGCCAAACCCGGCGCGAAACAGCGCATCGGCCATGGGCGTCACGTACTCGTGGCTGAAGCGCAAATCCGCCCGCGCAAACAGTGCATCACCCGGCGCCACTGCGCTCAGCCCGAGCGTGCCGTGTTCCGCGTCACGCACTGCGTGAGCGGCCAAGATTTTCTCGGCGAGAGTCATCGGCCGCAGCGCGCGCTTCGGCAGCTCCGGGCGCACGGTGCCAGCGAGGCGCGCGCGGTTGTATGCGAAGAGTCCGCCCGCTTCGACGATCGCGCGCGAGATCGGCGAAAGTTGCTTAGAAAATTCGCTGAGCTCGAGCTCTTCACCGCGCTCCAAGCGCTCGAGCAGCGAGAAGTCCGTGCTCGTCAGGAGCCCAATGTTCTGGCAATTCTGCAGGTAGATCTTCTCGAAGCTGGACGCGAACACCACGCGCACTCCGCAGGCAAGCTCGGCATAGGGCGCGGTCTCGCGGGAGCTCCCGCAGCCCTTGCTCGGCCCACTGACGATCACTTGGAAACCGCCGTCGCGCACGGCATCACGCGCGACGAGATTACCGCGCAACCCGACCAGGCAATACCGAGCCAAGGTCTGGTCGTAGTAATAGCAGGCCCACGCGGGCGTCAGTTCGTCGGTCGAAATGTTCGCGAGCAGCGGGCGAGCGGCGTCGAAGCTGAGCGTCTCGCCCGCGAGCTGCGCGCTCAGCAACTCCGCGTCCTCCGTCAGGTACAGTACGCGCCCAGAGAGACGAACGCCGCTCATGGCTCACGGCCACGCGCGGCGAGCGCTGCGGCTCCGTGAAGCACCGAGAGCACCCGCAGCGAAAGCTCGAGCTCCAGCTCGGAAGCGCGCTTTTCGCGCGCGCGCTGTGCGGCGAGCTCGGCACGGCAAATGAACTGCGCACGCTGCTGGACGGGTACGCTCAGCGAGAGTTCTTCGATCGACACCGGAGCGAGTTTAAGGCGAAGAACCTTGCTTGGCCAGGTGACTCCGGGGGAAGCTCGCGCCCGTGTTTCGGGTCCGTCGCTCTTTCGCCTTGCTCGCCCTGCTCCCTGCCCTGGGCCTCGTGGTTGGTTGCAAGCAGCCGCATTCGGCCCCCGAAGTCAGGTCATCCACCGTGAGCAGCGCCGCAGGCTCGACCGGCACCGCGTCGCCCCCACCGAAGGTTGCCGAGCCGCTGCCCAATGAACGCGTCGAGATCCCCGGAGGCACGTTCAACGTCGGCAGTCGTCCGGGTGATCCGGGACGCAATCCGGAGCTGGAACCACGTCTGACGTCGATCGAACTCGGTCCATTTCAGATCGATCGCCTGCCGTACCCGAACGACGGCAAGAGCCAGCCCCTCACCGGCGTCAGTCGCGACGACGCCAAGCGCCACTGCGCCGAGCGCGGCCAGCGCTTGTGCACCGAGCTCGAATGGGAGCGCGCGTGCAAAGGACCAAACAGCACCGACTACGCAACCGGCAAGAGCTGGGAGCCGCGCTGCGCGAGCGAACCGCTGCGCTGCGCATCCGGCTTCGATGTGCTCGCACTAGGTGGAAACCTGCGCGAATGGGTGGCGAGTGAAATCCCCGGCAAAGACAGCGGCGCGCGCGCCTTGTTGCGCGGTGCACCCGCGTCAGCCGCGGGTCCCGAACATCGCTGTGCCGCGCGTCACGCGTCGGAGAGCGACGCCAAGGGCGAAGACCTCGGCTTTCGTTGCTGCAAGGGTGCACCCAACGCGGCCATCGTCCCGGAGCCGAAGCTGGGCGACACCTTCTCGCGCGCCAAGGTCGCGACCGATGTGCTCGAAAAGGCATTCAAACGCGATCCGCACACCGCAAACATCGCCTCCGTGAAGTTCTACCGCGAGCCGGACGCGGCCAACACCGTCGTGGCCCGCGGTCCCGGCGACAAGAAAGGCTTCTTGTTCACGGTTGCGCCGCTGATTTGGCGGCCCACCGCGGGCGCAGAGTTTCTACTCGTGTCCGGCAAGTCCGGCGACGCTGACGCATTCGTCGCCGTGCTGCACGTGCTGGGCGACGACGACTACTCCGTCGCGGCTAGCTTCTTCATGAAGAACGAGCCCGGCCCTGTCGCATTCGCCTACAGCGATTCGATTCGCCCGCGCCTGCACTGGAGCACGTGCTGGGGCTGCCCAGGCGAAACAGGCAAAATCCTGTTCCGCCCGCCCGAGAGCGTGGTGATTTTTCAGCCTTAGAGTCTCAATCAGGCAAGGCCGACGTACAGGTGCTGCACATCGTCGTCCTCGTCGAGGGCGGCCAAGAACGCTTCGACCTCGGCACGCGCTTCACCCTCGAGGGTAACCGGGTTTTTGGCGACCCAGATTTGGTTGGCCGCGGTGACACCCCAGCCGCGCGCGGCGAGCGCCTTGGAGACTACGTCCAAGTCCGTTGCCTCGGTGATGAACCGATACAGGCCCTCTTCGGCCAGCTCGACCTCTTGCGCGCCGGCTTCGATCGCCGCTTCCTCGGCATCCTCACCCGCGGCAGGTGGCGTCGCTTCCACGGCTCCGACGCGATTGAAGTCCCAGCTCACCGAGCCCGAGGCACCGAGCTGGCCCTTCTTGAACAACAATCGCATGTTGGGCGCGGTGCGGTTCTTGTTGTCGGTCAGGCACTCGACGATCACCGGCACCTGATGGGGAGCGAAGCCTTCGTAGAATACCGTCTCGTGCTGAGCTTGTCCTTCGAGCAAGCCGGCGCCCTTCTTGATCGCGCGCTCCAGCGTTTCGCGAGTCATGGACGCTCGCTTGGCGGCTTCCACGGCTAGGCGCAAACGCGAGTTGGTGTTCGGATCGGCGCCGCTACGCGCGGCGACCATGATTTCCTTGGCCAGCTTCGTGAAGAGCTTGCCCTTGGCGTCAGCGCCTTGCTCGCGGCCTTTTTGCTTCCATTGCGCACCCATGCGCGGCGTTTAACAGTTCAAAGCGCAATGCTCAACTCGAACGCGTTGCCCGTGCCGCTCGGAGGCGCTACGGCGCGGACTTCCGCCCCTGAAGCTTCCGCCGCCAAGCGAGCCGCGTACAAGCCGATGCCCCTGCTGTAACGCGCCCCCACTTGCCCCTTGGCCATCACTTGGCCTTCGGCGGTGAACGCCTTTTCTTCGTATTCGCCCATCACGCGCGCGCCGCCATCCTCCACCAGGACCACGACCCGCGAGGGCTCGCTGCGCGCGGATACCCGCACCGGAATGCCGTCCTGCGCGTGCTGAATCCCGTTTTTGATCAAATTGCCCAGCGCCCGGCCCAGCATCTCGCGGCTCGTGGCGAGCTTCACGTCCGAGTCCGCCGTCGGGGTAAATTCGAGACGCACGCCGTAGCTGACGGCAAGCGAGCGCGAACGCGACAACGAGTCCGTGATCAGATCGCGAACCGTGAATGAATTCTGTTCGAAGCGTCGCTCACCGCGCAACGCGAGAGAAAGCAGCTCCACGTTGTCGATGATGTGCCCGAGCGCCTCGCACGACGCGGAGACATCCTCGAGCGCCTCTCGCGCATCGTCGCTCGTGGTGTCGCGCGAGCTCTGCAAAAAGCTCGCATTGCTGTGCAGCGCCGAGAGCGGATTCCGCAGATCATGCACAATCAGCCCCAGCAGGCCGCCAACCAATTCCGACTCCAAGCGATCTGTCGCCATGATGAGATCGCTAGCGTACTGACTTGTGCGCGGCGACGTAAAGGCCCGCGAGCACGGGCAACTCCGCGATGCGCGAACGTTTGCGACGGAAGTCAGCCTTGCGGCAACCCGTGGGCGCTTAAAAATGCCGCAATCCGAGCAGAAATCTCGCGATGGTGTTCGAGTGGGGCAAGGTGTGTCCCGCTCGGTATCACTTCCAGCTCGGCGCCGGGAATGGCTTGCGCCATGGCCTCCGAAACAGCCGCAGGGGTGAAGGTGTCCTTGGCACCAGCGATCACCAACACGGGCACGTGGATCTGAGCGAGCAGATCTTCCGCGGAGTGTTCGCCCGCGGCGCGCAGCATGCGCAAGAACAGCTCGAAGTCGACGATCGACGCGTGCTGAAAATACGGTTCGACATCTTCGACACGCACGTTCGCGAGGTTGATGTCGCCCATCAGCCGAGCCATCGCGATTGCAACCTTGGGCGGCACGTTCGACCACAGCGCACGCGCGGCGATCGGATGAGTCGTGGCAAAGTCGATCAGGTTCGGCAACACCGAGGCGAGCATCTCGCTGTGCTTGAAGGTGTACGTGATGCGACCAAAACTGCCGCACAGCAGCACCAACGCAGCGACGCCCTCGGGCCGTCGACGATACGCTTCGAGCGCAACCTGGGTACCGAGCGAATGCCCAATCAGCACGACGGGAGGATCGCCGAGCTCACGGCGCACCGCATCCACGTCCTCTGCCAAAGCGTGAACACCGATTTGCTCGGTATCTACGGGCAGTCCGCTTCGGCCATGCCCTCGGTGATGGAAATGAGCGACGTCTAGGGAGTCAGCGAGCTCATCCCAAAGGTACTTCCAGATGAATCCATCGCAGGCGAGTCCGTCACAGAACAACGCCGTGAGCCGCGATGGCCCCGACAAATCAGCGCGGGTCGACGCGCTGACAGAGTCAGCGCGCCGAACCTGGCGATGGAAGTAGAGCCGGGTTCCGTCGGCGCCTCGAGCTAACGATTCAGACGAGGCACCCGCGGAATCAGGTAGCTGCTTCTTCCTCGTCGTCACTGATGTCGTTCACACTCGGGATCTTCTTGATCTCAAGTCGAGCCATCTTCCAGGCTCGCTGTACTACCCAAGAGAGTGAGCGATCCAGACGCGCAGCCTCGTCTTTGATTTCCTGAAGCATGGCTTCCGGAAAATACAGGCTCTGTTTGCGCTTATCGCTGCCGGCAGTTTTGTTGGAGTCGTGGTCGGCCAAGCGTGTACCTCTGTGTGGGGGGGGGTGTCACCCGACACCAGGGAAAAATGAACTAACACCCACAGCATCGCGAAATCAATCACGAAATGCGGGGGGGGCAGAACTTTGCTCCAAATCGCGACAAACTGCGGAAATCACTCGCGACAGGGGCTCGCGGAGCTCTCCACACGGCGCGTGCCGCTCGCACCTCGGGGCATCGCACGCCTCCGTAACCCGGCACACAGCGAGCACGAGGGCGTGTA
>DASQCO010000124.1:0-2038 GCA_035634635.1 Polyangiaceae bacterium
GCGCCTTGTATGTCTCGCGCTGTGAAGCAACGAGGCATCAAGACAGCGCTCCAAGTTAGCGAGGTTGAGGTCGGCGCTCCGTTGGAGCAAACACAGACTATGCCGCGGCAGCCCGAATGCGCCTGGGTCTCGAAGACCGACGGACAGCTAGAGGCGCCGCGGTGTAGGCCAAACCTGCAGAATCCGAACGGCTGGCAGAGCTCGAGCTCGAATCGAACGGCAAGAGAGGATGCGCCAGGGAGGCCGATCACACCCACCATCGATCGGAACCAACCAATGCACGTAGGAGTCGACGTGTCGAAGGGCCACTTGGATGTCCACGTCCACGAGACAGGCCTGAAATTCCGGGTCAGTAACGACCACGAGGGAATCGAAAAACTGATCGCGCAGCTGTCGAGCTTGGTGCTCGAGCGCGTGGTGATGGAAGCCACGGGCGACTACGAGAATGCTGCATTTGTAGCTCTTAGCCTTCACGGTCTGCCTGTCGCGGTAGTGAATCCGCGGAGCACCAAGCACTTCGCAAAAGCGACGAATCGGTTGGCCAAGACCGACCAAGTCGATGCGGCGTGCCTCGCGGAGTTTGCGGCAGTCCTGAAGCCCCGCATCACTCCACTCCCCGACGAAGACGCCGTCGAACTCGAATTTCTGGCAACCCGAAGGCGTCAGCTCGTCGACCAGCTCGTCTCGGAAAAGAATCGCCGAGCTGGTCCTGCCGTTTTGCGACTCGGTCCAGACAGCAAAGCCAAGCAGAGCGTCGAGCGCCACATCATCTGGCTCGAGGAGGAAATCGCGAAGTTTGACGAGCAAATCAAACAACGCATCGAGGGCTCGCCCGCATGGAAGCAGAAGGATGACCTTTTGCAGTCGGTGCCCGGCGTCGGCCCGACGACTTCGGCAAAACTCCTGGCGCACCTGCCCGAGCTTGGGAAGCTCGATCGAAAGCAGATCTCGGCCTTGGCTGGCCTTGCCCCCTACAACGCTGACAGCGGCCCAAGGAGCGGGCCTCGGCGCATTCGAGGCGGCAGAGCGTGCGTGAGAACAGCCCTCTACATGGCGACCGTTACCGCCGTCACGCACAACCAAACTCTCCGCACTTTCCATCGCAGGCTGCTCGCCGCGGGAAAGGCTGGGCAAGTCGCCCTCACCGCTTGCATGCGCAAGCTCCTCACCATCCTCAACGCAATGATCCGGGACAACCGACCATGGGCCGCCGTAAATCCTTGACCAAAGACACAGCTGCTGTTCGGTCAGCTCTTTTGTAGGTCTCCATCTCATTCGAGGATCGTGATCTGATCCTGCCAAAGTCGGGTGAACTCGACGCATTCCCGGGCATGCGGCTGTACCCCTTCCCGCGCGCCCGGCGCGAAGCGTGCTGCGCTGCGCGCGCACCAAAGTTTGTGGGCAGCGTCGTGTTGCTCCGCTCGAGGCGACGGGCGGGCGTTGGTCGACTTGGCGGCCCTTGGGCGTGACGCACTTGTGCACGCGGGCTGCAGAAAGGCAGCCCCAATTCAGATTGGGCGCTCGCGATCCAGCAGCGCACCTCTCAACCGCACCCGGTTCCCGGCGCTCCCGCGTCAGCGCTGAGCGGAGTAAAGCGACGCTGCTCACAAACTCGGGTGCACGCCGAAGGCGTTGCACGCTCGCGCCGGGCGCGCGGGGAAGCGTCAACAGCCGCATTCCCGGAACTAAAACGAGCGTGAAGTCTTGGAAGACCAGATCACGATCTGCGAACGAGATGGAGACCTACGAGAACTGACCGAACAGGCGCCTGCTTTCCATGGGCGCAAGCGCGGGCGGCCAAGCGCCACCGTCCGAGCGTGCGAAAACGAGAGTCTCAAGCCGCGCGCGAAGCGCCGCGCGTCCTTCTCAGGAGCCGACCATTTGCGCGTTGGTCCCCGCTTCACCCACGTCCACGTCCGCCGACGCGACGTTCACCGCGTTCCCATCCGGCGCGTCAAACGGAGCGCGACCGATCTGCTTCGAGCCCATGCTCGGCACGAACAGGGCCACCAGGTACTCGCGCGTCCAATACCAGGCC
>DASQCO010000125.1:0-3527 GCA_035634635.1 Polyangiaceae bacterium
GACGTCGACGCGGCACTCGCGCAAGTACTGAAGTACCACGACCGCACGGAGCCGACACACGTCGGGTCGAGCACCGAGGTGATTCATGTCGTGAAGCATCCGGTCAAAGCGGTGCTCATGGTCGCCACCTATCGCGCCGCCTCGAAGTTCATTCAGAAGATGCGCGAGGTGCCAAGGCTCGGAAAGCCAATCGTCTTCAACGTGTCTTTCGTCGGAACAGAAGCGCTAGCTGACGACTTGAAGAGCGTGGCTCCGAGCCTTTGCTCCAACGTCTACGTGACGCAAGTGGTGCCACCGTTCGACTCGGGGGCGACGGGGGTCCGCCGCTATCGCGATGCGCTCGCGAAATACCAGCCTCAGGCACAACCCGGCTTTGTATCGCTCGAGGGCTTCATCGTTGGGTCAACCTTCGTCGACGCCCTGCAACGCACTGGTCCCGTACTCACTACCGAGAGGCTGGTCGACACCCTCGAGCAATTCAAGGACGTCGACCTCGGGTTTGGCGCGCAACTGTCGTTCTCACTCTCCGAGCACCAAGGGTCCCACAAAGTGTGGGGCACGCGGCTCGACGACCAATGCCGGGTGCTGCCCGCCGATCTCGAGTAGAAGCTTCGTTCTCGGCGGGCGAAGGTCTCGGCTTAGCTGAAAAGTGCCAACGCCTTCTTGAACGTTTGCACTACCCCCCAGCCCAGAGGGATGACCACGGCGAGCCAGCCGAGCACGAGGGCGACCGTTTGACTCCCCTGCACCGACGCTTGATTTGGTTCGGTCATGCGAGCCTCGGCTTTGCATTGCGAGGTGCCGGCTCTCGACCCTCGAAGTGCTGCTCTTCCACCGGCTTGATCGCTAGGTTCGCGAAGAAGGCGACGAGCAAAAGCGCCGCCATGAGATAGAGGGTAACACTATAGGCCTCGTACTTCGGCACCCCATTGTCGATCTGGTATTGGCGAATGTAGTTCACGAGCACGGGCCCGAAGACGCCGGCCGCCGACCAAGCGGTGAGCAACCGGCCATGGACCGCGCTCACATACTTTGGACCGAACGCATCCGCGAGATACGCGGGGATGGTCGCGAACCCACCGCCATACATGGTGAGTATCAAGCAAAAGCAAGCCACGAAGAAGGCAACGCTGCCGCTCCTCCCGGCGAACGGAACGAGCGCGTACAGCGCGGTACCGAGCGTAAAAAAGCAAGCGTACGTCGCTTTGCGACCAATCTTGTCCGAAAGCGAGGCCCAGAAGAAACGCCCACCCATGTTGAACAGGCTCAACAAGCCCACGAAGCCAGCGGCCGCGCTGGGCGTGATCTTGCCCTTGAACACCTCCTGAATCATTGCCGACGCTTGCCCCAGCACACCGATCCCCGCCGTCACGTTGAAGCACAGCACCACCCAAAGCAGCCAGAACTGCGGGGTGCTGATGGCTGCGGCCGGCGTCACGTTTTCGCGAGTGATGAGCGCGGGTTGTTTGGCCGGCTCACGAAAGCCAGCCGGTTTCCAATCGGGCGCCGGCACGCGGTAGCCAAAGGCACCCGCAGTCATCATCACGAAGTAGCCAATCCCGAGTACCAGCCATGTGGCTGCGACCCCGGTGGAAGTTGCGGAGGCAAAATGCTTCATCAACACGTCTGAAAGCGGCGAGGCGATCAGCGCGCCACCGCCAAAGCCCATGATGGCCATGCCCGTGGCCATCCCCCGACGATCGGGAAACCAGGCGATGAGCGTGGACACGGGCGTAATGTAGCCAATCCCCAAACCACAGCCGCCGATGACCCCGTAGCCCAGATACACGAGCCAAAGCTGATGCAGGCGGATCCCGAGTGCACCCACGAGAAAGCCCGTGCTCCAGCACACCGCCGCCAAAAAGCCACTCTTACGAGGGCCTTCCGCTTGCACCCATTTGCCGAACAGCGCGGCAGACGCACCCAGCACGAAGATTGCAATCGTGAAAACCCATCCGAGTTGCGTCAGCTTCCAGTCGCTCGACACCGAGTGACTGATTCCGATCTCCTTGGTGAGCGGCAGGTTGAACACACTCAGCGCATAAACTTGACCAATACACAGGTGAGTCGCGAGCGCTGCAGGTGGAATCAACCAGCGGTTATATTCCCCCCCTGCCACGATTCGCTCTTTGCTCAAGAGCCCAGCCATCGGTGACCTCCTCGGTGAGTTTGTTACTCTAGAACGAGCAACACACGAACTGCTAGTGCAGATTACTACCCTTCGGTTGACTGAAGGTGACGACTCCCCGACGTAATAACCCACGAGTTACGCGCTACCCTGGCGAGTTTCGCTCGCGCGTGTCGCACCACCCACTGGCGATATCCGCTGATGTCGCCTCCCCTGCGCAACTGCGGCCGGTTCTTGAGAGTGGGCGCTCGCTCTCCAGCATCGCACCTCGGAGAGCGCTTTTTGCCCGGCGCAGAGCGGCTCGCGGACGTACGCCGTTTTGCGTCAGGGTCGATGCAATTGACGAATCAGAACGTCTCGAGAGAATTGAACCGCCGAGCCGCAGAGTTCGCAGAGTTCAGAGTGAGATTTTTTTGGTGGGGGGTTCACGCTGTAAGCTCGGTTCGGCGTCGTTTACAACGAAACGAAGCGCTAGGTGGAGCGGCTGAGGAAGACACTGGGACGTCAAAGTCGGTCGTTCCTCCGACGCACGGCGGCGGCGCGCTGAGCCCCCACCTCCTCTCTTTCAGATCTCTGTGGCCTCTGCGGCTCTTATGATTGGTCACATCTCTGACGGCGGTGCGGGACACGGCCGAGCTTGCGGCGTGCTCTCGGAGAGTAAGCGGCCACCCTCCCTTTCGGGTGTCGTCCGGCCAAATCGAAAGGGCTCGGCGCTCCCTTCGCTCGTCGCCGACGCGAACGCGCGGCGGAAAGCGTGGCCTCGCGGAGCAAACCTTGTCCGGAATTGAGCATTGTCCGGCGCGAACAGACAGCGTCCCTTGTCCGGACAATTTCGCGCGGCGCGATCGGTCTCTTCGCCGGCAATTCCCGTGCGAATCGGTCTCTGCGCCGATCCCTGGGTTTCAAGCGCCAGAAGTGCGCGCCCGCTTGACGGCGATTTTCGCTGCGAGATGTAGGGCTCCAAAGCATTGTCGAGCATGAAATCGGTGGGCTCTGCAAAAGAGCCTGAGATTCGAAACCTCGTTCTCACCGTGCCGCGCAAAGGGGATCACGTGATCCAGCTGCACGAACGCCCTGGCATCGCAACGCCGGCCGCTTGCTGAGACAAACACGCATCGACCGCCGTCTCGTTCGTGAACCTCGCGCCGCCCAGCCGCACCTTCACTCATTCCGAGCGCCTCGACGCAATACGAGAACAATGACGCGGACCCCAACTCGAGATGCAACATACGCTCTTCGAGCTCCACCAAGTGCGCCAGCACCTGAGCCGTTAACTCGTTGCTCTGCCGAACCAACGTTGACAACCCCGCCAAAAGCTCCGAATTTCCCAATCGCCCCAACCGATATTGGTCATTCATGACTCCTGTCTAACATGCGAAATTTCGAGCTCCGCATTGCC
>DASQCO010000126.1:0-12697 GCA_035634635.1 Polyangiaceae bacterium
AGTGAAGCCGTCGCAGCCCGGCCGGGTGACTCCACCAGCCGGAGCCAAACCATTGCGTGAACGCACACGCTATCTGTCCGCCGATGTACGGCGCGCGGTTCACGAACGAGACGGCGGTCGATGCGTGTTTGTCTCAGCAAGTGGCCGGCGTTGCGAGGCCAGGGCGTTCGTGCAGCTGGTTCACGTGGTCCCCTTTGCGCGGCACGGTGGGAACGAGGCTTCGAATCTCAGGCTCTTTTGCAGAGCCCACAACCGATTTCATGCCCGACAATGCTTTGGAGCCCTACATCTCGCATCAAAAATCGCCGTTAAGCGAGCGCGCACTTCTGGCGCCTGAAACTCAGAGGGATCGGCGCACGAGACCGATTCGCACGAGAATTGCCGGCGAAGAGGCCGATCGCGCCGCGCGAAATTGTCCGGACAAGGGACGCTGTCCGTTCGCGCCGGACAATGCTCAATTCCGGACAAGGTTTGCTCCGCGAGGCCACGCTTTCCGCCGCGCGTTCGCGTCGGCGACGAGCGAAGGGGGCGCCGAGCCCTTTCGGTTTGGCCGGACGACACCCGAAAGGGAGGGTGGCCGCTTACTCTCCGAGAGCACGCCGCAAGCTCGCCCGTGTCCCCGCACCGCCGTCAGAGATGTGACCAATCATAAGCTGCGGCTCGGCGGTTGGTCCCTCCCCTCTCTCCGTCCGCGACGCCGAAGGCTATGACGGCTTGTCGTGGCGCGTGACCATCAAAAAAGAAAGACGGTCGCGGAGGGGAGAAACGGCGAGGTTGCGCGTAGAAGTAGGACAGCGGCTCGGAGCGAGGGAGGCACTCCGAGCCGCTGGAAAGAAGGCAGCGGCTCGGAGCATGGGAGGCGCTGCGAGCCGCTGGGTAGTAGGGCAGCGGCTCGGAGTGAGGGAGGCACTCCGAGCCGCTGGGTAGTAGGACAGCGCTCGGAGCGAGGGGAGCACTCCGAGTCGCTGGGTAGAAGACAGCGGCTCGGAGCGAGGGGAGGTACTCCGAGCCGCCGGTGAGTAGGAGCCGGCGACGCGATCGTCAGGCGGAGGGGGGCGCCCGGGCGTCGCCAGGCAACCACCCTTAGTGCAGGGCACGTGCCAACCGCGGATTCGCGAGAATCCCCGAGGGAAAACTCACGGAATACGGCATTTATGGGGGCAGTGCGTCTCTTGCTGATGCAGTCGAGACGCCGTCATCGTTTCGTTGTTGGAATGCCGTATTTCGACTCTGCGTTTCGGTTTTGCAACCACGCGCGGCCTCGTCCGAGACGGTGCGGGCTGAGCAGACTCTTACGCACCCGCTTCGAGCACGACTCGTCCCAAGCGTGCGATAGCGTCATCGATCGTCGCCTCACTCGGGCCGAACGAGAAGCGCGCGTGGTGCAAGAAGCGCGAGGCCCGGCTGCCTCGGCGTTGTCCGGGATCGACGTCGAAGAAGTGTCCAGGGACCGTGATCACCTTGTGCTTCAAGGCCGCGCGAAACAGCGCGTCGCCCGTGTTGATCGAGGGGGGCAGGTTGGAGAGATTTCCCCAACAGTAGAACGTGCCCTCGGGCTCACGCTCGAAGCGGACGCCGAGGGCGCGCAGGCCGTCGAGCATGCGGTTGCGCTTGCGGCGAAAGGTCGTGCGAATGGCGTCTGCCTCTGCGCGCGCGTGTTCGGCGGTGAGCACGGAGAGCGCGGCGGTTTGCATGGGCCGCGAACCACCACCGTCCAAGAATGAGCCAGCGCTCGCCAGCGACTCGATCACCTTGCTCGGTCCGACGGTCCAGCTCACGCGCCAGCCGGGATAACGCCAATTCTTGGTCAGACCGTCGAAGATCACGACGGGATCCTTTTCGACGTCTTCCACGTATTGTGCGGCGGAGGACACGGACGGGCCCTCTTTCCACAAGTAGTGCGAATAGAACTCGTCCAAGAGCAAGGTGCAGTCGAGATCGCGTGCGGTCGACACCCACGACGCGAGCTCCGCACCAGTGATGGCTTTGCCCGTGGGGTTGCACGGATTCGACAACAGCAGCGCGCCCAAGCCGCGACCGGAGATTTCGCGCCGCAGTTGATCGAGCGAGAAATCATAGCCGTGCTCGGGGTCGAGCAAGATCGGGATCGGGGTGAAGCGACGGAAGATGTCGAGCAGCTCTTCATACGCGGTGTAGTCGGGCAAAAAATGACCCAGATGGATCTGCCCGATGGCCGCGCATGCGCGCATGATCGAGACACGGCCACCGCCGCACACCGCGACGTTCTCCGCGCTGTACTGCGACGGCATGCCGCGTCGGAACAAGTTGTTGTACATGCTGGCGACGGCCTCGCGTACTTCCCACAAGCCCGCCACCGGTGCGTACTCTTGGTCGTTCAGCGAGATGTCGAGATGGGTGATGCGAGGTGGTGCCCCTGGCAGCGGGCCCGTCTCCGGTTGCCCTTGACCCAGGTTGCACCACTCCGGATCTTCGGGACGGAAGCCGGCCCGCGTGGCCTCGGACGTGACGAAAATCACGCCGGTTCGCGGGACGGGACGAAACGCGCTCGGTGCACGGTCAGCGGAGTTATCAGACATAGCCGTCGTGCACGCTAGCACAACAGCGCCGCGTTCTTGCGGTCTCTACGTGCACGCTTTGCAGGCCGGCTATTTGTTGGCCTTGCATTCGCCCGTTGCCGCGACGCTCGCCCCGGCATGGGCCGCTTCACACTTGTTCGGATAGGTTCGATTGTCGCAGCCGCACACGGGCATGTACTCGCGCGTGCATACCTGCGGTTTCTTGGTGCAGGTGCCGCCCGCGTCAGTTGCGCCGCACTGCGATTTGTAAGCGCAGTACAGCCCCTCGGCGCAGTCACCGGCACCGCGCGTGCCGCATAGCTTGCCTTCGGCGACTCCAGAGCCACTGTCTCCGGCGCACGCGCCAGTCTTCGCGACCGACACGCTGCTGCGGCTCGCGACACACGCGCTCGAGTACGTCTTATCGTCGCAGCCGCACACGGGTGCATGTTCCATGGTGCACATTTCCGGGATGGGCTGGCACGTGCCGGACATATCTGCGGCGCCGCAATGAGCTGCAGGTGGAAACGAACAGAACTGCTTTTCCGGGCAGCGAATGCCCGCGATGCCGCCGCACATCTTGCCCGCGGCGGGTGCTGCGCTCGCCGCGGGCGGTGTGGCGCTCACCACGCCGGATGGGGTCAGCACTGGCAGCGGGGTCGTCGTTGGAGCGCCGTTCGTTGCGCTCGGTGTCGCGGATGGCTTCGGTTGCGACGAGCAATTGGCGAGCACCGTCAGGCACAGAAACGCCACGCATTCCCACACTCGCTTCGGCTTGCTCATGCGACGAGCATTAGCAACTCACACGACATTGGTCGAGCGCATCGAGCACTCTCGAAGCGGTCCGTGCAGATATGGCCGCCTTGCTCTGGGCTCGGAAACTCGCTCTACTCGCCACATGGCGAACGCATCTGGAGCATGGAACGTGCGCGCGCACGGCGCGCTAGTGACCCTCTCCGAGAACATGCTCTGGGTGCAAGGTTCGGTGCCCGGCATGTCGCTCAAACGGACCATGGTCGTCGTGCGTTTGAACGATGGAAAATTGCTGATTCACAACGGGATCGCGCTCGACGACTCTCAAATGGCCGAGCTCGAGCGGTTTGGAACTCCGGCCTACCTGATCGTCCCCAACGCGATTCATCGCTTAGACGCGCCCGCGTACAAGCAACGCTATCCAGCGCTGCGCGTGTTCGCGCCCAATGGTTCACGCAAGGGCGTCGAAGAGATGCTCGCGGTCGACGCCGTGTACGAAGATTTTCCGCACGACGACGTAGCGCGCCTCGAAACGTTGAACGGCGTCAACAAGGCGGAAGGCGCGCTGATCGTGAAGTCCAGCGACGGCACGAGTGTGGTCTTGAACGACTGCATGTTCAACATGGACCGCAAACGCGACCCACTCGGTTTCCTGTTCACGACCGTGATGGGCTCCGCACCCGGACCGCGCGTCTCGCGCCTCGCAAAGCTGATGCTCATCAAAGACAAGAAAGCCCTACGCGCCGACTTCGAACGCTACGCCGACCTCCCCAACCTCGTCCGCGTCATCGTCGCCCACGAAAAAGTAGCCAACGGCCCCGACGCCCGCGCCTCCCTGCTGCAGGCGGCTACCTACCTATAGCCGCGGCCGTCTCATTGCGGCTCCCTGAGATTGAACCGCCGAGCCGCAGAGGCCGCAGAGGTCTGAGGGAGATTGGGGGTTCGCGCTTGCCGGTGGGGTCGTCCTCGTTCACGTCTCATTGCAGCTCCCTGAGATTGAACCGCCGAGCCGCAGAGGCCGCAGAGATCTGAGGGAGATTTTGGGGTTCGCGCTTTCGGGTACGGGGCGCCCTCGTTCACGACGGTGAACGGAGCCACGATGAGCGTCGGAGAGGTTCCTTGGCACGTCGAAGTTGGGCTTCCTTCGAATCAACTCGGCGCGCCGTGGGGACCCAACTCTCTCCTCTCTCTGATCTCTGCGGCCTCTGCGGCTCGGCGGTCAATCCTCTCGCTCCGAGTGCACAACGTCGTCCGTTGAGCGCGCTGCGCCGCGAAGTGTGAGCCGTGAAGCGAGCGGAACTCGGCGCGCTGTGAGGTGCGTTGCTGGATTGGGAGCGCCAACTCTCCTTCAGGGCTCGACGATCAGAGGCCTGTGATCGAGTAGACGAAGGTTGATTTGGGGGAGCGGAGCCAGCGATCGGCGATGAGTGAGCGTTGGGTTTTGAAGGCGCCTTCGCCGTCGACCCAGCGTTTCTTGAGTGCTTCGGCGGCGGCTTTGTCACCGCGGCCCTTGATTTGTAGGACTTGCTTGGCAAGTTCACTGGCGCTCGCGTTCCACTTGTCGAGGTGAACCTCGTAGCAGCCGCGATCGGTGCCGTTGGCGGCGGGTTCGTTGGCTTTCCATTCGACGCTGCCGCTCGCGGTCAGGCTGCCGAGTTGAATCGCCGCGAGTTGGCTGTAGTTCTTGGGCTTGCCCTGTGGGTCGTACATGCCTTGTGCGATGTGACCGAACGTCCACGCGACCTCTTGCAGGTGTGACGTGTCTGCTTCTAGCTGGGTGATGAGGTGGCGATCGACGAGCGTTGCGGGCAGATACAGAGCAGCAGTTTGGGCCTTGAGTTCTTCGAAGGTGGAGGCGAGCGGCCCGCCGAAGATTGCCGTGTCGACCTTGCCGTTCACTTTGTAGTCATGCGCGGGACCGAGATTGTGCGCGGCTTCGTGGAGCACGATGCCCATCAGTGACGGGCGCGGATCGGCCAGTTTCATGCTGCTCGCGCAATACAGCGAGCTCATCTTCTCGGTCATCGTCTTGAGGCTGTCGTCGTCGGTGTACAGGTTGGTCATCGTCACCGTGCGCCCGCCGGTTTCGGCAACCGGACCCCAATTGGGCAGCGATTGCCCCACGGTCGCACCAATGGCCGGCCGGTTGTCGCCGGCATTGAGCACGATATCGATGAAGTCCGGCAATTTGAAGCCGACTTTGCGCGCCTGGTAGGGCTTGCCCGCGAGCCGCGCGAGATCATTCTCGAGCTCTTGTTTGATCGGCTCGAGGCGCTTGCGCCATTCCACGGAGTCCGGATTGATGCGCGCGAAGGCCAGCGCAAAGCCGCCCTTCCACGCGCACGGCTCGTAATAAACTTCGTCCGGACCGACGCGCAGGTAGTACTTCGAGTTGTCCGTGCCCATCTTCACCCAGGCGCGATTGGCGCGCTCCCAATCGTCGTCACGGAATGATTGCGCGGCGGCGCTCAGGTACTCCTTCAACGCGGGCTCTTCCGCGCCCAGATCGTGCGCGGCAGCGTCGAGTTCGGTGGCGATCGCGGCCATCTGCGTCGGGTAGGCTTTCGAGTACGGCACCGCTTGGAACGTGCCGGGCGTCTCGCCCTTCACGACGACGGCGAAGTGACCGAGCAGATCGGCTTTGTTCTTCTGCTTGCTCAGCAGTTCGCAGAACTTGGGATCGCCCTGAATTTCTGCGGGATACAAGCCGGACACCGGCTTTTGAACCAGCGGCAGGGCGTGACAATGCGGGTCGCGTTCGGTCTTGGGCGCGGCACACTCGGGGCCTTGGTTGCGGAAGAACAACGCGGCGCTTGCGGGATCGCTCGCGTCGAGCTTCTCCTCGAGACCTGCGGTTCCTTTTTGTTGCGCGTAGATTTGCTCGATGGCCGTTGCGACGCGCAGCAAGTGACTCACGAGCTTCTTGTCGGCATCGGGTTGCTTCGAGAAGTCGCTCTCGACCAACGTCGTTCGGCCTTGTGCGAGTTCGAGGCGGACCATCGCGCGGCGTTCGAGTTCGTCCGACGACAGACCGCTCACCGTGTCGGGTTTCAGCAATTGTTCGTAGAGCGCGTGGAACGCCGGTGTGAACTGCGCCCGGTCATCCACGAACTCCGAGCGGGCGTGCGCGCTGTGGCTCCAGGTGAGCGCGAACTCGTTCGGTTGCAATGTCCCGTCCGCGTTCAGGTCCGTGCGCCAGAAGAAGGGCAGATTGTGCTCCACCGCGAGGCGATTGAAGTCCAAGCGCGAAACACGACCGTAGTCCGCCGCGTCAGCGGCTTTCGGTGCGGGTTCGGGTGCAGGTGGGGCCTTTGCCACCGGTGCGAGCGGCGCTGGCTGCTCGCCGGTTGCCTTGGGCTCACAGGCCGCCAGCATTACGAGAAACGCCCATCCCAAAGCCGTCCGCGGGTTCGACACTGACATGTCCGTCAGCATAATCCGAGGCGCGATTGACGTCGCTCACAAACGCGGGCTCAGATCACCGAGGGTCATGAACGCATCGCAGAGTTTGATTGGTGTCTCGCTAGCTTTGGTCTTAACTGCTTGTGTGAACGCCGCGCAAAAACCGGAGGCTAAAGTCTTGCCCACTCCCACGACCGGGGCGAAAACTTCGTCCGCATCAGCACCACCAACGACCCCAACGCCGGCGCCGAACCCGTTCCTGCAGCCGAGTACGTTGCCCTACGAAATGCCGCCCTTCGACAAGATCACGGACGCGACCTACCGGCCCGCGTTCGAGGCGGGAATGGCCGAACAGCGTCGTGAGGTCACGGCCATCGCCAACGACTCGGCTGCGCCGAGCTTCGAGAACACGATCGTCGCGCTGGAGCGCTCGGGTCGGATTTTGTACCGCGTTTCGAACGTGTTCTTCAACCTGCAGGGGGCGAACACCAACGACGAGCTGGACGCCATCGCGCGGGACATCGCGCCCAAATTGTCCGAGCACCAAGATGCAATCTTCCTCGACCCGAAGCTGTTCGCGCGAGTGAAGGCGCTGTTCGACGGTCGCGAAGCGTTGCACCTCGATCCCGAATCACTGCAGCTCCTCTCGCGCACGCATTTGCAGTTCGTGCGCGCGGGCGCCAATTGCTCGGACGCCGACAAGGCTCGCTTGCGTCAGATCAACGGCCAATTGTCGTCGCTCACGACGCAATTTCAGCAAAATGTGCGGCAGTCGACCCAAAACGGGGCCGTGGTGGTCGACAGCGCAGCCGAGCTCGACGGCTTTTCCGCCGAACAAATCGGCGCCGCCGCGTCCGCCGCAAAGGCACGCAACTTGAGCGGCAAGTGGCTGGTCACGCTGATGAACACCACGCAACAACCGCCGCTCGCGCAATTGAAGAATCGCGCGCTGCGCGAGCGCATCTTTCGCGCATCGGTCGCGCGCTCGAACGGTGGTCCGTCCGACACCACAGCGCTCATCCTGCAGATCGTCCGTCTGCGCGCCGAGCGTGCGAAGGTGCTCGGCTACTCGGACTACGCCTCGTCCGTGTTGGAGGATGAAACCGCGAGCACACCGAGCGCCGTCAACAAGCTACTCGGTGACATCGCACCGGCCGCGATCGCCAAGGCGAAACGCGAGGCCGCCGATCTGCAAGCGCTGATCGATCAGCAAGCGAAAGCGCAGCACACTCAGCCGTTCAAGCTCGAAGCGTGGGACTGGGCGTTTTACGCCGAACAGCTGCGCCAAGCGCGTTATGCGTACGACGAAGCGCAGGTCAAGCCGTACTTCGAGCTGAACCGCGTGCTTTTGGACGGCGTGTTCTACGCCGCCACGCAGTTTTACGGCATCACCTTCAAAGAGCGCCATGACCTGCCGCTCTATCGCGGTGACGTGCGCGCGTTCGAAATCTTCGATTACGACAACTCGCCAATTGGCCTATTTTTCTGCGACTACTACGCGCGCGACAACAAACAGGGCGGCGCGTGGATGAACGCGTACCTGGACCAATCGACGCTGTTCGGAACCAAACCGGTGATCGCCAATCACCTGAATATCCCTAAGCCTGCCGAAGGCCAGCCCACGCTGCTCACGTTCGACGAGGTCACGACCTTGTTCCACGAGTTCGGCCACGCGCTGCACGGCCTATTCTCCAAGGTGAAATACCAATCGCTTGCGGGCACCAACACTCCGCCGGACTTCGTGGAGTTCCCCTCGCAATACAACGAGATGTGGGCAGACGAGCCAGCCGTGATCGAAAACTATGCGAAGCATTACCAAACCGGCGCGGCCATCCCGCCAGCACTTTTGAAACAAGTGATCGCGGCCCGCAAGTTCAACCAAGGTTTCGCCACCAGCGAATACATCGCAGCGGCGATCATGGATCAGACTTGGCACCAAGTGCCCGCCGCCCACCCGGAAAAGCTGCCGCAATCAGCGGAGCAAGTGATGCACTTCGAAGAAGCGGCGCTCAAAGCCGCAGGCGTCGACTTCGCGGCCGTGCCACCGCGCTACCACAGCCCCTACTTCCTCCACGTCTTCTCGGGCGGATACGGCGCCGGCTACTACGCCTACCTGTGGAGTGACGTGCTCGCGCGCGACACCGAAAGCTGGGTGCACGCCCACGGCGGCCTCAAACGCGAAAACGGCGATCTCCTCCGCGCCAAAGTGCTCTCCCGCGGCCGCACCGAAGAACCCTCCAAACTCTTCCAAGACTTCTACGGCCACCCCCCCGACATCGCCCCCCTCCTCGAACACCGCGGCCTCACCCTGGACACGCACAAACCCGCCAAACACTAACCCTCGAGAGTGGGGCGCCCGCGCTCCAGCATCGCACCTCTCAACGCGCCGTGTTCCCGTCGCGTCACGTTGTGGCGCGTGGGGCCTACGACGGATCTCTGATTGAAACTCGAGAGCTCTCTGAGCGCTCCCTGAGTTTAAACCGCCGAGCCGCAGAGGCCGCAGAGCCCAGAGGAGATTTGGTGGTTCGCCATGAGTTGCCGATGCCGTCATTGGAAACGTCTAGGCACGACATGACGTCGATAGCCCGCGCTGTGCCCCCATCGCGAACCCCAAAATTTCATTGGGGTCCGTGGTGCGATTCGTTCCCATGGGCCGCTGTTGATGCTCTGCGGCCTCTGCGGCTCGGCGGTTAATCTCTCTTCTTTCTCGATCGTCCGCGAAGTCCGTGCCGTTACCAGACCGAGCAGGTGTTCTGGGGGTGCATGGGCGTGCCTTGTTTGCAGGAGAAGGCTTCGGCGAATTGGGGGGTGTTGGTGAGGGGGCCGCGGACGCGGAAGCGCGGGGGGGAGTGAGGGTTGGTTTGGACGACCATGCGTTCGAAGTCTGGGCGATACACGGAGCACCAACTCTGGGCGAAGCCTAGGAAGAATTGCTGATCTTCGGTCATGCCGTCGGCGACGACGGCTTCTTTCGCGTTCTTGCGCAGGGCGCGATAGGCCTCGAAGGCGAGCTTGAGCCCGCCGTTGTCGGCGATGTTTTCGCCGAGGGTCAGCGCGCCGTTCACGTGCAGGCCGGGCAATGCTTCGTATGCGCTGTATTGCTTTTCGACGCACGAGATCTTGGCTTTGAATTTGTCGCTCGCGATGGACGTCCACCAGCTCTTGAGGTTGCCCTTGGCGTCGAATTGCGAGCCTTCGTCGTCGAAGCCGTGCGTGAGTTCGTGTCCGACGACCATGCCGATCGCACCGGCGTTCACGGGCAGGCTTTGATTGATGCCGTAAAACGGCGGTTGCAGGATGCCCGCGGGGAACACCATCTGGTTGCGTTGGGGATCGTAGTACGCGTTCACGGTGGGCGCGGTCATTTGCCACTCGGTGCGATCCACCGGTTTGCCGATCTTGGCCAGCTCGCGCTTGAGTTCGTAGTTGCGCGAGCGGCCCACGTTTTGCGCGTAGCTCTTGGCATCCACCGCAAAATCGTAGGCCTTCCACTTTTCGGGATAGCCAACGAGGTAAGCGAGCGACGCGAGCTTTTCGTGCGCGCGCGTGCGCGTTTCCGCGTCCATCCAATCCAGCGCGTCGAGATCCGAGCCCATCGCGGTGCTGATCGCGGAGACCATGGTTTGCGCGGATTGCTTGCTGTCACCGGGAAAGTGATCTTTGACGTATGGTTGTGCCAACAGATCGCCGAGTGAGGCGTCCGTAGCGTGCACGCAGCGGCGCCAGCGCGGAGGGAGCTCGGGTTGCCCAGTGAGGGCCTGTTGCATGCGGAAGCGCTCGTCCACGAACGGCTTCGACAACAGCGACGCCG
This sequence comes from Polyangiaceae bacterium, assembly GCA_035634635.1. Lineage (GTDB taxonomy): Bacteria > Myxococcota_A > Polyangia > Polyangiales > Polyangiaceae > PMG-095. Next base: position 10,504 of record DASQCO010000126.1, read on the forward strand.
TGCTGCGCACGATCTGCCACTTGAGGTAGCTCTGCCAAACCGCGGGCTTGGTCGCGGTGACCAGCGTTTGCAGACCCTCGAAGAACTTCGGCGCAGTGACGGAGATCTCCTGGATCGCCGGAAAACCGAGGCCTTTCCAATAGCCGTCCCAATCGAACGCGGGCAACGCTTTGGCGACGCCTGCGCGGTTGAGGCGATTGAACATGCCTTTGGGATCGCGGCGTTCCACCTTGGTCTTCGAGATTTTGGCGAGCTCGGTCTCGAGCGCGAGGATATCGGTTGCTGCCGCGGCAGCGCGCTTTTCTGGGATGCCCGCGAGCACCAGCATGCGAGCGATATGGTCGTGATAGGTCGCGAGCAGCTTCTTCGAATTTTCGTCGTCGCGCAGGTAGTAGTCGCGGTCGGGCAAGCCGAGGCCGCCTTGATCGAGGTTGGCGATCCAGCGCGTGGCGTCGTCCGCGTCTTGCGTCGGTGAGGTGTCGAAGAGCGGGTTGATGCCGACCGCGTGCAATTCGGTCACCACTGCGGACAAGCTCTTCGCGTCTCGCACGCTCGCGGCGCGGTCGAGCAGCGCGCGGATTGGCTGAACGCCGGCCTTGTCCACAGCGGCTTCGTCCATGCAGGCGCCGTAGAACGCGCCCAGCTTTTGCGTCACGGGATCGGCGGCGCCGGGCTTCGCGGCTTCTTCCAAAATGCGCTTGAGCTCGAGCTCGTTGCGCTTTTGAATTTCGTTGAACGAGCGCGACCACGCCGGCTCATCCGCGGGGATTTGCACCGTTTTGAGCCAATTGCCGCAGGCATACTGGTAGAAATCCGTGCACGGGTCTTGGCTGCGATCGATCGCCAGTGGGTCGAGGCCGACGCTCGCTAGTGTGACGTTGACGACTGGTTTGCTCGGCGCGGCACTGACATTCGCCGAGAGTGCCGGCGCAGGTGGGGGCGTCGCGACCGAAGGGGCCGGCGCCGTACCGCCGCAGTTGCTGAGCGCTGCGATACCGAGCGGTAGCGTGGCGGTTTTGAGCAAGCGACGGAACGAGCGGGTGCGGAGGCGGGCGGTGTGCATGCCCGGCGCAGGCTAGTGCGAAGTGGCCGCGCTTTCCAAGCAAGTAACGAACGACTACGCCCGTTTCGTCGAAGGCTCCGGTTTGAGCCAGAGCTCGCGACCGACGCCCCAGAGCACGAGCGCAATGAGCAAGAACGGCAGCATCGACAGCACATCCGAATGTTCACCTTCGAAAAACGGATTGTGCGCGCTGGCCCAATGCTCGAGTGCGCGATTGGTGTTGCTGAGCACGCCGGCCACGAACGCAATCACGATGCCGGCGATCGCGCCGCCTGCAATGTAGCCCGAGGCCAGGAGCACACCCGGACTCTTGTCACCTTCCGCAGTGAGCTCTTCCTCGCTCAGATTCTGCCCAGCGTTCTTGCGCCGCAGGTACCAGTCGACCACGCCGCGCAAGAGGCCACCGACCAAGATGGGCGTGGTCGAAGACAGTGGCAAGTACACGCCGACCGCGAACGCCAGCGAAGGAATGCCGCTCAGCTCGAGCACGACTGCGATCATTACACCCAGTAGCACGAGCGCCCACGGCAGTTGCTGATTGAGGATGCCCTTGATGATGTACGAAATGAGCGTCGCTTTGGGCGCGTTGAACTTGGTCACGCGCGAGCCGTCGGGGCGCTCGCGGTGCGTGCCGTTGATGCCAGGATCGATCAGGTACGCGGCCTGGCCATCCGGGGCGACCAAATATTTGCCTGGTTGGCCCTTCACGCTGTCGGTCTTTTGCCAGACGAAGAACTCGCGCGTGTCGCTGCTCGCTTGCGGTCCCTCGAGCTTTTCCTTTTGCGTCAGCGCGGAGACGTTCGTTCGCAAATCGGCGTCGAACGTGCGGCGAACGGCGAGCACCGGGGCGCGCGTTTGGGGTTCGACCAAGTATTCGCCGGGCAGCAAGCCGCCTTCGGCTTTTGCCAGCGAGAGCAGTCGATATTCCGCCTTTTCCTGGGGCTGCTCGGCTTCATACTTGGGCAGCGCGCTGAAGCGTTCCACAGAGAGCGGCGTTGGCTGAGCGACGTGCTCGAAGCTCACCGGGGTGACGTAAACCGTGGCTGCGTCGTTGAGCTTGAGCAGGATCGGACCGAGCAACAACGCGGACGCCAACGCGCCGACCAAGATCGCGATCTGCTGCAAGCGCGG
>DASQCO010000127.1:0-95594 GCA_035634635.1 Polyangiaceae bacterium
TTGTGCGCACTGGCGGACGCACTCGGTGAAGGTGGGCAAGACGCCGATCTGGGCGCGCTTACTGACGAGCATGGCGTTGCGCTCTTGCTCAATCGTGCGCAACGTCAATTGGTCGGGCGTGCTCGAGCCTTCGGGCAGCGCGCGGCGAGGGTGAGCTTGTCCAATGGGCGCGAGCTCAGTCTGGATTCCGCAACTCTCCGACCCATTCTCGGCGCGGCCCCGCTTCGGCCGCGAAAACGCTGACGCAGCTAGCCGAAATTTCCGTGCACCCGAGGCAGACGCGAATCTGCGACCCGTGCCTCGAATGTTTCGGGTGTTTTCCGAGGTTTCCCGAACAAATCGCTCAGCCACTTACGATTCAGCCCAAATGGCCTCACAAAACATTGTGGGAAGCATGGCTACTCTGGAATCGACGTTTGGCCGTTCGGGTGGCATGCTCCAAGAAGTCTTAGGCACGAGTCTCCGAGGTTTTTAAGTGAAACAACCGCACAAGACCCTGCTGCTGTGGGTCGTCCTGATCGTCGCCTTTCTCGCGATTTGGCAATTCCTAAATCCCGAGAATCCGAGGAGCCCGGACCTCCCGTACAGTGAATTCAAGGCGCTCGCCATGGCCCCGCGCGACGCCAAGCACATCGAAGAGGTCGACATCAAGGATCGTGAGTACACGTTCCAGATCAAAGACCCGAACGCCAAGGGTGCTCCGGCTCGGGGTCGCACCGTCGGTCCTGCCGAAGACAACGCTCAAGACCTGATCGCGCACGGCGTGAAGGTGACGTACCAGAAGGACGAGGGCAGCCCGTTCCTGACGCCGGTGCTCACCATCGTTCTGCCGATGGTGTTCGTGATCGTCATGTTCTACCTGTTCATGCGTCAGCTGCAGGCAGGTGGCGGTAAGGCGATGAGCTTTGGCAAGAGCCGCGCGCGCTTGCTGAGCGAGTCGCAGAACAAGATCACGTTCGCGGACGTCGCCGGTATCGACGAGGCCAAGGACGAGGTCGAAGAGATCATCGCCTTCCTCAAGGACCCGAAGAAGTTCCAGCGGCTCGGTGGGCGCATCCCCAAGGGTGTGCTCATGATGGGTCCGCCCGGCACGGGCAAGACCTTGCTCGCCCGCGCGATCGCGGGTGAAGCCGGGGTGCCCTTCTTCAGCATCTCCGGCTCTGATTTCGTGGAGATGTTCGTAGGCGTCGGTGCCAGCCGCGTGCGCGACCTGTTCGAGCAAGGCAAGAAGCACGCGCCGTGCATCATCTTCATCGATGAAATCGACGCCGTTGGTCGTCATCGCGGCGCCGGCCTGGGCGGCGGCCACGACGAGCGCGAGCAAACGCTGAACCAATTGCTCGTCGAGATGGACGGCTTCGAGTCGAATGAAGGCGTGATCATCATCGCAGCCACCAATCGCCCGGATGTGCTCGATCCCGCAATCTTGCGCCCCGGTCGTTTCGACCGCCGCATCACCGTGCCGCGTCCGGACATCCGTGGCCGTGAAGGCATCCTCGCCGTGCACACCAAGAAGGTGCCGTTGTCGGGTGATGTGCAACTCGGCATCATCGCTGCTGGCACGCCGGGCTTCGTCGGTGCGGATTTGGAGAACCTGGTCAACGAAGCCGCGCTCTTGGCGGCCCGTCAGGACAAAGAAGCCGTCACGATGGAGGACTTCGAGCTCGCCAAGGACAAAGTCCTGATGGGCACCGAACGCCGCTCCATGGTGATGAGTGCCGAAGAGCGCCGCACCGCGGCCTGGCACGAATCCGGTCACACCATCGTCGGTAAGCTCGTTGCCGGTAACGACGCGGTGCACAAGGTCTCCATCATTCCCCGCGGCGCAGCCTTGGGCGTGACGATGTTCCTCCCGGTTGAGGATCGTCACTTGATGACCAAGGGGCAAATGCTGGCGCGCATCGCCATGGCTCTCGGCGGTCGCGTCGCGGAAGAGGTCATCTTCGGCGAGATCACCACCGGCGCTTCGGACGACATCAAGCGCGCCACCCGCTTGGCCCACTCCATGGTGTGCGAGCTGGGCATGACCTCCAAGCTCGGTCCCGTGGCCTACGGCGAAAACGAGGAGAATGTGTTCCTCGGCCGCGAGATGACTTCGCGTCGCGCAGACTACGCGGAAGATACGGCGCGTGAAATCGACGAAGAGGTGCGCCGCATCGTGGAAGCGCAGTACGCCGTCGCCAAGCAAGTCGTGATGGAAAATCGCGACAAGCTCGAGCGTCTCGCCCACTCTCTGCTCGAGCGTGAAACGCTCGATGCCGAGGAGATCAGCGCCGCACTCGAAGGCCGTGAATTGCCCACCCGCCAGCGCGTGGTCATCCCGTCTTACGCCGACAAGCGCAAGGACAAGGTGGAAAAGCGCCGCCCCGCGAGCATCTTCGGCGCGCCGAAGCCCGCGGGCACCTGAGCCGCGGATAGCAGCAAAGCCGCTCAGCGCGGCGCGAACAGGCTGGGTCCCTCGGATCCAGCCTGTTCTGCTTTGTGTTCACGCGAACCGTGGTTGCTCCTCTGTGCTGTCCGCGCTACTCGCGGCATCGCCAATGCCGGACGACGCCCCGCTGCCCGACGAGGTCGACCGACCCGATCCGCCCGGCGAATCCGTCTCCCCCTCGAGCCAGGAAGGAGCGGGCGAGGCACCCGGGGATGAGATCCCTGATATCCCCACCCCGGGTGCGTCACTCGGGGACAGTCCGAGCGGCGCGCAGACGGTGCAGCGCGAGCGCGCGGCGAGCAGGCCGTCGATTCGCGATGACGTACCGATCCCGGACTGGATCCCGATCCCAACGCACGATTGGGGGCGACCGAAGCCCACGGGGTTGCGACAGAGGTTGCTCCTGGCAGTAGCGTTTGTCGCGCCGTCGTTGGTGATCGCGGCGAGCGTCTATTTCATCGTCTGGGGCGGTCAGGGGCGTGGGCAGCCGCAGCTCGGGGTGATTGCCGTGCAGCGCGCGCCTTCGTCGGCCCCGACGCAGTTTCCCGGCGAGGGAGACGAGGATGCGGCTGAGCTCGGCGAACCGAGCAGCGACGCTGGGCATTCGCTCGAGCAGCCCAATCAGGTCGTGCCCGAGATTGCAGCGGGTGAGGCGCCCGCGCCGGGCGCCGCATTACCTCCCGGATTCGAAGACGAAACAGGGAGCGAAGAGCCGGCTCCGTCGAAGCCCGCGCCCCCCAAGCATTTTGCGACCGTGCAAGAAGCGGCGATGGGCAGCTGTTCGACCGAGAGCGTGGACGGGCTCAGTCGGCAAATCATCGAGCAAGCGCGTTGCATGAAACCGAACGAATTCGTGCCGCTGCCGAAGCGCCCAAATTTGGTGATGGCGCCCAATGTGTACGGCTACTTGGATCTCGGCGCGCGCGATCATTTGCTGCGCGCGTTGGACTCCAAGAAGAGCCAAACGATGACCATCAACAGCGCGCTTCGCACCGTGGCTCAGCAGTATTTGGTTTCACATTGGTCGCTGAGCAAGATCTGTGGCGTGCAAATGGCGACCAAGCCAGGTGAAAGCAACCACGAGATCGGGACCGCGCTCGACATCAAAGAAGCCGGAACCTGGCGGCCCGCGCTGGAAGCACAAGAATTCAAATGGCTCGGCGCCTCTGATCGCGTGCACTTCGACTACAAGTCCGCGTCGCAGACGCGCACTGCCACGGACGTGCTCGCGTTCCAAAAGCTTTGGAATCGCAATCACAAGGACGACGCGATCACCGAAACCGGGCGCTTCGACGCAGCCACTGAGCAGCGGCTGAAAAAATCCCCCCCAAGTGGGTTTGCGCTCGGCGCAAGCTGTAGCAAAGCGCGCCCGCGCTGATTCGCGGTCCCTTAGTTGCAGGGCCCGTTGTCGGCGAGGTTGGCGCTCGCCGTGCCGGTGCGCTTGATGAACGCCTCGGCCTCACAGTTCGAAAGGTTCGGATTTCGCTCGATGTTTGCGTCGTTCAAGCTTTGCAGGCCTGCGAGCGGTGTGAGATCGGTCAGCGCCGAGTCGGTGACGACGAGTGCAGCGATTGTTTCGAGGTTTTCTAGCCCAGCGAGGCTCGTGAGCATTGGGTTCCCGCTAATCGAGAGCAAGCCGACTGATTGCAGCGCCGTGAGATCCGAGAGGTCGGCCAGCTTTGCATTGCTGTCGAGCCTGAAGGTGCCGATTGAATCGAACCCCGCGAGCCCGCGGAGGTTCACCAGTTCATTCGCTTCGATGATGTTGAGGTGGCTCTTGATGACGAGTTTGCCGAGCCCCGAGAGGTCCGTGATTCTGACGTAACCGATGTTGAGCGTATCGATTTGCGTGAGATTGCGGAGCCCATGCAAGGAGTTGATGCCGCTCGCGCCGAGGTCGAGTCCGTACATGGTGATGAGGTTGCTCAGTCCCTCCAGGTTCGTCACTTTCGGCGATCCGTCCAGGTAGAAGCTGTCGAGCGAGGTGAGTGAAGTTCGCAGCGCATCGATGTTCTCGAGCGCTGTGTTGCCGCTCAACGTAATCGAGTGGGTCGTCTCCAGGTTGGAAAGTCCCGCCAGATCAGGCAAAGCCGGGTTGCTCGTGATCTCCACTTCGTTTGCGGACTTCACGCCGAGGAGCCCGTCGATGTTGTTCAGCGCAGCGTTCTCGGAGACGTCGATCGTCCCGACGACGTTGGTCAGGCCGTTCAGACCGTCCAAGCTGCGAAGTATGGGGTTGTCGACGATCTCGAGCTTGTTCACCTTGGCGAACCGCTGCAGGCCGGAGATGTCGACCAGCGAGGCATTGTGGGCGATCTCGACGTTGCCGCCGCGAGAGGTCACGCTTGCGAGCGCGTTCAGATTCTCGAGCTTTGGATTGCTGCGAATGTGCAGCTCGAACAGTTCATCCAGATGTTCTAGGCCGTCGAGATTGACCAGGCCGTCGTTGCCCTCCAAGGTCAGCGTCGTGCCGATCGAGGTCAGTGACTTCAAAGTCGATAGATCGCGCATGTCGTGGTTGCCGTGGATCGTCAGGGTGATGTGGACCGAGCGCAGTCGGCCGAGCGCGCTCAAATCACCACTGCCGATGCGAACATCCAGGTTGTTGCCCACGGTCTCCAGACAACGGAGCTGCGGCAAATCCGCAGTTTCAGAGTCAATCGTCACGTCACCGGTGACCTCGTTGACGAGTCGCGTGGTATTGCTGCCCGAGCTGACTTGGAGGTTGCCATCGACTCGAACGGCCGATACGCACTCGGGATCGACGACGCGACCACCCATGCCACCGAGCCCGCTACCCGCAGTGCCGCCGCCCGAAGTCGAAGCGCCGCCGTTGCCGCCATTGCTGCGGCCGCCGAACGAGCTGCCACCCGGTGACCCGTCGACCAGGGCAGCGCCGCCGCTCCCGCCGTTGGCGCTGTCATTCGTTGAGTCCTTGCCGTGGCCGAGGCTCGACACTTTTCCGCACGCGCAAAGTAGGGAAGCGGCTAGCAACACGAGTTGTGGGCGTTGAATCATGAGCTCCTCGTTGGTCTCCGCAGTAATCCGGTGCCGCTCGCCGCGGGATCAAGAAATCGACCGCGCGCGCGAACGGCGCGCTACTGCCCGAGCACTTCGCGCGCCTGCGCCGCTTGTCGGCCTACGACACCGAGCGTGAGCAAGCGGGCGGCAAGCGCCCGCGCTCGCTCGACGTTCCCCAAGCGCTTGAACGATTCCATGCGTAAAAATAGGACTTCGGTGAGCAATTGCTGACGCGGGAAGAGCTGCTCATAGGGGGCGAGCTGATCGATTGCCTGAGCGAATGCGGCGCGCTGCAGCGCGCCACGGCCTTGATCCACGAAGCGCACTTCAGCTGCGAGCAACGCGCTCTCGGTGCGCTCGGGCACTTCGGGCCTGATCGGCTCGACGAGCGCAGGTTCGGCGTTGCGCGCTTTTTGCGCTTCGACGAGGTTCATTGGCTCAGGTGGTTTCGCGTCGCTCGAATCAACGGGCGGCGCGACGCTTGCTGCAGCTCGAGATGACTGCTGGCTCGGCTTCGAAGCGACGCCCCTCGTGGTCGTCGTTGCACTTGCCTGGGTGTGCTGCGTCCGACGCTCGGCGCTCAGCACATGCAGCGAAGACATGGCCACGGCGCCGCCCACTGCACCGATGGCGACCCATTGCGCGACGGCGCCGATCCCGATCTTTGCGCCCGTGGAGGCGGTGGTCCCCAGCGTCGCGGCTGCGGCATTTGCCGCGCCTTTTGTGGCTGCGACGGCGCTGACGGCTGCGGCTGCGGCGGCCATGGCCTGCGAAGTGCGATGGAACACCGCCGTCGACGGCTTTTCGCGTGCGCCGGCTCGTAGCAAGAGCGCGGCCAGCGAATCGCCGGAGGCCTTCGACAAACGTTCGGGATCGGTCATGCCACTGTGCCTCGGAATCGGAGCCGGCTCTCGAGGCGGCTCAACCGCTTTGCAAAGTCTTCGCGCGCGCGACGCAGGCGTGAGGTTGCGGTGCCGCGCGGGATGCCGAGCAAGGCGGCGATCTCGTGCGAGCTGAACTCTTCCAGCTCGAACAACACGAATACGGTGCGCAATTCGCTGGGCATGCTCTTCAAAACGACGTCGAGCAGCGCCCGCGCGCGATTTTGATCGACCAGCTCCTCGACCGATGGAACGTCGTCGTCGGCGTAGTCGAGCTCGCCGGTGGCGGTGGGTTGAACGAGCCGTTGCTGGGAAGCGCGCCACTTGCTCGCGAGCTTCAGCGCACAGCCAAACAGGAATGCGCGCTCGCTACCCGGCTGAATCGCCGCAAAACGCGTGCAAGCAATGATGAACACTTGCTGTGCCGCGTCATCAGCATCCGCGGGGGGCAAGCCCAAACGTCGCAGCAGCCGCCAAACGCCCTCGAAATGGCGCTGCAAGAGAGTCTGCACTGCGTCAGCAGGCTCGTCCTCCTCGGGTTTGACCAATCGAAGCGCAGGTTGCTGCATGGCTCAGGAAATTTCGCCCTCCCCATGTATCCAGCGGGGCGTCGCGCGGGATCACAGAAACTGCACGCCCAGGCCCAAGCGCGTCGAATATCCAACGCTCGGAGTTTGAAAAATCCGCTCCCTCGGCTCATCGAACACGAATTCGTGATGCAACAGCGGCACGCCCAGGTCGGCTTGGCTCTCGAAGAAGATTCGTTGCCCGATCCGGACCCGAAGTCGGCCGGTCGCTAGCGCGGTCGCCGCGAACACCGTGTCCGATGCCCCTTCGAGCAAAGCCGAAGATGCTTGCCCGCTCCCGCGCAGGGCGCCCATTTCCAATGCGAGGCACACTTCGCCCGTGAGCCGCTGGCCGTAATAGCTCTGGGTGAGCGGACACCCCTCTGCTCGTCCGCCAATGAACCGAAATTCCGCCAAGCGATCCCCGACGTACGACGAATCGACGCCATACAGTCCCGCGACGCGCAACGACCAACCCCGCTGAGCTCTGGGCGCCAAGCGTGCGAACACATCTCCGCCCCACATTACGCTCGGAGCTGCCCAGCTATTCATCCACGCGCCCGCACCGAGTTCGACGGCCAGCGGCGCAGAGCGCGCGGGCGGGGCAGAGTCACGAGCGGGTTCACCGCGCGCGGCCGGCGGCGTTGCGGAGACGGTTGCCGGCGGTTGCGGATTCACGGTCGCGGCCGTTGCGGGCTCGGCGATCGTCATGTCGGTCGCTGACGGCGCGTCTCGACCGGAGCCGAAAGCGAGGGCGGTGATCAACGCCAAGCCGGAAACCAACTCCTCGCACGAATCCCCCGTGACGACGCGCTCGACCGGCGGAAGGTTGGGCTCTTGCAGCACCAGAGTGGCTCGCTGGTGAGCAGGATCCAACCGCACCTCGACACTCACCGCGCCGTCGCCGCTCTCTTTCCACGCTGACTCATTGGCGTGCGGATCGCCGAGCAAACGCGCGCGCACCAGCTCACGGAACTGCTGCTCACTCGGGCATTCGGTCGGCGCGACGTACTGAAGATGAGCGCCTTCTTGCGCGGACGCAGAGCCGCAGACCAAAAAAAACGCCCACCAGATCCCGCGCTTCATCGAGGCTTAGACTCTCAGCGGTTATCGACCAAAAGCCGCTTCGCGTCCACCGCTCGTCTCCGCATCGACCTGCACCGATGCGCACGCTCGCACGAGAAATTTCACGTCTCACGACGTACCCACGCCACAACGCCGCTGCCGAGAGTTTGGGGGATTGATGGTCACGCTTCACGACACAACCGTCCCAGCCTTCGGCGTCGAGTTGCGGCGATCAGCAATGTCCGTCTCAGTCACGGTTGAGCGCCACGACCATCGGCGGCGCTGATGGGGCAGCAGAGAGATGGACCGCCGAGCCGCAGAGGCCGCAGAGATCTGAAGGAGCAGAGATTTGGGGGTTACTCAGCATGTCGCCGCGTCGTAGATCACGCGCAGCTCCGACGCCCAACGCGCCCCCCAAAAAATCTCCCTCAGATCTCTGCGGCCTCTGCGGCTCGGCGGTTCAAACTCCGAGAGAGCTCTATGGCAGCAAAGGGCCTGCCGCGCGTTGCTCAGATCGCGTCGGGTGCTTTCTCCGGCAATGGCACCCAACGCTCGAACGTGGCTGCCTGACCATGCCGTTTTCCGGCTTCATCGAGCACGTCCCAGATGGTCGTCTGTTCGATGCGAAAGCGCCGCCCGGACGAGGAAATGCGGACACCCGAGTAGTCATCGACGTAGCCGTGCTTGCGCACTTGATCGAGTACTGCCTCTCGCTTCTCGCGCAGCATGGCCTCCGCCGAATAGCGTGAGGGGAGCTGAGTGAAGGCCGCAAACTCGAACTCGAACAAGCTGAGCGCGAGTTGGTTGCCGTAGAAGAAGATCGGATCTTCTTCGGTCCCGTGCGCGACGATCACCCGTGGCGCGGCCCAGGTCGCTTCCCAGAGATCGAGATCGGGTTTCGGAGCAACCAGGTAGCGCCCCGTCAGGCGATGAAAGCTGCCATGGACCAAATCCAAGCGTTGGCGCGCTTCGTTCGTGGCAATCGGCGCGTTAGTCATTGAATATCAGCTGGCGAGCAGTTCGCGCGCGCGGGTGAGCAGAGTTTCTCGGTTGTTCAGAGTCGGCTCTTCGACGACTTCTTCCAGCAGTGCGCGCAGCACGCGCCCGATGTCTGGGCCTGGCTTGATGCCGAGCTCCTTGATCAGCGTGCCACCGTCGATGGCCAGATCTTTGACGTTGAAGGCCGCGCCTTGGGCGATCACTTTGGCGACGTGGGCTTTGAGTTTCGCGATGTGCTCGAGATCGGGCGCGCAGTCTCGCCCTTTGGATTGTACGTCGGCCTCGCTCAAGGCGTACAGGTCGTCGACCAATTCCGGCGAAACGCGCCGCACCCAGCGACGCACGGCGGCGTCGCTCCAGGTACCGTCGTAACAAATCAAATGATGGCGTACGAGTGCCACGATGCGCTCGCGTTCGTCGTTCGAGAAGCGTAGCCGTTCGAGCATGGGCCCGGCCATTTCGGCGCCAATGCGCTCGTGCTCGTAGAACGTGTAGTCGTCGGTTTTGTCGCTGAACGCGCGCGTCCGCGGCTTGCCCACGTCGTGCAGCAGCCCGGCAATGCGCAAGATCGGGTGCTTCGGGCAGTTGTCGAGGCAGCGCATGGCGTGGCCCCAGACGTCGTAGGCGTGATAGCGATTTTGCTCGCAGCCCACCGACTCCATCAGCTCCGGCGCGCTGATCGCGAGCAGACCGTGGTCCTTCATGACCTCGAAGGCGCGGCTCGGTTGTTTGGCCTTGGTCGTCTTCAGCCATTCGTCGCGCACGCGCTCGGCGCTCACTTTGCGGTAGCTGCCGAGCGACGGCACGATCGCGCTCGCGGTCTTGGATTCGAGCGTCACCTCGAGCGTGGCGACGAAGCGGGCTGCGCGCAGCACGCGCAGCCCGTCTTCCCCGAAGCGCAGCGCCGGATCACCGACCGCGCGTAACACGCGAGCGCGCAAATCGGCGACGCCATCGAACGGATCGATCAGGCGATCTTCCAGCGGATCGTAGGCGACCGCGTTGATCGTGAAGTCACGACGCGCCAAATCGTCCTTGATGTCGTCGACGAAGTATACCGAGTCCGGGCGGCGACCGTCGCTGTATTCTGTTTCACCCCTGAGGGTGGTGACCTCGTATCCGGTCTGCTTCATCATCACGGTCACGGTGCCGTGCTGAATGCCCGTCGGAATCACGCGGCGAAACAGCTTTTGAACCTGCTCTGGCCGCGCCGACGTCGCGATGTCCCAATCACCGCGAAAGTCCGCGTCGGTCTTGCCGTCGAGCTGTGAGAGAAGCTCATCTCGGACGCAGCCTCCGACGATCCACGAGCGGAAGCCGCCCTCACGCAAGCGCGTGCACAGCTCTCGTACTTCACTCGGGATGTTGCGGTTGAGGCGTTCGGTGTCGGACACCCGCAGTGGTTTAGCCTAGTTGCGCCGCGGATTCACGGCTTCGCTGCATGCCGTCGATGCTGCGGCACACCGCGATTTCCAAAACACCTGACGGGGTGAGGCCCCACCGCTGCAGTTCGCGGTACGGCGCTAGTTGCCCCAGGGATTCACGATCTCGCTGCCGCCGATCGACGACTTGGGTTTTCGCACAGGTGGGCTGGCGTCGGCCTTCTTGGCAACCGGCTGCGGCGGTGGGTGATACACGGCTGCGCCCGCTCGCGCGATAGCCTTATCGAGCTTCACGACTTCGCGCGTCTTGCTGCCGTCGAGCGTGACCTTGGACGTCGCGTAGCCCTCGCGACGAATTTCTAGATCGACGGTGTGACCATCGTCGACGGTGACCATCACCGGGCTTTGGCCGAGGTCTTCGGCATCGCGAAACACGTGCGCGTCGATCGGTACCGCAGCGAGTAGCACCTGTTTGCTGGCGACTGCGGGTGCAGCAGGAGCAGCCGGCGCAGCGAGCGCTGCGGCGCTCGGGTCGATGGCCTTGTTCGCCGTATTTTCAGCAGTCAGCGAGGTCTGCGACGTTTGCAACGCGGCGCTGCTGCCGCTCTTGGCGAAGATGCCCACCACGATGCCAATTGCCGCGAGCACGCCCGCGACTCCCGCGTACACTGGCCAGCGGCTGCGCCGAGCTCGTGGGTGTAGCGACGGCGTTGCCGGCACGGGCTGGGGCATTTGCCCCTTTTTGAAGTAGTCGACCGGCACGTTGAAGCCGCCCGAGCGCGCCATCATTTCCGGGACCGCATCGGGCACGCCGCCAGCCGCCATCGTGTCGAATTCCAGGATCAGCTCCTGCATCGATTGATAGCGATGCTCGGCCCGCTTCGACAGACACTTGAGGATGATCGCTTCGAGCCCGGGAGGTACGTCCTGCGGCACGGGCACCAACGCGCGGATCGGAACCGGCGCTTTGTACATGTGCTGGGTGAGGATGCCCATGAAGTTGTCGGCGTCGAACGGCAAACGGCCGCTCGCGAGCTCGTACAAAATCACCCCGAAGGAATAGATGTCGCCGCGATGATCGACCGGTTGCCCCGCGGCCTGCTCGGGGGACATGTAGTGCGGCGTGCCGAACACCGCGCCGGCGCGCGTGAGCTTCGAACCCTCGGCAGACGAAGAAACCTTGGCGATGCCGAAGTCCAAAATCTTGACGAAATCACGCTGGCCGCCGCGATCCACCAAGAAGATGTTGTCCGGCTTCAGATCGCGATGAACGATGTTCGCCGCGTGCGCCGCGGACAGGCCTTCAGCGATTTGCCGGGCCAGGTGCAGGATGCGTTGCACGGGCAAGGGTTGCGAGCCCTCGACCAGCTTGGACATCGGCTGCCCATTCAAATACTCCATCACGAAGTAGGCAGCGCCGTCCGGAAACTGGCCGAAATCGCTGATGTCGATGATGTGCGCGTTGCCGATGGAAGAGGCGGCCTTGGCTTCGTTCAAGAAGCGCTCGGTGACCTCTGCGTCGCGCGCCAAGTCCGCACGCAGCACCTTCATCGCGACTTTCTTGCCGATGATGGTGTGAACGCAGCGATACACCACGCCCATGCCGCCTTCACCGAGCAGCGCCTCGACCTTGTAGCGGCCGTCAATGGTCGCTCCCAGGTACGGATCCTGGCGCATGCGCGCTACCTGGCTGTTCGTGACCTCGGCGTCCGAGTACGAAATGGTGCCGGGCGCGATCGTGACGACTTTGAGACCGACGAGTTCCTCCGTGGTTGGGGCGAGCGTCGCCTCGAGGGGTTTCTCGTCCTTGGCGGACGGGTCGCCGACCCTGACGACCGCGGGACGGGGTCGCGGGGAAGGGGGTCGCTTGTTGGTCGGCTCAGTCATCGCGAAAAGCTCATCAAGTGGAAACGTCGCTAGTAGTCATTCAGTCTAGTGACTTAACCACATAATCCTAAGGCAAAGGGTTCACTCGCCCGGTTAGCCGACTTACGGCGCTCTGGGGCATTGCCACACTGCGCAAAGGTTCAACTTCGCGCAATGTCCATCAATGTCCGTGCAATTCATAGGCCGCGCCGCGCACGAAACGCTCGACTCAGCCCAAGCACCGAGGACGAACCCTGGCCAGCGGTCCGGCACGCGCGCGATTCCAAGGAGACGGCTCAGCGCACTGCGTCGCATAGCGCAAGGGTTGCGGAGTGATGAACGCGCTGCGGGGTTCGGCTCGACGTGACGCTTCGCGTGACGCGCTCGCTCCGCCTCTGCTAAATGGCGGGCCGAATGGGATTTCCGCTCGAACTTGCGCTCCGTTACATGCGATCGAAGAAGCGCGCGTTCGTTTCAGTTGGAACGATGTTCGCGGTGCTTGGGGTAGCACTGGGTGTTGGTGCGTTGGCGACCGTCATCAGCGTGACAGGTGGGTTTCGCGCACAATTTCGGGAGAAGGTGCTGGGCGTCAACGCGCACGTCCTGATTCTCAAGTATTCCAGCGACTTCCGCGAGTACCGCAAGCTGATGGAGCAGATGAAGGGGGTGCCAGGCGTGATTGGCATCGCCCCCTTCGTGATCAGTCCGATGATGATCACGCACGGCGAGCACACTGCCACGGGTGTGCTGCTGAAGGGCGTCGATCCCAGCAAGGTCAAGGACGTGCTCGACCTGCCTCGGCACATCGTCCAAGGGAACATGGAGGGCCTGCGCCTGCCGGATTCCAAACCCCCGGAGCGACGTCGCGGTGGCCTGTTCGACGATATCGACTCGCGTGACGGAGATCCCCTCGAGCCACTCGCTCCGCGCCCGAAGCGGAAGAACCTTGCTGCGAGCGCGAGCGCGAGCGGCGCGCCCGGATCGAGCAGCGCACCCAGTGCCAGCGCGGCCGCGCCGAGCGATTCGGCAGAGCCTTCCGATCGCGGTTCGATCCTGCGTGACATCGGAGACATCGTGCGCGACGAGGCGCTGCGCGAGCCGGATCTGCACAGCCGCGCCAGCGCGTGGAACGCCAGCGCCGCGGGCGCTCCAGCCGAAAATACGGCTGCGGAAGCAGCCATCGATCCCAAGGCGCCAGTCGGCAGCGTCGTGCCAGATGGTGGCTACAAGAGCGAACTGCCGGATGAGGACGTGTTGCCCGCTGACCTCGACCCGGATCCATGTCGCGATGCGGAGTCGATCAAGAAGCTGCCCGGCATCATCATCGGCATCACGCTAGAGCGAAACCTCGAGGTCAAACTCGGCGACTGCATTCAGGTGACGAGCCCGACGATCGGCTTCACTTACAACCGCGGCGCGATGCGCGCGCCAGTCGCCAAACAGTTCCGCGTCACAGGCGTGTTCGACGCCGGCTTCGACCAATACGACTCGAAGCTCGTGTACACGGATTTGTACCAAGCCCAACCCTTCTACGACACCGGCGACAGCGTGACCGGCATCGAGATGAAGGTGAACGACATCGAGAAAGCGCGCGCGATCGCGCGCGACATCGATGGTCGCCTGCAAAACGGCATCTACCACACCATGGACTGGGAGGAGCTGAACCACGGCTTGTTCACCGCGCTCAGGATCCAGCAGCTCTTGATGAGCTTGGTGCTCGCGCTGATCATCGTCGTCGCAGCCTTCACGGTGATCGCAACTTTGATCATGGTCGTGCTCGACAAGAAGAAAGAAATCGCCGTGCTCAAGGCCATGGGCGCGAGCAACAGCGCGCTACTGCGCGCCTTCTTGTATCAAGGCGCAATCATCGGCGTGATGGGCACCGCAATCGGCCTCGCGCTGGGCGTGCTCCTGTGCAAGGTGCTGCTCGTTCACGCCTTGCCGCTCGACCCCAAGGTGTACTTCATCTCTCACTTGCCGGTGCAAGTGCGACCGATGGAGTTCGTCATGGTCGGCGTGTTCGCGATCTTGGTTTGCCTCGCCGCCACCGTTTGGCCCGCGTTGCACGCCGCGCGTCTGCGACCCGCCGAAGCGTTCCGCGAGCAGCAATAGCTTCAGTCGTTCGAACATGACTGAGCCGAGCGAGATTGCCGCAGAGTCTCGCGTCAGCTCGCGACTGAAAACGTCCCTGCAACTCGGGCCGCTCGCATTCAATGTGCTGCACGCGCTGGTCATCGTCGCCGCGTATCGCGACGCGACCGACCTCAACTTGCAGATCTGGCTAATGGCCTCTGCTCTCACGCTGTTCGCGCAGCTCATCTGGCTGTTCGCGTCGCGCCGCCGACGCAAATCGACCGGGGCGATCCATGGCGATGGACGGCTTCGCATCGCTGATTTCGGCGGCCTGCTACTCGCGCTCTTCGTGTGCGCGACGCAAGCCGGCTTCTTGGCTTTCGCGCTGTCCACCTCTGCATTCGGCCCTCAGCTCGACGTGGGCATCGCTTCGACCAGCGGCAATTGGGGGCGCTTGCTCTGGGCAGAGTATGCGCTCATTGCGACTCCGCTCGCCTACCTGCAAGCGCTGCTGTTGACTCCCTATCGCGCCGCGCGCCTGCTCGAACGCGGTGCTCTCCGTTTCAAAAACGCTCGCTGGCTGCTGGGTTCGTGTGTCGGATTGAGCGTCGTGACGCTCTTGCTGAGCGAGCTCGTGGTCTACTTTCTGTGAGCAAGCTCCAAATACGCACACAGCGCGTTCACCAACTGCATCTGCCGCGGCGTTTTACACCGCACCCGCGTGAGCTCGGGGTTGGCGACCAAAACCACCAGCGCCTGCGCGCGTGACGTCGCCACATTGAGCCGGTTCAAACTGTACAGAAACTCGAGCCCGCGCGGTGCATCCTCAGCCGTGGAAGACGTCATCGAATAGATCACGATCGGCGCCTCGGTACCCTGGAATTTGTCGACCGTGCCGACCTGCACGTCCGCGCCGAGGCGGCGGTGGAGTGCGCCGACTTGCGCGTTGTACGGCGCAACCACCAAGATGTCGCTCGCCGTCAAATCGCGCGCCACTCCGTTGCTATCCACGTAGCGCGCTCCGCCATTCAAAATCTCATCGACGATCTCGCCCACGCGCGTCACTTCTTCGTCGGACTGATTCGTGTTCCCACGGTGGGCTACCGGTTCGAAGCAGAGGCCACTGCCGCAATAGGGCGCAGGCCCTTCGATGCGTTGTTTCTCCAGGCCGGCAATCGGCTCGAGCCGACCTTCGTAGAACACTCGGGACGTGAATTCGCAGATGGCGGGCGCCAAACGCCGCGTTTCCGGCAGAAATACGCCGCGATCGGCCGGCATCGTCAATGCGCCGCCCAGCAAATGCTCCAACGCCGAAGCGTCCGCGCCCGGCGGATGTGAGCCCTTCTGCGGCTGGTCGAGCTGCGCCGGATCTCCGAACAAGACCAAGCTCTCGGCGGCGCTCGACACCGCGAGCACGTTCGCGAGCGACATCTGTCCCGCCTCGTCAACGACCAGCACGTCCACGCTGTGGTCCAATGAGTCGGTCACCCACGCCCAGCTCGTTCCACCAACGACGTCGAGCGTGCCCGCATTCAAGCGCGCGCGAACGCGCGGATAGTCTTTGCTGAACTCGAACGGCGCGTCCGAGTCTTCCTCGTCGTCGATGTGCAACAGGCGCAAACTCGCGTCACGCTTCGCGACAGCGCGTAGCAAGTCCTTGATCACGCGATGGCTGTTCGACGTCACTCCGACGCGCTTGCCGGCTCGCACCAAAGCCACGATCATTCCTGCGGCGCGGAACGTCTTGCCGGAGCCGGGCGGCCCTTGAACCGCGAGCACCGAGTGATCGAGTGCCAATGCCAAGCGCTGAATCGCGAGCGCGGTGTCTTCTCCCTCGGCAACTAGGGGAATTTTAGGGGGTTGCCCACAGCGGGGCGGATTGCGGACCAGCAACTCGCGCGCCGCGCGGAACGTGTTGCCCTGTTCCAAAATATCACGGCCGAGTGCGAGCAGACGCCCAGCGTGCCCCTTGGTCGCGATCGGCCCACCCGCGATCAGCGCTCTCGGGTGCTCGGTCATCGACGGTCCGCGCTTCAAATGCAGGAAGTCGTCACCGAGAGCTAGTACGTCGCCCGCGCCCTTCTTGGTGTCGGGATCGTGGGGCTTCGAGCCGAGCTTGATCGAGTGCTCCTGTCTTGGAAAATCATAGCGATAGACGCTCGACTTCTTTTCGTTGCCGACCACGGAAGCGAATGTCAACGCGGCGAGCGCCGAGTGATCTTCCAGTCGCTCCACGGAAGGCAGCTCGAGTGCGCGGTAGTATTCCCACCAGGTTTGCTTGTTCTCACGCCAATGCCAATCGAGCAGGTTGGCCATCAGCCGTTCGCCAGCTTGTTCCTTGGTGTCGAGCGCGGGATCCTCGGGTAGTCGCGCGAGCAGGCGTTGCGCGAGCTCCTCGGGTTCGGTCAGTGGCTCGGCGGCTGCCGGTAGGGGAGTCTCGGGTCGATCGAGGATTCGCCCAGTTTTCTGCTCGAATTCGCTGCGGAGCTGCTCGAGCCAGGCTCGCAAGTGGTACGTCGAGAAGCAATCGTCGCGATTGTAGCGCTCGATGGTGTCACGCAGTTGCGCCTCGGCGTGTTCACCCTCGCCAGTCTCGAGCAGCCAGCCGAAGAGCTGCATTGCACGCGCGGCCGAGCGCAGCTCCACGCTTCGAGAAAAATCGTATAGCCCTTCGAGCTGCTTGAGCGTGTAGCTCTCGACCGAGGCGCGCACACTACGCTTCACGATGCCGTGCAGGTCGACCAGCACGTGTTCGCGCAGCAATTGATCCACCTGTGCTTCACGCGTGCTGTGGCGGCAGGAAAGATTCTTCAGCGCGTCCGCCTCGCGATGCCCAAAATGGTACACGTGTAGGTCTGGGAATTGCTCGCGCAGCGCGTGAATGCGATCGATCACGGCTTCGAAGGCGCGCTTTTCCTCGGCGTGAGTCTTGGCCCAATACGCACGGTAGCGTGGCCCAGCCTCGCTCGACTCTGCCAGCCCGAACAAATACTCGAGCCCACTCACGCGCACGAATGGATCCCCTTCGAGATCCAAAAACATGTCGCCCGAGCTCGGAGTCGGTAGGCGATCGAGCCCAAAATGCGGCTCGACGTCGAGTAAGAGCTCATACAGCGGCTTGTCGGCATTTCGCCCCGCGACCTGCAATCGCGCTTGCTCGCGCACGCGCGCGAGCGACTCTTTGGCGATGCCTTCTACACGGCGCGCGCGATCCATTGCCCCTAGGTCGGTCACGCGCGCGACCCCCACTGCATTCAGGCGATCACGCTGGCGCGCGGTAATACCCGCAACCAACGACAAATGGTCGTCTGCGCGTCGGCGTTCTTCACAGCGCTTCCACCAACTGCACACCCCGCAATGTTCGACGGGCTCGGGATATCCGTCGCCTTGTGCGCCAGCGTCGACGAACGCCTCCAAGCGAAGCTTCGAGAGCCGGTAGTACGACGCGAAGTCCGCGGTGCGTAGCCCAATCAAGCGCACGTCGGCGCCGCCCGGCGCGATGTACAAGAACTCCGGTTCGCGCCCTTGCTGCTCGCTCAAGAGCTCGCTGTACGCGCACAACTGCAATACGGCGCGAGCTTTGGCTTCATTCGCGAGCTTCGCGTCGACTACCACGTAGCTATGCGCGCCCAGACGGCTGGGCTGATCGACCTTGAGCAAGAAATCAGGCCGCCCGAACCAGCGCTCATTGACCAGCACCCCTTGCGCGATCACCTGCGCGCCGCGCGCCATCGCTTGCTGCGTCTCGGCCACCGCGGCTGCGCGCGACCCCGCACCTGGTCCCATCGCGATCTCGACGATGTCCTGGCTGGTTCGAGCCAGGTGTTCGAACACGCGCGCCTCATGCTCGAAGCCGCGCTTCTCGAGCATGCGCCGCTCGATCTCGTTTTCACCTGGGCGCTCGAGCTTTCCAAGCGCGACCCCGAACTCGAGCACGGTCTTGTGCTCGCACTCGCTGAAGCCGCTCAGGTCCGTGGCCGAGAGCGAGAGCCCTGAGCCATCGCGTGACGCTTTCACGCCGAGCGTAGTTGCCTTGCTAGGCGCTCACGTCAACCCGCGGCGAGGCGTTCGCCGATGACACGGCGCAACAAGCCGAGCACGCGTGCGCGCAATTCAGGCGCGCGAAACGGTTTGCTCACGAAGTCGTCAGCGCCCGCTTCGAACGCTTGCACGAGATCCGAACTCGACGAATGCCCGGTCAAGAACATGATCGGCAGCGCGTGGAACTGCTTATCGCTGCGCAGGCGCTGGCACACCTCGAGCCCATTCATGCCCGGCAGGCCCCAGTCCAGCAGCAACAAATCCGCGTGGTTCTTGGTCAGCCAATCTAGGGCTTCTTCCCCGGAGCCGACTTGCAAGGTCTTGATGCGTGCGCTGTGTAACATGGTGCAGACGATGCTGCGCATGGCGGGGTCGTCATCAACGACCAGCACGGTGCTGCCAGGGGGTGCCGATACCTCCTCGGCGCCCTCACTGCACGGCGGCGGGATTGACGGCGAGCACTGGCCGTTGGCAAAGCGGCACAGCTGATTCCAATCACGCTCTTCGAACGTCAAATGTAGCTCGCTGCCGCGATCCGCGACGCGGCCGGCGACTGACGTCGCATCATTCCCGATCGCGAAGGTTGCCACGAGCCATTGCCCGTCGACCAGGCCATCTTCGACCGGCAGCTTGACGTCGGGCTCCTCACTATCAAGGGCCTCTGACAATGCTGCGAAGCTTTCGAACTTGTAAACGATACCCTGCACGCTCGACTCCCAGCCTAGTCACAGATCACGACTTGCGCCAGTTCACGGCAATTCAAATTCTGGAACCGGTCTCGGCGCAGCCACCGATCGAATGCCGGGTGTGCTCCGCCTTCTCCTCCGTCAGACCTTGCAAAAACGCGGCCAATTTGTCCGAGCCCTTCACCGCAAAGTTCATGCCGCATCCGCGAAATGCAAATTGAAGCTGAAATGGCTTTGGGCGAGCGCGCACGTCGGAGCGAACCAAGGATGAATGACGATGTGTGTCTACGGGAGGACTGGATGAGCGCGCTCACTCAGCCGTGCGCGCAACGCTCGCCGTCGCGCACACCATGCCAATCAGCGCGAGCGCTAGCCATGCACTGGCTTGTGTCAAATCCACCACGGGCTGCCCGCCGAGCAGGTTACGCACGTGACCGCGTGGCCACGGCGCCGCCAATGCCGACCCGCCCGCGCCCAGCACGAAATCGATGATCAAGGCCCATTTACGGCCACCGCCGCGCTTACCGAGCAGTGACGCTGCACCGAAGTAGAGCGCATACACCGCGCCGGCGACGAGCGCGATGCCCACGCTCGCTCGCAGATCAGCGACGAGCGCGTGGGCCTGCGGCGGGTGCGCGCCGAGCAGCGCGGCGATCGTCATGAGCGCGGCCGCGAACGCGCTCGCGACCGCGGAGGCGAGCAGCACGCCGAACAACGCGGCGCGGCGATTCGCTCCGTAGCGCGCGACGCAGTCCACGCTGCGATCGAGTCGCGTGCCGTCACACACGCGCTCGCTCACGAGATACGCGATGAGCGGCAAAGCGATGCCGAAGACGGCGCCTCCAAGCGCGTCGTCCGGTGCACTTACCGCGTTGCTGCGGCGCTCGAGCAGGGCAATCGCAAACAGCGCGACGCAGAGCAGAGACAATACGACGGGCGCGCTGAGCCCGCGCAAGCGTTCGCGCGCAAGACCGAGGCCCACTCGAACGCCGTTCATGACTGCCTCGATGGGAGGGTTTCAGCTCTGCGCGCGCGTTCGTAGTACGCTTGCGCCAGGCCCGCGCGGGTAGCGGCCACCGCTTCCAGCGGGGGTGCATCGGGCTTGAGCGCGGTGATGCGGATTGCTTCTGCGCGCGCGTTGGCGATGACGCTTTGGGCCAAACGGTCGAGCTCCGCGCCACGGACGATGAGCTCGTGCCCTCCTGCCCATTCGACGCCGGCGACGTCGGGCGCTTCACTGAGCCGTGCCGCCAAGCGTCGTGGTTCGGGCGTGTGGACACGCAGTGCAACGCTACCGAGCGGCGGGCGCGCGGATGCTGGACTGAGCCAAGCGCCGCGCTCCAGAGCACTGACACTGCCGCCGAGCCGCGTTGCGTCTTCCAGACGGCTCGCCGTGCAGAACACGACGGCCCCTGCAGCGCTGTGCTCCGCCAGCGTGCGGAGCAAGAACTCTTCCTGCACGAGCCCGACGAGACTCAGCGGATCGTGCAGCGCGAGCAAGGCGGGCTCGCGGTGACTCAGCGCCAGGCTCAGTGCGACCGCGCGCGCCTCGCGCGGCGTCAGCGCCGAAGCGCGCATCCCGGCAAAATGCGCTAGGCCCGCGTTGTCGAGCACGCTCGATGCCGAGCGTGCATCGCCGCGTGCGCGTAGCGCGAGGCTGACCGCGCTGGCGACGTCACGAGACGGCAGCAGGGGATCGCTTCCGCACACGCTGGCAATGCGCTGTCGCGTCGGCGCGTGCGACCAGGGCTCGGCTCGGTTGAGCAACACGCGGCCGCTCGACGGCTCGAGCAGACCGGCTGCGAGCTCGATCAGCGTGGCCGTGCCGTCCCATTCGCCGCCGGTAACCACGTGAGCGCCCGGGCCGAAGCTGGCGTTGATGTTGAGCTGCGCGTGCCGGAGCGCGAGGAAGCGTA
Source organism: Polyangiaceae bacterium (assembly GCA_035634635.1). Taxonomy (GTDB): domain Bacteria; phylum Myxococcota_A; class Polyangia; order Polyangiales; family Polyangiaceae; genus PMG-095. The sequence goes on from DASQCO010000127.1 coordinate 20,928, forward strand.
ACTCGCTCACGAGAGCACCGACCCGCTCGAGAGCAGTCCCGCGAGCAATCCCGAGAACAGCTGCGGCAAGCTCGGCAGCGACGGGAACGCGAGCGACAGCAAAAGCGGTCCGAGCACCAAGGCGGCGAGCAGCGCGCGCGGATGGCGCGGCGAAAGCTCGGCCGAAAACTGCGCCAGGAGCGCGAGCGAAAGGCCGAGCACCGCTGCGTACACGATCGCCGCGGGCGCGACGGCGAGCGCCCAAAGCAACGGAGCGCCCCGCGCGACACCGACCACGACCAAGAGCACCGCTGGGATACCGACCAAGCGCGCGACGCGCACGGTCGCAGCCCAAGTTCGCGCACGCAGCAGCGCCGACGGCTGAAACCCGCGTTGGATCGCCAGCGCGCCGAGCGCATCTCGATCGCTCTGCTGCGCCAGGGCTTGCGCCGAGCCGAGCGCCGCGAGCGCACCGACCACCCAAGACAACGACACGAGCGCCGCCTTGACGAAGCCATGAATTGCTGCGGTCCGACTGTTGCCGTGCGTCAACGCGATGGCGATCGCGTAGCTCACGAACACCCCAAAGGCGTACAGCTTGGCCATCCGCAGCGCCGCGCTCTTTTGGCGATCCAGATCGAATAGTGCGATCAGTGCGCGCTCTCGCTGCACGCGAAGCCGGATGCTCGCGGACAAGGAGGTCGGCTCGGGAAGCGGTGTCGTCACCGAACCGAGTCTAGAGCTACTCGCACGCCCGGCGAAAGCGCCGAAGCGCGCTCGAGCCAGCGATCGGCGGCCGGATCGCCTAGTTTTTTCAGCCCGACCCCGAGGGCGTAGCTGGCCAGCGCGTCGTCCGGCGCGAGCGCGATGGCGCGTTCCGCCGCAGCAACGGCTTCACGCGGACGGCCACGGGCGACTTCGGCGGCGGCCAACCAGGCCAGCGCGTGCACGGCCAAGTCTGAACGCGCATGCGTGAGTGGCGAGAGGCGCGCGATCGCCGCGTTGTACTCACCGCCGCGGATCTCGAGGCGAGCGGCCAGGATCGCGAGCTCTGGATCTTCCGGCGCGGCGGCAAGCGCGTTTTCGATCACGGTGCGCGCTTCGTTCACGCGCTCCAAGTGCAGCAACGTTGCCGCCAAGCCAACGTGCGCGTCGATCACATCCGGCGCAACTTCGACCAAGCGCCGGAACTGAACCAGAGCCTCCTCGTACAAACCGCCGTCGTACAAGAGGTGCGCGAGGTTCGCGCGCGAGGGAGCGAACCCGGGGTCGACGCGCAGTGCCTCGTAGTAATTGGGTGAGGCGAGGTCCGGCCGGCGTTCGCGCTCCGCCAGGACGCCGAGCGCGTGGTGCGGCTGGGCGACGTCCGGGTTGAGCCGCCGAGCGCGGGTCAAGAGCTGGCGCGCGCGCTCGAAATTCCCCCGCTGCAGCTCGACCAGCCCCTGGTTGGTCAGCGCGTCCACGAACTTGGGGTTGTATTCGAGCGCCAGGCTGAAGCGCGCGTCGGCGGTTTCCAGGTCCCCTGCGGCCAGGGCGGCGACCCCTGCTTCATTAAGGGCCAGCGCTTTGGGCGGTAAAGGTGCCGTACCAGCGCACGCGACACTGAAAACCGCCAGGGTGAGGGCAATCGCCGGGATTCGATTCATCCTGTCCGGTCGGTCTGGCTCGGGATCGGTTGCGTACGAACGACATTCGGGGTACCCGAGTGCGCCCATGGCAACGGATTCCGAGCCCGAAAGCGGTGCTGTCGAGCAAGAGGCCTCTGTAAAGAAGCCCCCGGTCGCGAGCGAAAGCGAGCGCCCGAAGAAGAAGAAGCTCAAGCGCCCCAAGCCGCCCATCCCCAAGACCGAGGAGGAGATCGACTCTCCGTCCAAAATGACGGTCGGCATGCTCGGCATCCTCGGTGGGCTGACCGTGATCATGTGGGCCCTGGCCCGCGGTGGTTGCAACTATCACCCGCCCAAGGAAACCCGCGTCCCGCGCGTGGTCACGACCGAAGAACTGGCGAAGGATCCGAAGAACGCGGCCGTCGAGCTTCAGCAGCGCTGGCTGACTCATGACTTCGCGGGCGCTGCGGAGCTGGCCACGGGCGACGTCGTTGCGCAGCTGCAACAGGACAAGGCTGCGTGCAACGCCGCGTGCCTCGCCGAAAAGAAATCGCTTTCCGAAAAAGTGCTGACCTCGGCAGTGATCCTCGACGCGAACATGATGGGCGCGACCGCGCGCGTCACTAGCGTCGGTTTGCCGGGCGGCCAAAAAGTGTTCCTGATGCGCATGGAGCGCGCGGAATCGATCTGGAAAGCCACGATGCGCAAGCCCGACGACGGCACCCCGCTGCCTCCGCTCGCGCAACCCTCGATGCACGACGCGGCCGTGATTCAGTTCGCGAACCCCGCCGGAAGCGCGTCCGGCGCGGCAGCTGGCTCGGCGGCGCCGCCCAGTGGTTTGCCGCACATGATCAAGCTGCCCATCGCAGCACCCCCTGCGTCTTCGAAGTAGCCGCGAAGCGCGATGAGTCGACGAACGGATCGCGTCTAGGCGAGCTTTCGCTCGGCCTCGCCGCGATTCTTCGGCACGAGCCGGCTCGGCGGGATGACGCTCCCGCGCGCGGCGTCGCGTTCGAACTGCTCGCGGTCGCTCGCGTCGCTCGGAATCACGGCGCGATCGAAGACTCGCTCGCCAGCGCGCCAACGCTCTGCTGCGCGCGGGACGTGAAACGCCACCGCGACGGCGTTCGTGAGCTCGAACGAGCGCATATCCAACGCCACATCCTCGCCCGCTGCCTGCAACGCGCCGCGCGCGACTCCGTACAAATCCTCGAGTGATGTCGAGCGCGGGACCGCAGGGCCGTCGCCCCAACCGGTGTGCGCGGATTCACAGGCCGAGGCATCGAGCGAGCTGTGGCTCCGGCATTCCAACGGTCGAACCTGCCAAATCGAGCACGTGCCACTCGCCTGCTCGAGAAAGTAGCAAGCGCGACGCTCGAGCCAGCGATCGGTGGCCGAGAGCGAGCGCGCTTCGTCGGCTTCGTCCTGCAACGCGTTGCTCACCGCGGGCAGCCGCTCCGGTTCGCTCTTGCTCGTGAGGTACTCCGCGATGGCGAAGGCTTCGGGCGGAGTGACCTCCACTTTGACTCCGCGACAACACCAGCCGCAGCCCTTGCGGCACGCAACGCCTTCCTGCCACGCGAGCTCGGAGCCGCGCGGGTCGACGCGCGCTGCGACTGACAGGGGCAGACTGGCGATCTCTGCAGCCGTAGTCACTTCGCTCAACATTTGCCGATTGAGCTCACGTTCCTCGTGAAATGCGGCCATCTGCCCAGCCGACGGGTTATCGAGTGAAAGTGCTTTCATGCGGTGGCAACTTTCGGAGTTCGTGCGCCCAGGGGCCGCGTTGCGGCGAAGTCGACCCTGCCACTCAGCGCGCGGCGTGCCGTTACAATCGCGCAACAGATGTGCGACCGCCGCGTTTGGCGATCAGCGCAATCAACGCTCTGCGAGCCAACTATCGATTTCGGAGCGCGACACGACGCCAGCCGCGGAGTGACGCACGGTTCCCTGGGCGTCGATGTAAATCAACGTTGGCAGCATGCTAATGCCGTAGCCGCGCGAGATAGAGCCGTCGTCCACGGCGACGTCGAACGGCAGCTGCCAATCACGCTTGACGCGCGCGGCTGCGGCCGGATCTTCGTCGACGCTGACAGCGAGAAACGTAACGTCTTGATCGTGGTGCTCGCGCCAAGCCTCGGCAAGTCGGGGCGAGCTGCGTTTGCACGCGCCACACCAGCTCGCGAACACTTCGATCAACATCGGCTTGCCGTGCTGTGTGGCGAGACTGACTCGGCCGTCTTTGCCTGCCAGCGGCAGATCGAAAGCTGCAGCGGTGCTGCCTTCTTTCGGGCCCGACGAGTGGCGCACGAAATGCGTGGCCAGAAAGTACACGCCACCGCCGATCGCGGCGTAGCGAGCGAACTCGAACAGCTTGTCGCGCACGACCCGTGCGGTTGGCCAGTTCACGGCGACAAAAGCCGCCTACCCACCCCAAAACCCATCAATCCTAGCGCCAAAACGATCAGCCCGTGCGCAGTCCACAGGTGCCACGCTTCATGGCTCGGACAACCAATGCCGACCGCCAGCGCGCCCCCAACGCCGCCGACGAGGCCTGCCAACGCTCCCGACAAGCGCGGCGTGACAGGGTCGGTGCGGCGCCACGCGAGCAGCACGCTCCCACCCACGATGGCGCCGAAGAGCAGCGCAATCAAACCGCAACCGAACGCATGACCCGCACGCGGGCTACTCGTGAATTGTTCGAACGGCACGTAGCTCCACGCGGCGTACGAGAGGTAGCCGAGGAACAACAATGGCAAGAGCACCGCGACGCCAATGCGCACGCGCCGCGAGCCGAGCACACCGCGCTTCGGCGCGAACCCGAGGTACAGCACGGCCGCTTGCACCAAGCCCCAAGCCACCGCGCCATAGACGCCCATGCGCAAGCCGAGCTCAGAGCGGTTGTGGCGCACGCCGAACCAATATCCGTAGCTCGCCACGAGGCCGGACACGACCAAACACAAGCCGAGTCGGCTGAGTGCGGAGAGACCGCGCTTTGGACACAGGTTCTTGGTGCAGGCGCCGCAGATCTTTGCGGACACAGCCTCGCCCGGTGCTTCTGGCTTTGGCCAGGGCAGGTCAGCGAGCGGGTCGGGCTTTGGCATGCTCATGATGTACGTGAGTACTGCTCGAGTTCTTTCCGCAGTTGGGTGTAACCGCGGTGAACTCGGAGCTTTACGGCAGTTTCGGTTGCGCCCAAAACGGAAGCTGCTTCCGCGACGCTGAGACCGGTGATTTTGGTCAGCACGATCGCTTCTCGATAGTTTTCCGGGAGGCGACCGAGGGCAATATCCAGAGCGTCGGAAAGCTCCGCCGGGAGCGGACGCCCTTCGTCATGCTGCTCAGGCAGCGAACCATCCGCAGACAAGTCTTCAGTCCTCACCTGCGCTGATCGGCGTTCGTCCAAGAACGAGCGACGAGCGATGGCAAGGATCCAAGGTAGGACAGGCGCGCCTTTCAAGAAGCTGCCGCGCGCGCGATGAACTTTGGAGAACGTGATCTGCAGCAAATCCTCGGCGCGTTCGCGATTGCGAGTCAGGCGGAGCAAATAGCCCATCAAGTTCGGAGAGACGCGCCGATACAGGAACTCGAACGCTTCAGCTTCGCCGTCGACGTAGCGATCCATGAGCTGCTCCGAGGTACTCTCGGAGAGGGGTGGGCGGCGCTCCGACGTCAAGCTTGGTGCTTGTAACGCGGGCCAGATGTCGACGCTATAGCTCGTCACGGCGATCCAATAAGCGGTCTACGAGCCTGACCGGCCCAAGGTTTCTTCACCCGCTATTTCATATTGTTGAAGCCGATCCACCTTGCGGAGAAGCGGTCTCGGCCTCAGGGTTGATGGTTGCGCGGGGCGTCATACCCGGGCGCGCTCTGCGCGGAAGGTGGTTGGCCGCGCGCCCGCAACGGGGACGCGCGGTATACCAGCGGCTGCTGCGCGCGCCTCAGATCAGCGACTTGAGATCGAGCATTTCTTCGACGTCGGGCAGCAACACCAGCTCGACGCGTCGGTTCTGCTGGCGGTCAGCGTCCGTGGCATTGGCGGTGACTGGGTCCGTGTCGCCGTAACCAGCCGGATGCAGTCGCAGCGCGTCGAGTCCACCGCCGCCTTCGACGGGCACGCCGGGTCGTGGAGGCTTCGCATCCTTCGCTGGCAAAGGCGCGATCAAATACAACAGCACCTGACGTGCGCGCATCACCGAAAGCCCCCAGTTGTCGCCGAAGCGACCGCCCTTGAGCGGCTTGTTGTCGGTGTGGCCAGCGATCTGAAAGTAACGCCCTGCGAGTTGCTTGTCGTTTCGAATCACATCGGCCACGGCGTCGAGCACTTTGATGCCGCTGTCGCGAAGCTTGTCGTCGCCCGAGCTGAACAGCACGTCACCCGGCAAGCGAATGACCATGCGGTTGCGTCGGATTTCGACTTTCAAACCGAGCTCGGTGAGCTTCTTCAGCTTGTCGCGCAAGACTTCGAAACGCTGTTTGATGCGTTCGAGTTGCGCGGCGCGCTCTTGGTATTCTTTGAGCGCGCGATTCACCTCCTCCAGGTTCTTGGCCAGAGTTTTGTTTTGCGAACCGGTCTGCTCGAGCTGCTGACTGAGCGACGACAGATCGACGCCCATTTTTTCGAGTTGCTCCTTGAGCTGCGCGACGAGTTGCTTCTGCTCTTCGAGCGCTTTCACGTCGGAGTCGTGAGCGGCCTTCTCTTTGTCGCTCTGTTGCGACAGCTGCTGGTACTTGGCGAGTTGCGCCTGCCACTCGTCTTCATTGTGTCCGCACCCGACCAAAGACAGCGTCAAGAATGAGACCGCAAACCAACCACGCATCGCCGGAGACCTCCGATCCGAGCCCAACGCTCGGTGCTTCGGCCGGACAGTCGGCGAATGCTCGGGAGCTGTCAACCGCGCGCGAGCTGCGCCCTGCGTCCGCCGATCAACGCGAGCGCGGTCGCGCACGCAAGCGTCCACCACGCAGGGCTGGCGGGGGCAGGCGTGGGACTCTTGTCGGGAAAGGTTGCGACCGTGGTAAGTCCTGGCACGGCGCCGGTCGAGATTGGATATCCGTCGAGATGCGTCAGTGAGCCGTCGTCTTGGGTCAACCAAGCGTCGAATCGAGCTTGTGCATCTGTGAGCAACAGCATGCTCCCGTCCGGGCTGAGTGCGGCTCCCGTTGGAGCGAGCGGCGGATTGATCGGACCGCTGCGTAGAATCAAACTGCCATTCGGGTTGATCTTCGCGCCGAGCAAGCGCTGTTCGATTGGCGAATAGGCGACCAGGAAGCGAGCGCTCGGATCCACGATCAAACCGCTCAAATTCGAGATCGCCGAGAGGAAGGGCGAGTCCGGTACAATCGAGTTCCCGGCAGCGCTCAGGGTGTACGCGAGGATCCCGCCGTTCTTCGTGCCCACCCACAAGCGCTGGCCCTGAGCATCCAAGCGCAGATCACTGGCGCTGCTGCCCACGCTCAGAAAGTCGGGCGTGTCAGTCGTGAGCCCACCTTCGCCAGTTGCCAGAACGATGACGCCGTTCGGGACGGTCGCGTACAATCGAGTGTTGTCGGGTGCGACGGCCATGCCACCAACCCGCTGCGCGAGCTGCCACTGCGAGCCAATTGGCCAGAGCGCACCTTGGTCGTCGATGAAACAGCTGACCAAGGTCGAACCGCTCGCGTACAGGAAGCGGCCATCGCTGCTCACCGCCAGTGAAATGCCGGGGAACGCGTTCCAATTCGGAATCGCGAATGGGGAACCAACGACGCTCGTGAGCGAGCCGCGCTCGGGATCGATCCTGAACACGGAAATCGAGCCTGAGCCGTCATTGCTCGCGAACAGCAGATTGCGAGACTTCGAGACCTCGATGCGATGAGCGAATTCCGAGCCGACGGCCTGCGCCATCCCCAAGCCGCCGGTCGAGTAGGGAGAGCCGGGGATACTCGTGCTTTGCCCGATGCCGTTGACCCGATAGGCGACCACCGTGCCGAGGCCCTGTGCTGGGCTGTTGTTCACGTAGGCGAACGCGGGTCTGGCCGCGAACGCGGTTCGCGGCGTTGCCAGGGACAACACGCAGCCGCAGGTGAGCAGCAAGTTAACGGCGATCGACCGCATGTCTCGAGTTCCCGCAAGAACCGAGCCAGACAGGAGACGATGGAATCGCGGCTCTGCGATTCGGCGAGCTCACCTCGAGTCTCTGATTTTCGGAATACAAATGACCGAAAATCGAAATCGCGCGCGTACTGAGAGCAGCCGAGTTGCCGAGTGCTTCGGCCGTTGCTACCGAGTCTGACGTGAACCTCGCGCTCGAACCGCTCGCCACGCGCACTGGAGCGCGCTTTGCGCTCCGCTACGCCCTGATCGCGGGCGGATTGTTTGCCATCTATGCGTTCCCGTTCGAGCTGTTCGGCGCGCGGCACGATTGGCTCGCGGGTTACTTGGCGGCATACGCGCGCCTTGCTGGCGGGGTGCTGCGGATTTTCGAGTCGGGCATCGTGGTCGACGGCGCGCGCATCAATGGCCGTTTCCCCATGGAAATCGTGCGCAATTGTGACGCGATCGAGATCAATATCTTGTTCCTGAGCGCGGTGCTCGCGTTCCCCGCGCCGTGGAAGCGCCGTGCGCTGGCCGCGGCTTTGGGCTTGGCGGCGCTGGTTGCGCTCAACGTGGGTCGCATCTGCTTTCTGTATTTCGTCGGAGTGTACGCCCCACAGCACTTCGCCGTGGCACACGAGCAGATCTTCCCACTGCTGCTCGTGTTGTGCGCAACTCTCGCGTTCCTGCGCTGCGCACGCTACCTGCGAGGCGACGGTCGTGAAGTCGCGTAATTCGAACCTCGCCACGATCGCGCAATTTTTGTTCGCCTTCGCTTGCGTGTTTGGCGGCCTCGCGCTGCCATCGCCTGGCATCGGCCCGAGCTATGCGCGCCTACATGCGGCGTTGGGCAACCAAATGGTCGAGGGCAAGACGTTCGAGCGCGGCGTCGAGATGCACTTCGAGGCCAATGAGGCCGACCTGGCCGAGCACCCGTGGCAGGTCACGCTTCGCGTCAGCGATCCGGAACGGCGGGGACCCGTGTTGGTGCCTTTCGATCTGCGTACGCTCCTGTTCTTACCCTTCGCAACGTTCATTGCGCTGGCGGTGGCTGCGCCGCTCGGCGCCGCGCGTCGAAACGCGCGTGTGCTCGGGCAGGGGTTATTGATCCTCGTGCCCACGTTGTTGCTGCTGACGGCATTGCCACTGCTGTCGTTCTTGGGCGGGACCGGTCCAGTGCGCGCATTTCGGCTGCCACCGTTGCTGCACGCTCTGTTTCAGACTGTCTATCGGGCTTTGGTCGCTCCACCTGGGATGATGTATGCGCTGCCGCTTTTGTTGTGGTGGCTGCTCGTTGCGAGATTGAAGCCACTCCAGGAGAAGTCACTGCCCGCTGCTAGCGCTCCAATAACTCCGTCCACCTGATATTGCCGTTTCCGAATTTCGGAGATTCGTCTCTGAAATTCGGACGCCCGCGCCGCGTCGGCGCCGGGAACGCGCGAGAGTCGTAAGGGGCACGCTTTCTGCACCCCTAGCTGACCGGCCATGCTCGACGATTGCACGCTTCGGCTACAGTGCGTTGCCCGACGTGGGCTCGCGATTCTCGTCTCGGGATTGTTCCTTTTCCTGTGCGCACCGGCACACGCCGACGGCACTCGGAACGCGCTGCGCTTCGAGCCCAATCGCGGGCAATTCGATGCAGATGTTCGTTTCGTAGCTCGAGGACGCTCGCTGGCACTGTTTCTGACGGATAGCGGTGCAACCTTGGCGCTGCAGCGGTCGCTCGATCAACAGCGGATGGCCGTGGCGATGAAGATCCGAGGCGCGCAGTCACGCGAGCCACGAGGACTCGCGCAGCTGCCTGGCAAGTCGAATTACTTCGCTGGTCAAGATTCGAACAACTGGCGCTCGAACGTCGAAGCGTATGCTCGGGTGCGATACGAAGGCGTCCTTGCGGGGGTCGACGTCGAGTACTACGGCACCGAGGGCAGCGAGCTCGAGTACGACTTCGTGCTGGCTGCCGGTGTTGCGCCCAGCGGAATCGTGGCCGACTTCGACGGGATCTCGAAGCTTTCGCTCGCCGCGGACGGCAGCGCGCAGCTCGCCCTGCCGGACGGATCGACGCTCTCGAAACGGCCGCCGCGCGCCTATCAGCTCCGCGCAGGTCATCGCGTGTCGGTACCCGTGAAATACGAGCTCCGCGATGGCGGCCTCGGCTTTGCTCTCGGCGCGTACGATGCTCGACTGCCCTTGGTCATCGATCCGGTGTTGAGCTACTCGACTTACTTCGGTGGCAGCAGCTTCGATGAGGCATTGGGCGTCGCCGCGGATCCAGCGGGCAATACGTACTTCGTGGGTTACACGGCGTCGACGTTGTTTCCGACTTCATCGCCGGCACAACCGAGCCACGGTGGCGGCGCGTACGATGCCTTCATCGTCAAGCTCAACGCCGCCGGGACGAACATGGTGTACTCGACGTACATCGGCGGCAGCAATGCCGACATGGCGTACGCGGTGGCCACGGATGCGCAAGGCAACGCCTACATTGCCGGTCTCACGATGTCGACGAACTTTCCGGCGATCGCCGCGCTGCAGCCGAGCTCCGGGGGCGGCCAAGATGCGTTCGTTGCCAAGCTCAATGCTAGCGGTTCGGCGCTCGTCTACTCGACTTACTTGGGCGGCTCGGCGGATGACTACGCCAAGGGCATCGCGGTCACAGGCGCCGGCGCCGCCTATGTCATCGGCACGACGTTCTCCAGCAATTTTCCCAAAGCGGGCGCGCTGCAAGCGAATCTGAACGGCTCGCAGGACGCCTTTGCAACTCAGATTTCTCCGACGGGTTCGTCGCTCGTTTACTCGACGTACCTGGGCGGCTCGGGTACCGAATCAGGAAACGCCATTGCGCTCGACTCTTCTGGCAGCGCCTACCTCGTCGGCTCGACGACTTCCGCAAACTTTCCGACACTCAACGCACGCCAATCCGCGTTCGCGGGCGGAGGCACGGATGCGTTCATCAGCAAGTTGAACGCGGCGGGCTCGGCTTTCGTCTACTCGAGCTATTGGGGAGGCAGCGCGGGGGATGAGGCGCTGGGCGTGAGCGTGGCGCTCAACACGGCGTTCGTCGTGGGTTCGACGTTATCGACGGACTTTCCAGTCGCGCTTCCGATCCAGTCGACACCGGGCGGAAACAATCACAGCGACGCGTTCATTACCCGCTTCGATCCCTCAGGCACGTCGCTGATCTATTCGACTTACTTGGGCGGCACGGGCAACGATAAGGCGACTGCGGTTGTCGCGGACTCGTTTGGAAACGCGTACCTGGTCGGTCAGACCGACTCCGTCGATCTGCCCTTGCAGAACCCGATCGAAGGCCAAGATACTTTTCACGGAACGCTCGATGCCTTCGCTAGCGTCGTCAGCCCCAATGGAGCTCGCTTCGTGTACACGAGCTACCTCGGCGGCTCAGGCGACGATCATGGAACCGCGGTTGCGGTTGGCGGCGGGCGCACGCACGTGCTCGGCAGCACGCGCTCCACTGATTTTCCGAAGGCGCAACCGATCATCAACGGCTTGGTCGGCGCGCAGGATGCCTTCGTGGTCAGAATTCCGAGCATCGAAGCCGTTGCTGCACCTGCTGTGAACTTCGCGTGGCTCGGATTGATTGCGGGTGGTTTGCTGTTGGTCGCGCTACTGCTGCTCAATGCGCGGCGACCAGCACATTATCGAAACGCACGCTGAAGGTGTCGGCCCGGAAGGGTTTGATCACGCCCAGCCTGACTCGCAACGACGACATCTGCGGAGCAACCTCTTTGGACCCGGAGAGCGTTAGCGTAGTTCCGGTGTCGTAGACTTGGTTGGTCACGTAGACATCCGAAGGGCTCTCGTCGGGACAATCGGCAGCGCGGAAAAACCACAGACTGAGCGCGGCCTTGCCTGGGACGCCGCCGGCTTCGATGCGCACGTTTGCGTAGACATCCAGCGTCTTTCCAGCCTCGACGGGAATGCATTGGCTCGCGGTCGCGAGGAAGTCGCCGTCGCTGTCCAGCACCTTGGTTGAGCTCACGAGCGCGGAACCCGAGCCGTGCCCCGTCAGTAGGTCCATTGCATCCCACTTGATGAGCACGCCGGTTTCGGGCTCCCAATGCGATACGTCCAGCTTGAAGTCTGGATTCTCGACCAGGGTCTGCGTGCAATCCGATTTGCCGTCATGATCGAGATCGGCGCAGCCGTCTGGGAAGGTCGTCGGCGAGTTGCCGTCTGACGCTCCCGCTTCTCCGCCTTCACCGCCGCTGCCCGCTTCCGCAGCTGGGCCGCCACCGTTTGCGGTTGGCGCAGCGCCGCCTGTTTCGCTACCGGGCGAACCACCGCGTGCTCCTCCGCCGTTTCCGCCGCTAGTGCTCGGTGATTCCACGGTGAGCGTTCGCTCATCTAATGAGCAACCGGCCAATTGCCAGCAGGCGCACAAGAGCGAGAGGGCGCAGCCTGCGCCAAACAGAGACGGATTACGGCGGCCGCGAGCTGCGTTGAAAGAAAGGTCACTGAGCATCTGGAGTCGGTTGGTGAATGAAGGCGAGGTCGCGCCAGATTGCTCTCTCCGTATGACGAACAGGTGTCGTGAGTGCACGGGTTTGGTTGAAGTCGTGCGTCAACAGGTTGTCCCTGTCGGTGTTCGCCTCCCAGACTCCTTCGAATCGTAACAGCGACCGTTTGCGGTCTGCTGTTATAAGCCACTCCAATGACTATGCGCACCTTGGCGATCAGTGAGGGGGGCGGCGTTGGTTTCGACACGGATGAGCCGCCCACCGGGCGGTCCGAGGTCGGGACGAAAGAGAGTGGCTTCTGGGGAAATCGCGCCGGCCGGTTGCGTAAGGACTCGCTGTCATTGCCGGACGAGACGGTCGACGCGCCTCCTCCCTCATTCCCAGCCCCTCGTAAAGTCGTTGCCGCGTCGAGCTCGATGCGACGTGTTTTCGAGTTGCTCGAACCACTCGCCCGCGCGAACGTGACCGTGACGCTGATCGGCGAAACGGGCACTGGCAAAGACGTGCTGGCGCGCACGATTCACCAACAGAGCTCGCGCAAGAACGGGCCGTTCGTGGTCTTCGACTGTGGTGCCGTGGCCGCAAATCTGGCTGAAAGCGAGTTGCTCGGACATGAGCGCGGTGCCTTCACCGGGGCGGTCGGGGCGCACGTGGGCGCCTTCGAACGCGCCCATGGCGGCACGTTGTTCCTGGACGAAATTGGCGAATTGCCTTTGGAATTGCAGACTCGCTTGCTGCGACTCTTGGGCAACAGCTCGGTGCGTCGCGTCGGTGGCACGCAAGATCGGCCGTTCGACGTTCGGATCGTCGCCGCCACCAATCGCGACCTCCAAGCGGAGGTCGCCGCGGGTCGCTTTCGTCGAGATTTGTACTTCCGTTTGGCGGCTGCGGTGGTTCACGTTCCTCCGCTGCGCGAGCGCACTGAAGACATTCCTGGGTTGGCCGCGCGGCTGCTCGAGGATTTGGGTCATGGCGATGTGCGTCTGACGCCCGATGCGACTCGCGTCCTGACGAGTCGGCATTGGCGCGGCAACGTGCGCGAACTCAAGAACACGCTCGCCTGTGCAATCGCGTTCCTCAATGGGACGCTGCTCGAAGCACGGCACCTCAGCGTCCCATCGCCAACCACCGAGCATCACGAGGGCGACAAGGTCGACCAACTGCCGCTTGGAGGCCTAAAACTAGCCTGTATCGAACGCGCAGCGATCGAACAGACGCTGCGTCAGACCGCGGGCAACAAGGCACGCGCGGCAGAGCTTCTCGGTATCGCGCCCTCCACGCTGTACGAGAAGCTGAAGAAATACCAAAAGCACAGCTGAGCGGGTCTTGCTCGTCGTTCGTGCCGAAACTGTAACGTCATGTTGAACGATGCATGATGTTCGTGTTCGCTCCACGCCATGTGTCGAGTTCGCGAACACTTGTCCTCGTAAGTAAATGTGAGCTGCGCTTAGTGTAGGGTGCGCGCCCAAGAAGCTTCGCTATGACTGATGTGCTTTTTAATTGGCGCGGCGCGCGCGTGGGTTGCTGTGTACTGAGTGTCTGCTTTCTAATCACGCAGTCGCGCGCGTCGATCGCGCAGCCCGCGGGAGGAGCCGCGGCTCCCGCCGCGCCCAGTGACAGCGAGCCGCCCGCAGCGGAAGGTGAAGGCGACGCCGACGCCGCGCCGTCGGAAGCCGATGAAGCAGCCGCGGCTGCCGCGGAGCTGGACGCAGAAGAGAAGGCCAGCGAAGCCAAACTGCAGAAGCCACCACCCAAAGGCAAAGGCGTGGTGTGGGGTGCGGTTACCGACACCAAGTTCAACGAAGCGGTCGTCGAAGCGCAAGTTCAAGTTCAGGGCACGAAGCAGAAGGCGTTCGCCGATCTCGAGGGTCGTTATCGCCTCGAGCTTCCGCCGGGAACGTACCAGCTGCGCGTCAGCTACGAGCTACATCGGCCGAGTCGCGTTGAAGTCGTGGTCAAAGCAGGCGCGTTGGTGCGCGTCGATTTTCAACTCGTGCCCGACGAGAAATCCGTCGAAGAAGTCGTGATCGAGGAACAAGCCGATCGCTCCTCGGCCGAAGGAACGACGCTCGAACGCAAGCGCTCCGCGGCGGTCGGCGACGGCGTGGGACGCGCGGAAATTGCCCGCACTCCGGATCGCAACGCGGCTGAAGCCGCGCAGCGCGTGGTTGGCGCCACGATCATCGACGGGCGCTTCGTGTACGTGCGCGGTTTGGGTGAGCGTTACACGAACGCGCTGCTCAACGGCTCACCTTTGCCGAGCACCGAGCCCGATCGCAACACGGTTCCGCTCGACCTGTTTCCCTCGCTCGTGCTCGAGAGCTTGACGATCAACAAGCAGTTCTTGCCCGACATGCCGGCAGACTTCGCGGGCGGCTCGGTGCGCATCAACACGCGTCAGTTTCCGAAGCAGCCCCTGCTCGAGCTCTCCATCAGCGGCGCGTATAACACCGAGTCGACCGGTGAAAAGCGGCCGGGCTACGTGGGCAGCAATACGGATTGGCTCGGTTTCGACGGTGGTCGACGCAGCTTCCCGTCTGGGATCCCCAACACCAAGCTCGACGCTTCTTCCACGACGACGCAGGAGCAAGTCAGCTACGGCCACCGCTTCAACACGCCGATGATCACGTTCATGAAGTCGACGCCCCCTGACTTCCGCGCGAGCTTGGTCGCAGGCAACTCGTTCAAAGTCGGAACGGACACGAAGCTGGGTGTCGTCACGGCTCTGAACTACGGCCGTCAGTACCGGCTGGCGGACATCACGACGCGGCGCTTCAGGCCCGGTATGTTGCCGGACGGCACCCAGACGCTGCTCGTCGACAGCGAGTACTACGGGAAGCGCGCGATCGACAGCGTCCGCTGGGGTGCGTTCGGCAGCGCGGCATTGGAGATTGCGCGCAAGCACACGGTCACCCTGATCGGCATGCACAGCCAGAACGGCGACGACGGTACGTGGGACCTCGAGACGCCCGGCGGGGCCGGTTTTCACACCACCCATTTGGAGTACGTTAGCCGTGCTCTCAACTTCGTGCAGTTGCGGGGCGAGCACCATTTCCCGAAGCTTGCGGATCTCGAAATTGATTGGCATACGTCGTACGCGACCGCCGATCGCGATCAGCCGGACATGCGCGACGTCCGTTACCAACGCGGCGAGCGCGACGGCGTGCCCGGCTTCAATTTCGTTTCGGATCTGAGCGGGCAACACCAATTTCTCAAACAGAGCGACCAAACCGTCACCGGCGGTTTGGACATTCTGCAACCGCTCGTGCGCAATGAGGCTCACGAGACCAAGCTCAAGGTCGGCACGCTGATCGCCTCGCGGCGGCGCGATTTCAATGCGCGTCGTTTTCAGCTCGTCCCGTCGCGCACCCCAGGCTCTCTGTTCAACGAGCTTTCATTTTGCCCTGGCGGAACCTGGGCTGGTGGCTGCCCCAACTACTTGTTTCGGCCGGAATTGGTGCGCCCCGACGGGCTACTGCTCGACGAAAACACGCAGGCCTACGACGCCTACAAGACCGGTTTGGATGTGTACGCGGCCTACGCCATGCTCGACGCCAAGGTGTTGCCGAAATTGCGCGCGGTTGCCGGCGTGCGCGCCGAAATCACCTATCAGGCCTTCAACGGCTTCGATCCATTCGATCCGACCAAGGCTCCGGCTCGCTCTCAAATCTACCAAACGGACTGGCTGCCGGCGCTGTCGCTCGTTTACGAAGTGACCCCGAAGAGCAACGTGCGTTTCGGCGGCAGTCAAACACTGGCTCGCCCACAGCTGCGTGAGCTCTCACCCTCGCTCTCGAGCAGTGCCGCGGGTGACTACTCAGTGCAGGGTAACCCCGGGCTGTTGATCACCAAGATCACCAATCTCGACCTGCGCTACGAATACTTTCCGACGCTGCGCGAGGTGCTCGCGGTGAGCGTCTTCTACAAGCACTTCAAGGATCCGATTGAAGAGATCGTCAGCGGCAACGGCATCCTCGGTTTCACCAACGCCGAAAAGGCGGATTTGATCGGCGGTGAGCTCGAAGGTCGTGCCTCACTGGCCTCTTTGGCCGCTGTGCTGAAGGACTTCTCGGCGATCGCGAATCTGACGCTGGTGAAATCCGTGGTCGAGCTCGGCAGCCGCAAGGCCGCCGCCACCAACGACAATCGCCCGCTCGCCAATCAGTCGCCGTACGTGATCAACGTTGCGCTCGATTACGGCAGCGTGGCGCAGGGCTTCGACGTGCGTGTGCTGTACAATATCTTCGGTCCGCGCATCACTGCGGTGGGCTCCAACGGTTTGCCCGATATCTACGAGATGCCTCGTAATTCGCTCGATTTCAGCGCGGCCAAGAAATTCGGCCGCCACATCGAGTTGAAGTTCCAAGTGTTGAACATCTTGGGCGCGCCGGTCGTATTCGCGTACAAGGACCAGCAAGCGTACCGTCAGGATGCGACTGGCCAGTCCTACGAGTCGCTGGGTCGCAACCCCGAGGTTAACCGCTGGGATCCGGGCACGACCTTCGCGCTCACGGGCACGCTCAGCTATTGAGCTGGACGGCAATCGAGTGCGCTGAGCACTCGATTGCCACCGCACCTCGCGTTCGCGGTCGATGTGAACCGAAAACACGACAG
This sequence comes from Polyangiaceae bacterium, assembly GCA_035634635.1. Lineage (GTDB taxonomy): Bacteria > Myxococcota_A > Polyangia > Polyangiales > Polyangiaceae > PMG-095. The sequence goes on from DASQCO010000127.1 coordinate 37,685, forward strand.
CCACAGACCGCGATGCACCTCGCAATCCATGGCTGTTGACGCCGAGACTTCGGAAGCTGGGGCTTATTCCGAGGACCAATCCACCCAAAGGCCACGCATCCAGTTGCTGTCGGCAGAGGCGTCCTTGAAGGCGCCTTCATAGTTGGCCGTTGTGTCGCCGAAGCCAGTTGGCGTGCCACCTGGAATGGTACTGGCGGCCACTGCCACCGGAGGATTTGCCCAGCAGTTGCAGAAGCGATCGGGTTCGGCAGAGCTGTTGCCGGCTTGTTGCGAAAACCAACCTTGACTCACACCGGGAGTGGCGCTCGCTGATGATGCGTCGGCCTTGGCCGCGATTCCCTTGCTATTGTCGAACACCTCCACGTTGGTCATGGTCGCGCCCTGCGAGGTGTCGTTCTGAACGTAAATGCCTGCGCCCGCGAAGCCCGTGATGATGCCATTCATCAGTGAAATATCGGCGGCGCGGTTTCGAAGCACCGCACCATCGCGAGACACAGTGTGATCGCTGGGTCCGCCGCCGCAGATGGTAAAGTTCGAGACCTTCTCCGAGCTGCGCGGGAGGTTGATGTCGGACGGGGCACCGTCGATCTCGAAGCCACGCGAGTCAGTTTCAGTGGTGGTTTGGAATTGGCGGCCGAATAGGAACTGAAGCTTTCCCGAAAAGCCATTGTCGCCGTCGAACATGTCGTCGTCACAGTTCAATGCGATCAAATGGTCCGCGTTCACTGCACCCCCGAACCACTCGAAGCAGTCGTCCGCGGAGTTCGAGACCATGATGTAGTGCAGCCCGGTGCCGCTGCCGAGTGAACCCAGCGTCAGGCCGTTGGTCTCGTTGTCTTTGACCAATTGCTTGCTGGCATACTCGATACGCACGTAGCTGAGGTTGCCACTGCTTTCGGCGTTGAATTTGTCACTGTACCAGCCGTGGCATTCGGCGCGCGCCAAGCCCTCGATCGGCACGCGAGTTCCGGACTTGCCTTCACCGTCGCTGAGCGCCAAATTGTTTTGGGCGTTGCCCATCAAGATCACACCGCCCCAGTCACCCGGTGCGCGCTGACCTTTGGGCTTTGAACTCGTGAAGATGATCGGAGCCATGGGCTCCCCGACAGCCATCAACTTGCCGCCGGGACCAGGCTCGCCTCCATCGTAAAAACATTGCGATTCGGGATCGCCGAGCGCGCCAGACATTACTGCGAGTACCGCGTCAGAGGCCTCGCCGATGACCTTCACGCATGGCTCGATGGTCAGAGTTACGCCGGGCATCACGCGGACCCCGCCTTTGAGCCGATAGCTGTGTCCAGACTTCAGCGTGCGGTTGGCGGTGACGTCACCGCTCAATTCGCCTGCGTCGGTCAGCGCATCGAGATCACACTGTACCTTGCCCACCGGTGGATCTTGGCCGCTCCATGGGCTGTCGCAGTGTGCATACAGCCCGCTCGAGGCGCCGCCGCTGCCGTTCGATAACCCGCCTGAGCCATTGCCGGGCGTGTTGCCGGTGTTGCCAGAGCCGGTGTTACCCGTGTTGCCGCTGCCCGTGAGGCCAGTGCCATCATTGTTGCCTTCGTAGATGATGATGGCTGGATAAGTTTGCGTGTTGTCGTGACAAGCTGCGCTCGCGAGCGCAAGGACCACAACGGAAGTACGAAGCCGAAGCAGGCGCATTTGCGGCGTACCCTGCACGCGTCGCGCGCCTGCTGCGCGACATTTGCGTGAAGTCTTGGCCAAGAGTCAGCGACATCGTCGCGCGCTACTTCTGTGAGTAGTTGGCGCAAATGTAACTGGGCGACATGAAGTGACGTGGTATGTGTCCGCCGGCCCGCCACCTACGCGCAGCTGTTGCGCGCTCGAGCGCGGCTTGCGCCCATGAAGCATTCAACACTCTTTGCCCGCTTGCTTTTGGCTGCTGTAGGCCTTTCGATGTGCCTCGCCAGTTGCTTTCCCGAGCCTTCGGGTCTCGGTGCCGCAGGAGCTGGCGGAAGTCTGCCGACTGAAACCGGTGGAGCGCCAGTGGCGGCGGGAGAGGGCGGAGCTGGGGGCGAGCCCGCCCCCGTTTGCGCGCCACGCCCTGCGCAAGAGGGTGCCGGATGTCATCCGGCGGAAACGTCGGAGCCGCTGCTCGGCCGCGCCGTCGATGGCACCGCACAAGATCGCACCGTGTTTGCCAGTCAACTCTATACGAGCATGAAGTCGTATTGCGGCGGTTGTCACCTGTCACCAGCTAGCCAAGGTGGCTTCAGTTTCACGTCGGGCACTTTCGCGACGATCATCGATCAAAAGGTGATTGCTGCGATCACGTCGAATGTCGAATCCTGCGCGTTGGATAACGCAGGCAACAAGCAGGATCCGAGCTGTTTTTCCTTCATGCCACCGAAGGCCGCTCAGGGTAAGCCGTGGTCCGACCGCGAGAAGGATTCGTCTGATCCGATGAAGCCGCTCGTTCGCTTGCTCAGCCAATGGATCGAACAGGGGCGTGCGGATACCTTCACTGACGCGGCCACGGCGGGTGGAACCGCGCCGTTTGCGGTGTCGGAGGACCTGGCCAGCGCCATGACCAACTTGGGCACCTGTGTGCCAGACGAAGGGATGGTCGCAACCGAGCCAGCAGGTTGCGACGCGGACGCGCGGTTCGAGGCCATGGCCAAGAAGCCCGATGGTACCCCGGCGGAGCGGCTTGGTCTGCCGCTCACCCTCGACCAGACCGACTTGAATACCTTCGACTCTGAGCAACTCGCGCGCAACGGCGTCGTGGCTTACGTGCCAGCCTACCCATTGTGGACGGACGACGCTGGCAAGTTGCGCATGGTTCGCGTGCCATTCGGCAAGTCGATCACCTTCAACAAGAAGACGAAGCAGTTCGACATTCCGGCCAACACCCGCTTCTACAAAACCTTCATGAAGAAGGTCAGGGGTGTCGACGGAGTCGTTCGCTATCACAAGATCGAAACGCGCGTGATCGTGTCACGTCCCCGAGACGCCGAGGGCAAAGACCAATCACTGTTCGGCACCTACGAATGGAACGACGAAGAAACGCAGGCGGATCTGCTCACCGACCCGCAAAACAACGGCGAACCGTTCGTCGACAAGGTGAAGCCGATCATCATCGACGAGGCGATCGCCGCGCAGGTGAAAGCGCTCGTTGCAAAGGGCAAGGTTCGCAACTTCAGCTACGAGATGGATACGCGCCACGCGACTCGCCGCTACGCGTTTCCCAGCCACGAGCGTTGCATTCAGTGTCACATGGGCAGCCCCAGTGAGAGCTTTATCTTGGGCTTCACGCCGCTGCAGCTGAATACGCGTTCCTGTAGCCCGGATACGATTGCCAGCGACGGCCACTGCGACGCTGGGCAATACGAACCCTCGCTGGGTGATGAATTGACGCAAGTCCAGCGCTTGACCGCATACGGCGTGGTCAGCGGCTATGGCGATGCCGAACTCGTGAAGCTGGAAGATCCGCAAGGCACCAAAAAGCAACTGCGTACCGCTCGCACCCCCGAGGAGCTCGCGGCCCAAGGCTACATGCTGGGCAATTGCTCACATTGCCACAACCCGAATGGCTATCCTTCGGTGGAGCACCCCGAGCTCAAGCCGCTGCTGAACTTCTTGCCCAGTGATGTGGGTGGAATTTTCGGGTTCCCGCTCGAGCGCTATAGCCCGCGCATCTTCCGCAACGTGACGAGCGACGGTCCGATCCCGTACATTACGCCCTCGCTTCGAGATCGGTACGGCGACACCGCCCACGATTGGAAACCGAAAGCCGTGTCCGTGACCGTGGACGGCATGAAGGACTACGCGTTCATCGACGCGCCCTGGCGAAGCCTGATCTACCGCAACGTGGACACGCCGTTCACGTATACGGATGACTCGGCCATCTATCCGCACATGCCGCTCAACTCGCCCGGCTTCGATTGTCGCGCGCCGCGCATCCTCGGCGAGTGGATGGTCAGTATTCCCTCGCTCCCGAAGCACCCCGACCTCACTGAAGACGTTCCGGTGGGCGCGCAGAAGGGCGACCTGATCTTCGCCGAGCTCGACCCCCAGCCCTATCGTGAAGTGAAGCCGGGCGACGCTGATTACGACAACGCATTAGCTCAGACGGGCAAACGCTTGGCTGCGTACCGCGCTGGCCTACGCGATCGAAACTATTGTCCGGATACGAGCGACATCGTCGATCTCACCGTCGAGCGTAGCAATAACCAAATTCTCATCCCGAGCGATGGTGAAGTCGCGGGGATGCCGATCGACAACGTGCCCGACAAGCCGCATTGGGTTTCTGTGGATCTGACCAACCCGCCCGGTGACTGGGCGCCGCGCCGGCCGGATTGGCGCACCGTCCTCGTCGATCAGGATTTCTCGGCCGATGAGGCCGCGGCGGTCACCGCGCAGGACAAGGATGCATTGACTGGCCAAAAGGCGGTCGTGAAGCTTCTGCAAACCGTAAGCCTCACGGACGATTTCGTTCGCTTCGCGAAGACCCCAATTCCGTTCGGGGTTTGGCAGAGCAAAGCTGATTGCAACTTCGTTTCGCAAAAGAAGCTGAGCCAATACGACGGGATCGTCTTGCCCCGGCAGCGTTGGATGGACTTGCAGACGTCGCTGCCGGCGGATAGCCCGATCTACTCGGCGATCCCCGGCTCGTTGGTGTTCAACATGATCTGCGTTAATTGCCATGGCGCAGATGCAGATTCCAGCGGTCGCCAAGCTCAGACGCTTGCGGAGATGACCGGCGGCACGGCTCGCGTCGCGAACTTTCGAGACGGTTTCTTCGGACCTTTCGGCAAAGGGGGGGAGAACCGCAATCGCGTGTTCGGTTCCGAAGACCTCTCGGCGCGCTACCTGCCGTGGATGGCGCTCGGTGGCACGAAAGCCAGAATCCCACGTCCGATCCTCAATCTGGTCGCGAACACCCCGGTGCTCGGCGAGACGCGCCGTGGTGTGGAAGTGTCCTCCGCGAACATGCTCCAAACTGGGCAGGCCTTGTGCAAGCTGATCGGAGAAATGAAAGCGGGTGGATTCGAACCTTTGGATTTGGCGACCCCGCTCGCGCAAGCCGGCCTGCACGGTTCCGACGGTCAATTGATTAGCAAGAACGGCGACTCGGAATTGTGGGCGCGCTTGTGCACGTACAACAACCCAGCGCCAATTCACGTCATCTCGGTCAATCCGATTTCGAGCAGCGAGTACAATCTTCAGGCCTCGAACTACGATACTTTTTTCGCACAGAAGTACCCACCAAACACACCGGTTGGAGACCAGACCGGCAGGGTGCAGTCGGCCCTTGGCGCGAGCAACGACACCCCTTGGTGCGTGCGCCAGCCGCTCGCAACCGACGCTCCAGCAACGGCTTGGCTCGCGAAAAAACAGGCCAAGGCGGCGGACGGCCAACTCGTCGCGCTCCCGATTTGCCCGAGTGCCGTGCTGGACGAGGCCAATCGTTTCAAGTCGCCCAAGGACCCCAACACGCAGGTCGCGCTGCGTAGCGACATGGATGATTGGGCTGCGCGCGGTGCCATCAACGCGGGCCAAGCCGTGTTCGTCTACTTGCGACAGATGATCTCGGAGGGTAAGGGACGCGACCCTCGCTATGATGAGTGCGAACAACTTGGCAAGTGAAGCAGTCGCCCAAGCGACCGAGAGCACAGCGGCTACGAATCGCGCAGCCGCCGTGCTGCGCGTACTCTGGTTCGCCGTCGTCCCGCTCTTACTCAGCGCGCTGACCTGGCGTTACCTGGTGCCTCGACCCGCCACGCTCCCAGAAGGCACTTTGCGTGATTGGGTTGAGCTCTGTGACCAGCATCAATCGCTGGTTTGGCCAGGCCTTTTCCTATTCTATTCCTACGCACTGCGACAGTTCCGCGCCTACTTGCCAGCTGCGAGTAGCTGGACAGAGCGGCGCGCGCCTCAGTCTACGTCGACTTTGCGCGGAAACCTGCTTTGGCTCGTACTGGTGCTGTTCGCTGCCGGAGCGGCCTTGCTCGCTCGGAGCTCGCTGTTTCAATCGTATCGCGTGCTCAGCTCGTCGATGCTGCCAAACCTGCGCCCCGAGGATACGCTGCTCGCGTCGCGCTTTGCCTACGGCTTCAAGTGGCCGGGAGCGCATCAGGCGTCGAGTGCTCCAAAGCGCGGTGACGTGATCGTGTTCCACCATCAGCTCGGCCCGCAATATCCGGATGAGCTGGTCAAGCGCGTGGTGGGTTTGCCGGGCGATCACATTCACATGTACGGCGGTCACCCATTCATCAATGGCTGGCGCGTGCCCGACTGTGATGTTGGGCAGTACGTGTACGTCGCCGGTCAGGGAATGTTGGAGGGGCGGCTGCGCGTCGAATTTCTGGGCGATGCTACCTATCTCACCGTTCACGGCCCATGGGATCAACAGCCGCGCCCCGACTATGACGTGAAGCCCGGTGAAACGTTCGTGCTCGGCGACAATCGAAACAACAGCAGCGATTCGCGTGCTTGGAACGACGGCAAAGGCGGTGGCCTGCCCTTCACGGAAATTCGCGGGCGTGTGGAGCGCTACCTGTTGCCGGTGCATCGCAACGGTGAAGTCGACGGCGGGCGGGTGCTCAGCCGACTCTCACCGCAGTTGTTCATGGATGGTGTAGACATTGCGCCCTTGCGCGAGGGCATCGCCAAATGTCTGCGCGAGCGTCCGAAAGATACCTTTCCTCCGCCTCCAGCCGCCAAGGTGCAGCCATGACCCTTCGCGACCAGAAAGCTCCGCTGAGCCTTGGCTCCGCGATCTTCGTCTCACTGCTTGCGGTCGCGTTTCTGAGCGTGCTCGCACTCTGGCCGCGTCAAGCGTGGAAGCCGCCGCCGCGTCCCGGCATTCCCGCGCCAGTCGTGTTCGACGAATTCGTCAACCCTGCGCAGCCCGCGGTCGCTGCAGCTCCGGAAGCCTCGAGCGCCGCACGCTGATCCTAGGCCGACCAGTGACCAGTTTTGCTCATCGAAGCTGTGAGTTGCTGTTGGCGACGTTACTCGTTGCTTGCGGTGGCCACTCCGAGGAGCACACGCCCGTGGTCAACGACGATTCTGGCGGCACGGGGGCGTCAGTTGCCGGCTCCGGTTCGGGTGGATCAGCCGGCGATTCTGGCGCTTTGCCCGGCGCGGGCGAAGGCGGCGAAGCAGATGAAATGGCGGGTGCTGCCGCGGGTGGAGCGGCTGGTGGGCACCGGGGGTATGTCTCGTTGATCGAGTCCGGTACTCGGCGCTGTGAAAACGACGACTATTGCTTCGGGCTGTCTTGTTACGCACCTGCGACCTTCGAGCCCAAGGTCTGTGTTGCGCCGTGTGAGAGTGAGATCGAGTGCGCCGCGAGCGAGGCTTGCGTTCGCCTCGAGAAGCTTGCTCCCACGTGCTACGCGGTCTGCGATTCGCCCTCGGATTGCTACGCAGGCTTCGACTGCATCGACCTGGTGGGCGAAGGACAGTTGGTGTGTTTTCCAGGTCCTTGGGCGGTGCGACGCGACGACCTCGGCAACTGAGGCTTACTGCGCGACAGCCACGCTGTCGCACCAATCGATCCACACGCGGCGGAGCGCCGCTTCGAAGTGACGCGCGAAGCCTGCGCCGTCCATCGCAATGGACGCTCGCATTTGCGTGCGCAGTTTCGCGCGCAGCGCGGTCAAGGCGGGCAAATCACGGCTCAGGTTGACGGCGATTTCCACGAATTGGCTTTCGGTCTCGGCGACCAGCTCGGGCAGACCGACGCTGCGCAACACACTGAGGCCCATTCGGCCCGCCGCAGTCGCGCCAATCAGAGTCACGATTGGCACGCCCATCCACAACCCGTCGAGCGACGTGGTGTGGCCGCTGTAGGGCAGGGTGTCGAGGCCGATATCCATTGCGTTGTGTGCGGCCAAGAAATCCGGCCGCGCAACACGTCCCTGAAAGTGAATTCTCGAGGTATCGATGCCGTGCTTCGCGAACTCGGCGAGCGCCAATCGCTCGTTCTCCGCGTTGGGCGCATACAATAGAAAATGCGAATTCGGGACGGCTTGGAGCACCTTGGACCAGCGCTCGAACAGCGCGGGATGCGTTTTCCAATAGGCATTCAGCGAGCCGAACGTTACGTGGCCGTTCTTGAGAGCTGGCGGTTCGCACAGCTCTGGGCCATCGCTTAGCGGGTCGTAACACCAGAACGACTCTGGGAGACGCAACACGCGCTCGCTGTAGATCTCACCCGTCGTCTGCTCGGGATCCATGGTCTCGTCGGAAATCCGATAGTCGACGGTGTCGAGACCGGTCGTGCCGGGATAGGCGAGCCAACAAATTTGGATGGGCGCCGGCTTCTCTGCGCTCACGGCCAAACGAGAGTTTGCCATGTGCATGTTGAAGTCGACCAGGATGTCGATGCCGTCTTCTCGAATCATCGTGGCCACGTCGCGATCGCTCGTCGCGGAGATGTCTCGAAAGTGATCCACTCGCGTGCGGTGTCTTTCGGTCGTCGCGTCGTGCTTGGCGTTGATCGAGTATGCAAACAGCTCGAATTGCGATCGGTTGTGATGTTCGAGCAACGGAGAGAAGAAGAAGCCGGTCGCGTGGTCTTGAAAGATGCCGAGGTAGCCGATGCGCAGTTTTCGCTCGGGAGATCGCTCATTGGTGTGCGGTGTGATGCGTGATTTCAGAGGCGCCGCGTGAGTCTTTGCCCAAGCGCGCGCCGCAACCAGCGAGTCCCCGGAACTCACGCTCGGAGCAAACACGCTCAAGTAAGCGAGGTTGTGTGCGGCGACCGCGTGCCTCGGCGCCAGACTCACCACGCTTCGAAAGTGCTCGAGCGCCTCGCCGACCCTGCCCGAATCCACCAACAAGCAGCCGAGGCCAAAGTGCGCGTCCACCGAACGCGGATCGAGTCGTAGGGCTTCACGGAATTGCTCCTCGGCTTCCGGCAGCAAAGCAGCCCGTTCGTGACCGGCGAGCGCGCGTGCCAGCTCGACGTGGGGCGCCGCTGATTTGGGGGCCATGAGCAGCGCGCGTCGCGCCATTGCCACAGCGCCGTCCGAGCGTTTTAGCTCGCGTAGCGCGGCGCTGATTGCGAGCAAAGCCTCGACCGATTGCGGATTCAGCGCCAACGCCGTTTGATAGTGCGGGACCGCGCGCGAGAGATCTCCCGCCTCCGCCAAGGCCTGCGCCAAGCGAAACTGAATGGCGTATCGTTCGGGGGCAACGTCGGCCGCGCGAACGAGGCAGGTGAGCGCTGCTTCCGCTTGTCCTAGCTCGCTAAGCGTGGCCGCCAAGTTGAACGACGCTTCGGGCATATCCGGCTTCAGCGAGACTGCGCGAACCAACTCTTCCGCCGCACGCTCGAATTGCCCGAGCCGGCGCAACGCCTCCCCGCAATTGGAATGGTAGTGCGCGTTATTGGGGTCGAGCTCCGCAGCCCGCAACGAAAGCGTCAGTGCCTCGTCGAGCCTTTGCGAGTCCAAACAGAGCGCGCCGAGCAAGAAGTTCGCTTGAGCGTGATCCGGCGTACTCGCGAGGACGGCGCGATAGCGCGCTTCAGCCTGCTGCAGACGCCCTGCCCGATGATGACTGAGCGCATCGTCGAAGTCATTGGCACGCTTCCCTGCAGCCTTCATGGTCACGGCGAGATACGCGAGTCCCTTAGAGTCAGCAACAAGCTGCCCGTCCTGTTTCTGCTTTGTCACTAACTACGCACATAGAAATCCATAGGGTGTCGTGACTCAGACTGAGATGGCCCGGCAGCGACGGTCTGACAGTTACAGAAATCGTATGCTGGTCTCTGAATATCGGAGAGTGTCAATCGGGTGCGGGAAATGGCGCGCGAGAGTCGATGCAAGAATTCCCGTCGAAAAGCGAATTCCGTGCGCGCGGGCCGGACGACGTAGGGTTGGCGCGTTCCTTGTAATGAAGGGAGTCGGCGCCGCTCCCGGTCGGGAAGTCTCGGTGCTTGCGTGACACCACACTGGAGGATTTCAAGATGAGAAGCAGCATTGCGATGGCGACGTTCATGGCCCTCGCGGCAGGTACCGTGGGCGCCGGCGCGCTCGACAAGGTCCCGAACATGGTCGGCTCGGACACCCTGAAGAACTTGACCTTGCAGGTGCTGAGCAATTGCACCGCCCTGCACACCCTCGGCGACCCCATCGGCTACGACGGCACGGGTTCCGGCGCCGGTGAGAACGCGCTCAAGATCGTCAGCGCCGCCTCGACGCAGTTGATCGCCCCGATGTCGCGCCCAATGAACGCGAACATCTGTACTGGGCCGACTGCGGTCCAGCGTGCTGGTGCCGAAGGCATGGTCGTCGCGCTCGACGGCGTTGCCATCGTCGGCAGCTCCGCCAACCTCGGTTCTGAAGGTATCGACTATCCGGGCAACGCTAAGGATCCGAGCAACCAATGGCGCACCGTCCTCCGCCTCGTTTACACGGGTATGGACATCGCTGCCGGTACGAACGTGTTCGCTCGCGACTGCAACAGCGCAGCTCGCCAGAACATCGTCAACAACTGGGACAACGTGTTCCACGGCACGGCCTCGCAGTGCACGGACTCGCACCCCAGCGTTCCCGGCACCGGCGCCAACGGCTACGATCAATCCAACTCGATCATCGAGCCGGGCATCCGCCACGCCTTCCGTCGCGATGACGAGTCCGGTACCACGGACGTGTTCCTCGGTCAGCTCAGCATGTCGGGCATCAACTTCGCGCAAGGCGCGCCGACCGGTGCGACCACTGCGCAAGCGGCCGTGTACCGCGGTCTCGCGGGCAGCCCGTTCTGCAACAACAAGCGCCCCGACGACGACTGGCAGCCGGTCAGCCTCGATGCGAATGGAACGCTCGGTTTGAACGCCTCCCAGATCCCGGAAATGAGCAACGTGGGCGTGCCCGCGAGCGCCGGCACGGGCCTCGGCTTCACGACCCAGCTCAAGGGTTCGACGAATGCCAAGAACCTCTCGCCGTACTTGAACGAGTACACGGATCAAGACCCGATCCGCCGCAAGTGCGTCGGTCGTGGTAACAACGCGAACGCCAACCTGCCCTTCGAGCAGGTGTGCAGCGCCGACGGCAACCTCGGTGTCGTGCTGCCGATCGCCGTCCCCGCGGAGCTCACGGTCGCGCAGACGTACCCGACCTTGGCTTGCGAGCCCGCCAAGGGCTTCTTCTTCGGTCCCGCTCTGTTGCGCCCGACGGGTGCTCCAGTGCGCTGCCCGAACGGCGACGCTTCGCAAGACTCGAAGTGCCTCTTGCCGGTGCGCACGGACGCCTCGCAGCCGAACGGCGTTGCGTTCGACTGCATCAACCCGCCGAACAACGTTCCGCAAGCAATCTTCGACAAGGACGGCAATGGCTCGGTGTTCACCGACTCGCCGGCCACCGACGGTCGCCCGGACGTTGACGGTCGCGTGTACAACTTGATCTTGCGCGCCCCGAACGGCGACATCCGCACGGCCAAGCGCCCCGACCCGTCGCGCCTCGGCGTGATTGATACGCCGGTCGCGGGTGCCTTCTACCGCATCCACACCACGCGTTCGCTGCTCTTGCCGCCCAACCAGGCGACCCAGACCTGCGCCACGCAGAACGACTCGACCGACCAAATCGGTTGCTTGACCCTCGCCAGCCCCTGCAGCATCGGTTACGCAGGTCGCGGCGCGGTCAGCAACAACCCGGGCGCGGCTGCGGCCCTGGTCAACGGCATCGAGAACAGCGTGCCGAACATCAAGGCACTCGTCTTGGGCGGAACGACCTACCCGCTCGCGCGCAAGCTGTACCTGAACACGCTGCAAGGCTTCGACATCCTCAACGGCAGCGACGCGACCGTCGCCGGTTCGGACGCTGAAGAAGAGATGGCGAAGTGCTACGCCACCCTGCCGTTCAACGGCACGATCAACGTCGAATCGTCGAGCCTCGGCTTCGTGAAGTTGCCCCCGGCTACGGGTGCAAGCGCTGAGAAGCCGCTGTGCGAGGACTTCGACGGCAAGACGCTGTGCGCCGACGCCGACAACACCGACGCTTGCGTTGGCAACAACACCTTCGCTGGTGGCTTGATCCCGACCTCGCTCTGCGACAACGGCCTCAAGGACGGCGACGAGACCGCTCCGGACGTTTGCCCGGCGGCTCGCCCGACGTGCAACACCTCGACCCATCATTGCCAGTGAGCAACGAACACCGCTTCTGCTGAGCTGACTGGCTCTGCAACGCGGTAACGAAATCGGCGGCGCGCCTTCGGGCTCGCCGCCTTTTTCTTTTTTGTAGGAGCTCGGGGGGCAAGTCTCAACTCGGGGAGTCCCGGCTCGCCATTCAAACCTGGTTGGAGGACTTCGGGATGAAAAGCAGTGTAACGATTGCGACATTCATGGCTCTGGCCGCAGGCGCGGTGGGCGCGGGCGCACTCGACAAAGTGCCGAGCATGGTCGGCTCGGACCCCATGAAGAATCTGACCCTGCAGGTGCTGGCCAATTGCACGGCTCTGCACACTTTGGGTGATCCCATCACCTTCGACGGGACTGGATCTGGTGCAGCCGAGAACGCGCTGAAGATCGTTGGCCCCTCTTCGACCCAACTGATTGGAGTGATGACGCGTGCGATGAACGCAAACATTTGCACTGGTGGCCCGACTGCCGCTCAGCGTGCAGGTGCCGAGGGGTTGGTGATCGCGCTAGATGTTGTCAACGTGGTGGGCAATCCAGCCAACGTTGGTCCGGAGGGCATCGACTACCCCGGCAACGCGGCGGATCCGACCAACCAATGGCGGACCGTGCTGCGCTTGATCTACACGGGCATGGACATCGCGGCTGGAAACAACGTGTTCAATCGCGACTGCAATAGCGCCGCCCGGCAAAACATCGTCAACAACTGGGACAACGTGTTCCACGGCACGGTGACCCAATGCACGGATTCGCACCCGAGCGTGCCCGGCACCGGGGCAAACGGTTACGATCAGAGCAATTCCATCGTTGAGCCGGGGATCCGTCACGCGTTCCGTCGCGACGATGAATCGAACATCACGGATGTGTTTCTGGCGCAGCTCAACCTCTCGGGCATCAGTTACGCACAAGGCGCGCCGGTTGGCTCGACCACGGCACAGGCAGCTGCGTACCGCGCTCTCTCGGGCAGCCCGTTCTGTAACAACAAGCGCCCGGATGATGATTGGCAGCCGCTCACGCTAGAAGCGAATGCAACGCTTGGCTTGCACGCCTCGCAAATTCCCGAAATGAGCAATGTGGGCATTCCGACCAGCGTGGCCACCGGGCTCGGCTACACCACACTGCTGAAAGGATCCACGAACGCCAAGAACGTCGCGCCGTACTTGAATGAGTACACTGACCAAGACCCGATCCGCCGCAAGTGCGTCGGTCGCGGCAATAACGCGAACGCGAATCTGCCGATGGAGCAGGTGTGTAGCGCCGACGGCACGCTCGGTGTCGTGCTGCCGATCGCGGTTCCCAATACAGCGGTCCCCGTTGCCCAGAAGTACCCAACTTTGCCGTGCGAGCCGAGCAAGGGCTTCTTCTTCGGCCCCGCGGTGTTGCGCCCGACGGGCGCACCCGTGCGCTGCCCCAACGGCGATGCGTCGCAAGACTCGAAGTGCCTGTTGCCAGTGCGCACGGATGCTTCGCAGCCAAATGGTGTGGCGTTCGACTGCATCAACCCGCCAAACAACGTGCCGCAAGCGATCTTCGACAAGGACGGCAACGGTTCGGTATTCACCGATTCACCCGACACGGATGGCCGCCCCGACGTGGACGGTCGCGTCTACAACCTGATTTTGCGCGCCGCGAATGGTGACGTGCTTACTGCCACGCGCCCCGATCCCTCACGCCTCGGTACCATCGAGACGCCGGTAGTGGCCGCTTTCTACCGCATCCACAGCACGCGCTCGCTGCTCCTACCGCCGAATCAGGCAAGCCAGGTGTGTAACTTCCACGACGACTCAACCGACCAAATCGGCTGTTTGACCCTCGCTAGCCCGTGCAGCCTGGGCTACGCGGGCCGCAGTGCACTCGCGAACAATCCAGGCGTGGCAGCGGCTGCGATCAACGGCATCGAGAACAACCTGACCACCATTCAAGCGCTCGTTAAGGGCGGCGCGCGTTACCCGATGGCGCGTAAGCTGTACCTGAACTCGATGCAGGGCTTCGACATCCTGCACAACAGCGATTCGACTATCCTCAACTCGGACGCTGAAGAAGAGATGGCCAAGTGCTACGCGACTCTGCCCTTCAACGGCACGATCAACGTCCAGTCAGCGAAGCTTGGTCTCGTGAGCTTGCCGCCCGCGACGGGTGCCGTCAGCGCGAAGCCAATATGTGAGGATTTCGACGGCAACGCGACCTGCAGTGACGGCCAGAACACAGACGCCTGCGTTGGCAACGAGCTGATTGCCGGCGGCGTCATCCCGACCTCGTTCTGCGACAACGGCCTCAAGGACGGCGACGAAACCGACACGGACGTGTGCCCAGTGGTCCGCCCGATGTGCAACACCACCACCCATCACTGCGAGTGATGCAAACCCTTCCGGGCACCAATCCGTACCCGAAATGTCATCGAATCGCCGCGGGCGCGGAACACTGAAAGACTAGGTTCCGCGCGTGCGTAGCAACGGTTTATCGGCTGCCTTGGCGGTTTTCCTGGTAGCGCTCGCGGTTCAACGCCCCGCGTCCGCCTTCACCAGACATACCGTAGACGACCAAGAGCTGTTGAACGTACGCGCCGCCTCGCCCGCGGCGGCCGACGCCTATCAACAAGCCGAAGCACGCTTGCGCGCGGGGGATTGGACGGGCGCCGAAAAGTTACTGGCGAGCGCGCGCGAGCTCAACTCGATGAGCTTTCTGCTCGCGCGCCGTCATTGCCAGGTACTCACCCAGCTCGGCAAGCGTGATGCGGCAATTGCCGCCTGCAAGGTCGCACTGAGCGGGATGACCGCAATGGATGAGCGCGCCTACGTCGGCGCGCTGATGTCTGGAACTGCGCTGGCCACGCCCAAGGACTTGGCCGATGCCACGCGCGAAGCGGTCAATGCTCGCCGCCTCGTTGGGCAACCCTTTGCTGACGCCGCGTTTTGCGAGATTGCACATCATATCGGCGATCAAGCCATGTTTGCCGCCTGCCTCTCCTCGTTGGAAAAGAACGCCCCTGGTTACTTCGAGACCGCGCGTTGGCGCGAGGCGAGTGTCGTGCACCCTTGGTTGTACGCTGTCGGGTGGCTGCTCTTGGCAGCGCTGGCTTTTGCGACCGTCGCGCACGCATTTTGGCGCTGGTTTCGCGCGCCTGCGTTGCAAGCGCGAAAGGCCGCTTCGCTCAGCTCGATTCCGAAAATCGTAGATTAGTCTCCGGAGATCGCTCGATTGCATGCGCTGCGTGATCTGGCGGTTTTCGTGCGTTTGTAGCGTTTTGTCGGCGATCGAAGTCTTCGCTGCGGCGTTGCTCAATCCGTCTCGAATTGGCGCATTCCTTGTATAGAGGCGGGCGTAGAGGCACTCAGCAGGGGCTGGGGTTGGCTTGGCGCTTGCGCGAGGGGTTTTCGAGATGAAGAGCAACATTGCGATCGCGGCGGTAGCGGCTGTGGCGGCGGGTAGCGTGGGCGCGGGAGCGCTGAATCAGGTTCCGGTCATGCGTGGCTCAGACGCCCTTGCGGGGCTGACGCTGCAAGTGCTCAGCAATTGCACGGCGCTGCACAGTTTGGGCGACCCGATTACCTATTGGGGCATGGGCGGTGTCCAAGCTGAAGAAGCGATGCGTTCGTTGGCTCCAACCCAGACTATCGCGCCAATGACGTACCGGATGACCCCGAATATTTGCGGTGGCCAGAGCTCAGGTGCCGAGGCAATGGTCATCGCATTGGATGCCGTGACTCTCGTCGGCAATCCAGCCACCGTTGGCCCGGAAGGGATTGATTATCCTGGCAACGCGGGCGATCCGGCCAACCAGTGGCGGCGGGTGCTGCGCATTATCTACACGGGAATGGACACCTCAGCAGGCGTGAACGTTGCGAAGCGCGACTGCAACAGCGCGATACGACAAAATATCGTGAACAATTGGGATAACGTGTTCCACGGAACTGCCACGGCCTGTACTGATTCGCACCCATCAGTTCCGGGCGCCGGGGCAAGCGGTTACGACCAGAGCAACTCGATCATTGAGCCGGGCATTCGCCACGCGAGAGGTGCGGCGACCCAGCCAACACTGACGCTTGTCTCGGCAATGACACGTTCGACTTCGCGGTCTTCCCCACCTCGTTTTGCGACAATGGCTTGAAAGATGGTGACGAGACCGCCCCGGACGTTTGCCCTGCAGTTCGCCCAACCTGCAACTCGCTGAGTCATCACTGCCAGTGATCCCAACAGGCCTTTAGTAGTCAATCCGTGCCAGAAATGTCATCGGAACGCCGCATCGGCGGAATACTGAAGCGGCAAGCTCATGCGCGTGCGTAGCAACAGCTCTTGGTTCTCCATGGCAAATTCTGAGGTCGCACTGAAGCCTCGTCGCGCAGTACGTGCGGCTTGGCGGTCCTCGGCGTTGGTGCTCCTGCTGTGTGCTCGGTTCGCCGCGCACGCGCACGCGCAAGAGGCACCCGCCGCGGGCACGCCGCCCCAGCATTTTCAGCTGAGCCATTTTGCGATCAACTTCGACGACCCGGAAAGCCAAATCCCGACCATCGCTGAACGCAACTTGGATCCGCTAGAATTCGGCTACTTTCTGCAAGATCTGGCCGCTGAAGCGTTAAAGGCGGAGCGGAAGAAAGAGTACGGCAAAGCAGTCAAGTTCTGGCGCGCATCCGCGAAAGCGGTGCCTGATGAAGCCGTCGCTTTCTCGCACGCTTGTGCCGTCTACCAAGTGATGGGTGAGCGCGAGCATGCGCTCGAGTATTGCGCGCGCGCGCTCAACCTACGCGGTGTCACCAGCGCAGAGTATCTGCGCTACGCTGAGCTGATGATCGCGCAGCCTGAGCCGTTGACCGCAGCGCAGGTTCAGGACTTGGATGCGGCGATTGCCCATCTGCGTGCTCAGCCGACCGGGGCCGATCCTGCTTCAGTGATCGAGTGCCAGATGGGCGTGAAGCTGGAGGATGAGGCGCGTTTGGCGCGCTGTACTGCGGTCCTCGCGAAGAGCATGCCCAATGATGCGCACACGCTGACGTATCAGTGGTCGCTGGCCATGAAGCGGCACAACTACGGTGAAGCTCGAGGCTTGCTGGACAAGATGGCCAAGGCCTCCATGCAGCCGAGTGCCTTGGCGGACCTTCGTGCAGCCACTGCAAAGGCCAGTGCTTGGTGGCGGCGACCATTTCAAGATCCGCGCTACGGCTTTGCGCTGATCTGTCTGGTCGGTCTAGGTGGGTGGTTGATTGTTCGGAAGCGTGCTCAGTTGCGGGACGCGACGCCGGGTGCGGGCGCGGCGCCGGCAGCGTGAGCAATCAGCTCACGACCGCGGCGCTTGCGAAACGTCAGTTCAGCTTGATGATTCGATTGAGCGTTGGGGGCGAGATTGGTTGAGGGAGTTGAGATAGGTATTCTCCCAAAATCTCGGGGGGCGCTGCCATTTCTATCGGTATCGGGTTGGCGACGGCTTTGAGCGCTGGAATCGGGCTGTTTTGTCCCATGATGAAGGTGCCTAGCGCGACCGTATAGTTTGCCGCTTTGTCCAAGGGGACGCCGTCTTTGCGGATTTCGATCAACTTCGAGTCTGGGGCTTGCTTGGTTGAGTCCCAACTGTAGGTTAGACCAGACACGTTGAGGAAGGAGCTCGTGCTCGCTCCAGCGGCAAACTGTTGACTTAGGGCGTCGTAGATCTTTTGTCCCGAGAGCGTCACCTTGTATAGGGCGGTATCCAGAAAGCGAGCAGGGACGCCGTTTGGGCGCGCGGGCGAATAGCCAAGCGAAACGGCGCGTGCCTCGCTCCACAGGACGATCCCTGGACCGTCTGCTGCTCGAAAGGGTGTCGCGGCAAATAGCAGGCCGGTAAGCTCATCCGCCGCTATTGCCGATGCTGTCGTCACGAGCGCAAAGTCGGTCTGAGCAACGCTGCGCCAGGAGTCCGCGATCAAGTCGCCGAGTGGCGATTCACCGGCGTCGTTTTGAGCAGCCAGGATGTCCGCAGTAATTTTGGCGGCGGTGCCATGACCGAAGTACGCCGGGACACATTCCTCGGTGCAGACACGAGTGTCGCACGTCTCCAATAGGCGATTGCCGCGCCCTTCAGCAAGTCCTGTCGCCGTCAACGATGACATGACGGTACCCAGTGACGCCGATTCCGAGGCCTCCTGATACTGTCTTGCACACTTGCCGGGCACATAGGTGGACGGGTCGGAACAAAGGTTCGTGAACTTAACCTCGTTCACGTCGATATCGCACCAGCAGCGTTCCGTTTTCAGCTGGAAGCCATAAGTCTGCGCGCACCCTTCACGACGAATGCAATCGACCAGATCGCGGCACACCTCAGCACGGGCCACTCCCATCGCCGCGCCGGTCGTGATCTGACCCTTAGCTTTATAGCAATCGTCGTATGCCGAGTCAGTGTTCGGATCGACGTTGTCGTAGTCCAACGTCGGACAGACGTTCTTTTCGCAGATTTCGCACGCGCTCTGACAATTCGCAGAGCACCCATCTCCGCTGATCGTGTTGCCGTCTTCGCAGTCTTCCGGTGCTTCGATCTTGCCATCGCCGCAAACGGGGCCTGTGCTGGGCGCGCCGCCTTCGCCGCCTTCTTCGTCACCGGGATCCACGAGCATGAACCCGCCGCTGCCGCCCTTGCCCGCGTGGCCGCCTTTTCCGCCAGCTCCACCGCGCGCCATGCCGCCGCTGCCGCCGCTCGTTTCGCCGCCTTCCGACGCACCGGCTTCGCCGAGCCCCGCTCCGCCTGCTGTTGCAGGTCGCGTGTTGCGATTGGGGTAGACGACTGCGTCGTCCATGCAGGCGCCCGCTGCCAAAGCGAGAGCGAGGCTGGCCCAACTCAGGCGGCGCAGACGCTGCTGCCCATTCGTCGACTTATCGAGCAAAGTTTGCACTTGGGTCTCCAGCTTCGATCAGGGGAGCGGTGGGAATTGGCTGCTGCTGCTGAAGCCACACACTGACGCGCAGGCTTGTTGTGCATTGTTCTTTTGGCAATTCAGGCGTCGTGCAGCGGCCGATGTTGGGCGATCCCCACTCGTCACCAGTTGTCCGAGCATCGCAGAGTTGGAGGTAATGCCGGTCATGCCCGCCTGAAATTCGGCTTTGCACGGGCCGTCTGGTGACCCGGGACCAGTGTAGGGCGCCGCCGAACACTTGGACGTATCACTGAGCGTGCCGCAATAGCATCCGATCCCGAGAGTAACGGAGGTCGAGCCGTCGAAACAATTGGTGGCCTGAATGCAGCGCATCACCGCGTAGCATTGCGTACGTTGTTGGGTGTTGAACGGCGCTTCCGGCGGACCCAAGCAAGCGTCGACGTAGTCGAGGCAGGAGTCTTCCATTTCACAGTCCAGGCAGGCCTGGGTCCCGACCTTGAAGCAGCTGTTGGAGCAAAGTTGACCAAACGACGCGGTGGTTGCCTCCCCCGAGCCGCCGGTGCCGCCGCCCGAGCCACCAGTCACGGGGCTGTCGTCGCACTGCTCGCCCGTTTCGACGATGCCATTGCCGCACGTGAGGCTGACCACCATGCCACCCACACCGGTGCTCTGGCCACCGACCGCGCTAGTACCGCCGGTGCTATTCGAGCCGCCCGTCGTGGTGTTGCCGCCGCTCGAGCCGCCAACCGCTGACCCACCGGTCCCTGTGCCGCCCGTTGCGCGACCGCCGCTGCCTGCGGTCGTCGCGCTGCCGCCGGTTCCTGGCGTGCCGCTCGAGCCGCCTCGACCCGCGCTGCCTCCGCTCGTGCCAGGTGTACCGCCAGTGCCGGTTGTGCCGCCGGTGCTCAGTGAGCCACCCGTCCCTGGTGCACCGCCGTTCGCGGAGGTACCACCGGTTCCGTTTCGTCCACCGCTGGCGTTCGCCATGCCGGCCTTCTGAGCATTCATCCCCGCGAGCCCAAGAGTGCCGGCCCTCGACGAGCCGTCATCCGTCGTCACTCCGTCTCCGGCGCTACCGTCGTTGCCGCAAGCAACGCCAAACCAAGCTGCAGCGAGCGAACAGTACAGCAGCGGCAGCAATCGCCGACCGCGAAGCGGATGCAATTTCATACTCGAAGTCCAATCCTGGGAAGGAACGGCCGCTGGTGTACCATCCGCGCCAGGCGCTCAAGTAACGAATGCCTGACAAATCGCCGGCGATTGTGTGCTGACGCGGGTGAGCAGGCAGAGGCAATCCGTGGCTTGCCTCTGGGTGTCCTCAGGAGTTCACGGGAAGGGCGGGCCGCCTGCGTTCAGGCCGCACGGGATGAGGCAGGCGGAGTGGTTGGCGATCTTCTGGCAGTTCAGACGGCCCATGGCGGCGCCGGATGGGAAAGCGCCAGCGGTGAGGCCACCGAGGATTGCCGAGTTGGTGGTGAGACCCGGGAAGCCCGCCTGGATTTCCTTGACGCACGCACCGTCGGGAGAACCCGGGCCGGTGAAGGGCGCTGCAGCGCAAGCCGCGGTGTCCTTGATGCTGCCGCAATAGCAGCTGCCAAGAGTGCCGGTGCCATCGAGACAGTTCGAGCGTTCGATGCACTTCATGACGTCGAAGCACTCGCTCTGCTGAGCATCCGTAAAGGGCGTAAAATTGCCCAGGCAGTTGTTGACCGTCTCGAAGCAGTCGCCCGCATTTTCGCAGTCAACACAGGCCTGGGTCGAAATTTTTTCGCACTTGTTGGAGCACTTGGGTGACGCGATCGGCGAGCCCAGACCGGTTCCGTCGTCGCAGGCCTCCGCACCCTCGACAACGCCGTCGCCGCACGTGATGATCGGGATGGTGACGGTGATGGTCTTGCAGTCCAGCGAGCAGATGCTGCCAGCCGGGGTGCCCGCCGGGAACGTGTCACGGTTGGTGAAGGGGTCATGGTCGCAGGCTTCCCCGGGGTCGACCCCGCCGTTGCCGCAACGGTCGGGCGAACGGAGATGGCAGAACTCGTCGCAAACTGGGTTCGTGGGGCTGCCCGGATCGCACTCTTCAGCCGGGGCTTCGGCAACGCCATCACCGCAGACGTAGGTGCAGTCAGCTGGGCAATTCGGATCCAGCGCTTTGTCGCAGGTCTCGCCGGGATCCACGACGCCGTTGCCACACCCGTCGTCGTATCGGCACGAAAGCGTGGTGGTGAGCGATTTCTTGCACTCGCCGTTGTCAGCCGTGACCGTGACGACTTGGTTCGGGCCGCCGCTCTCGCAAGTAAAAGTGGAGGCCGCGCCGGTAACGGGCGAGAACACTCCGACGCTGGGATTGGCGATCTTCCAGCTGTAGGTGAGCGTCTTGCCATCGAGGTCGTGGGCCTTGGCGCCCAGCGCGGCCGTCTTACCGACGATTAGCGCGGCCGGCGCCGCGACGACGTAATCGAACAAGACGCGCGGGCAGGCATCGGTCTGCACGCCGATGTTGCCAACGGTCTGACCATTGGTGTCGTCGTGGCAGGTGAGCGTGAGCGTGAGCGCGGCCGAGGTGTTCGCCAGCACGTTGAACGGTCCGTACGATCCACCACAAGTGATGTTGTCGTTCGGATCGGCCGAGACGGCACTGAGCGCGATCGTGTAGCCCGAGCCGACCGGCAGCGACAAACCAAAGCTGAAGTCTTTGGCGTCGCCTGCGGTTGGTAGATCGCCCTCAGAAACGACGCCGCCGGCGGCGTTCGCGACGACGTAGTGGACCGAGTTCAATGCGACGCCAGTGACGGGAAGGAGACCCAAGGTCACCTCGCCTTGCGAACCGTCTTTGGCGGCCTTTTCACCCGCGCCCGGCACCACGCTGCTCGAACAGCCCGCGACAATTGCGCTCGATGCCGTAGCAAGCAACACCAACACCCCAAGTTTGCCAACTAGCGATTTCACGGGAACACCGGGCCGCCCGCGTTCAAGCCGCACGCGGAGAGGCACGCCGACTTGTTCGCGATCTTCTGGCAGTTCAAGCGACCCATTGCGGCGCCAGCCGGGAAGCCGTTAGCGGTGAGGCCACCGAGGATTGCCGAGTTGCTGGTGACGCCCGGGAAGCCCGCCTGGATTTCCTTGACGCACTTGCCGTCCGGAGAACCCGGGCCGGTGAAGGGCGCCGCGCTGCAGGCCGCGGTGTCGGTGATGCTGCCGCAGTAGCAGGAGCCGAGCGAGCCGGTGCCGTCGAGGCAGTTCGACTGCTCGATGCATCTCATCACGGTGAAGCACTGCGTCTGCTGCGTCAGGTTGAAGGGGGTGGCCAAGCCCAAGCCCAAGCAGTTGTCGACGGTTTCGAAGCAATCGCCGGCGTTCTCGCAATCAACGCACGCCTGGGTCGAGACCTTTTGGCACGTGTTGGAGCACTTCGGCGACGCGCTGCTCTGGCTCCCGATCGTCCAGTCGTCGCATTCCTCGACGCCGCCCACGATGCCGTCGCCGCACGGGCTATCCACGTTGATGATGGCTCTGCAATCGGCCGAGCAGATGACGCCGGGCGGGGTGCCCGCTGGGAACTTGTCGCCGTTGGTGGCACTGTGATCGCAAGCCTCCGTGCCGTTGATGAAGCCGTCGCCGCACACGTTGAGCGGGCGGAGCTGGCAGGTCTCGGTGCAGATCGGGTTTGTGGCGCTGCCCGGGTCGCACTGTTCGATCGGAGCTACGGCAAGGCCATCGCCGCACTCGATGAAGCAGCCAGCCGGGCAGTTCGGGTCGAGCACTTGGTCGCAGGTCTCGCCGGGATCCACCACGCCGTTGCCACACGCGTCGATGTTCTTGCACGAGATCGTGGTGGTGAGCGACTTCTTGCACTCACCGTTGTCCGCTGTGACCGTCACGACTTGGTTCGGTGTGCTGGGGTTCTGGCAAGCAAACGTCGAGACCGCGCCGGTGACGGGCGAGAAAGTTCCGACGCTGGGATTTGCGATCTTCCAGCTGTAGGTCAGGACCTTGCCGTCGAGATCGTGCGCCTTGGCGGCCACCGCGGCCGTCTTACCGACGGCTACCGTGGCGGGGGTCGCGACGATGTAATCGAACGAGACGCGCGGACATGCATCGGTCTGCACGCCGATGTTGCCAACGGTTTGACCACTGGTGTCGTCGTGGCAGGTGAGCGTGAGCGTGAACGCGGCTGAGGTGTTCGCCAGCACGTTGAACGGCCCGTACGATCCACCACAAGTGATGTTGTCGTTCGGATCGGCCGAGGCAGC
This sequence comes from Polyangiaceae bacterium, assembly GCA_035634635.1. GTDB lineage: Bacteria > Myxococcota_A > Polyangia > Polyangiales > Polyangiaceae > PMG-095. The sequence goes on from DASQCO010000127.1 coordinate 60,883, forward strand.
GCTGAGCGCGATCGTGTACCCGGATCCGACCGGCAGCGACAACCCGAAGCTAATGTCTTTTGCGTCGCCCGGCGTCGGCAGATCGCCCTCAGAAACGACGCCGCCGGTGGCGTTTACGACGGTGTAGTGGACCGAGTTCAGCGCGACGCCCGTGACGGGCAGGAGACCCAGGGTCACCTCGCCTTGCGAACCCTCTTTAGCGGCCTTTTGTTCCGCGCCCGGCACCGCGCTGCTCGAACAGCCCGCAACCACTGCGCTCGATGCCGCAGCGAGCAGCACCAACACCCCAAGCTTGCCAACCAACGATTTCATCACCGTGAGCCCTCCCAAAAGAATTCGAAGCTGACGAGTGTGCGCGCCGGGCAGGCTTCGATCTGCCCTCACAAAAAGCACTAAGGCGTCGAACTTGCGCTCGACGCCTTAGCCAGTTTCAGCTCCTCACAGGGAGCTTAGTTGCGGGAGGCAATCAGTTGATCGCCTCACGACTTCACGGGAACACCGGGCCGCCCGCGTTCAAGCCGCAGGTGGTGAGGCACGCCGACTTGTTGGCGATCTTCTGGCAGTTCAAGCGACCCATCGCGGCGCCAGCCGGGAAGCCCGCGGCGGTGAGGCCACCGAGGATTGCCGAGTTGGTGGTGACGCCCGGGAAGCCCGCCTGGATTTCCTTGACGCACTTGCCGTCCGGGGAACCCGGGCCGGTGAAGGGCGCCGCGCTGCAGGCCGCGGTGTCGGTGATGCTGCCGCAGTAGCAAGAGCCGAGCGAGCCCGTGCCGTCGAGGCAGTTCGAGTCCTCGATGCACTTCATGACGGTGAAGCACTGCGTCTGCTGCGTCTCGTTGAAGGGCGTGCCCGCGCCCGCACCCAAGCAGTTGTCGACGGTCTCGAAGCAATCGCCCGCGTTCTCGCAATCCACGCAAGCCTGGGTCGAGACTTTGTAGCAGGTGTTGGAGCACTTGGCCGACACGCCGGTGCCGCTGCCGTTGCCGTCGTCGCAGGTCTCAGTGCCGGCAATGGTGCCGTCGCCGCACTTGATGGTCGGCGAGGTGATGGTCTTGCAGTCAGCCGAGCAGGTGCTGCCAGCCGGGGTGCCCGACGGGAAGATGTCGCCAGTGGCCGAGTGATCGCAAGCTTCCGAGCCGTTGATGAACTTGTCGCCGCACACGTTGAGCGGACGGAGCTGGCAGGTCTCGGTGCAGATCGGGTTGGTGGCGCTGCCCGGATCGCACTGCTCAGCCGGAGCTTCGGCAATGCCATCGCCGCAGGTGTAGGTGCAGTCGGCCGGGCACTTCGGATCCAGCTTGGTGTCGCAGGTTTCGTTCGGCTCGACGATGCCGTCACCGCACTCGACGTTGCGGCAGGAGACCGTCGTCGTGAGCGACTTGGTGCACTCGCCGTTGGCAGCCGTGACGGTCACGACCTGGTTCGGGGCGCCCTTGGCGCAGGTGAAGGTCGACGTGGCGCCAGCGAGCGGCGCGAACGTGCCGATGGTGGGGTCCGCGATCTTCCAGCTGTAGGTCAGAGCCTTGCCGTCGAGGTCGTGGGCCTTGCCGGCGACCGCGATGGTCTTGCCAACGTCAGCCGTCGACGGGGTGGCAACGATGTAGTCGAACAAGACGCGCGGGCACGCATCGGTCTTCACGTCGACGTTACCGACGATTTGACCGTTGGTGTCGTCGTGGCAGGTGAGGGTGAGCGAGAACGCCGTCGAGGTGTTCGCGACCACCGGGAACGGTCCGTAGGAACCGCCACAGGTGATGTTGTCGTTCGGGTCAGCCGAGGCAGCCGTGAGGCTGATGGTGTAACCCGTGCCGACCGGCAGCGACAAACCGAAGCTGAAGTCCTTCGCGTCGCCGGGGGTGGGCAGGTCGCCTTCAGAGACGGTGGCGCCAGCGGCGTTCGAAACGACGTAGTGAACCGAGTTCAGCTGCACGCCGGTGACGGGGAGGAGACCGAGGGTGACCTCGCCTTGCGGACCCTCTTTAGCGGCCTGTTGACCAGCGCCCGGGACCACGCTGCTCGAACAGCCAGCGACAACTGAGCCAGCCGCCGTAGCGAGCAGCACCAGCATTCCAAGTTTGCCAATTAGTGACTTCATCACAGTGAACCTCCTAAAAACTTTCGACACGATCGCTGCTCAGTGGCGAGCTGCTGATGCCCCCCTTTTCAAGGTCTGGGCCAACTCATCGCGAGCCCCTACCGGCCGCGTACAATGTGGGCTAGGTCCATGATCCGTAGGGCTTATTAGCTTCGATGGCGTTCGCGTGGCAGGTTCGGGAAGCGCCCTGATTGTCCGAAAATCGAATGGGCGACTTCGAATATCGGAGCGGTCGCAACACTCAGTTCCCGATGCACTGGACGAGTACAGTCAGCGAACTGATGCAGCCCGGTCGATCGCGAGCAGTGATCAGGAGCTCTTGCACACCTGATTCGGCGCAGGTGTAGCTCGTCACTGATTTGTCACTTGGATCGAAGCTGCCGCTCGACGCGGTCCACGCAAACACCAAACGTGAGTCAGCACCGTCAGGGTCCTTGGCGTGCACGCTGATCGACGCGTTCTCACCAACGCGAACCATCTGCGGCATCACCAACGAGCCTTCGAAGAGCGGACAGACGTTCACTCCGGAGGCGACTTCTGCTTGCTCAGGGCCGCCATCTGTTTGAGCGACTTCGGTGTGCTCACTGCTGCCGCACGCCGCCGCACCAAGCGCTGCGAGGAGTCCGAGTAACGCACTCGGACGATGCGTTGCGCAGTGCCAGAGTGTGCTTTTGAACATGGCTCTTCAGCGTTTCGCTACCAATACGTCGTCAACGAGTACGCTGAGTGAGGATTGAGTGAACGGCTTGATCGCAACCAAGCGGATGTACATGGAGTGCGCCGCACTAGGCACCCAAACAGTGCCTCGCACTGCTTGCCATTTCCCGACTTCGCCGCCGGAAACCGGGGTTGCGCCGGTGACCAGATTTCCTTGGCATGCGCCGTCGTCGAACAACCAGATGTTGACCCCGGCTTGCCCGCCCGTTTGACCGGCGGCGAGCATGACGCGCGCTGCGACGTCGTACGTGACGCCTGGGACCGCGGGGATGCATTGATGCGAGCCAAGCATCACCGCGCCCGTGGTCTGCGCGACCGCCGCGCGAGTGTTGTTCAAGCGCAGCGAACCGGAGCCTGCTTTGCTGGTGGCATTGCTCGAGTCCCAGGCTTGGGTCATGTCGTCTTCCGCGTCCCAGCCGGTGTCTGCGGAGTCGAAGCGCGAGTTCTGGACGAGGGTTTGAGTGCAGTCGTCGACTGCGTCGAGGTTCAGATCGCCGCACGGGAATTCGGGTGGACCGCCCGCAGTGCCGAGGCTGCCCGCAGTGCCCGTGCCGCCGCTATTCGAGCTTCCGCCCGCCTCGCCGCTGCTGCCTGCCGATGCGCCTCCAGAACTCGTGCCTGCATTCGCGGAAGTGCCGCCAGTATCGCTCGTTGGCGAGCCGCCGTCCGCACCGCCCGCGCTGTTCGCGCTGCCACTCTTGCCGCCGCTGTGCGAACCCGCTGAATCAGCCTCGCCGCTCGCGCCTGCATCAGACGCACTCGAGCTTCCGGCATCCGCACGGCCCGCGGCCGCGGCGGTTCCAGCGAGGCCCCCCGCGGCGAGCTCGTGATACTCATAGGTGAGCGGACGAGTGTCGACCGCACAGCCCCCAGCCCCAAGCACGCAGGCGGCGACGCCTGACAGCAAAACCGTATGCGCTTTCATTCGGGGGGGCGCTCCCTGACGAAGACATTGTCGAAGTGCGCTTCGAACACATTTTGTCGGAACGGCTTGAACGTAGCTAGTCGAACGGCCATGGAGAGGGCTTCCTTGGGCGCAATCGTCGTGCCTTCGACGTGCACCCACTCGTCGGTTTGCGAAACGCTATCGGACGTGAAGTTGCTCGCAGTCCGCCCGGCGCAGTCGGCTTCTTCGTAGAAGAAAACACTGAGCGCCGCGGTGGACGTATAGGTCAAGCCTTCGAAGCCCGCGCCTTGTCCATCAGGCACGAACAGGTCAGCAGCGAGATCGTAGATCCTGCCGCTCGTGACCGGAACGCACTGCCGCGCGGCACCGCCGCTGATGCCACCCTTGGCCGTTTCGTCCGATTTGAAATTCAAATTCGTGACGACCAAAGAGCCCGAGTGGGGGCTGTCGGCCGCATCGGAGTTCACCCAGCCTTCGGACATGCCCAGGGGCTCGGCGCTCCAATCAGCGGCATTCGTGCTGAATCCGGCGTTCTTGACCAGCGTCGCGCAGCCCTCCTCCACGTTGGTTTCGAGGTATTGACAGCGCGGCAATTCCACGGCGCCCGCATCACTATGAATGGGAATGGAAGGCGAGCCGCCTGCTGCAGGTGTGCTGCGTGTTCCGCCTATTCCTTCACTACTGAGCAGGGTGCGGTCGTCGACACTGCACGCTGAACACAGCAACAGCGCGAAGTACACGCTGCTCGACGCAGCGCATGCGCGAACACTGCTTGGTGAGTGTGCCTGTCGCATCCGATCTCTCGGGCCGAGCTATACCTGAGTTTGGTCGAGCGCACCAAGCACAGCGAGGATTCAGTGAATGGAATTTCGAGTGTGACGCGCGCGTGACGCACGTGTGGACTTGTCGCTATCTGAAACCGATTCCAGTTCGTGAAATCACCCGTCGCGACGAAGGTGCGGACAAGAAGCGGAAACGTAACGGCAGCTCGCGGACGTTCCTGCTAGACAGCTTCCACGTTCGAGTCAGCCAGCGCGCTTCAGCGGCGGGTGAAGCCGGTGCTGAGCAGTGACCCGGTCAATGCTGATGTCTCGGATCGAGAGAGGAGACCAACTTTTGCCGACTACTCGTGTCAGCCCAGTACCCACGCTCTTCCGATTCGGTCGCTCGGTGTCGCGCTGTCCATCGATGCAGCAGGTCCTCGCGGCATTGAGCCGGCTCGCTCAAACGGAACTGACAATCACGATCGTCGGCGAGACAGGCACTGGTAAAGACGTGATCGCACACGCGATTCACGAGCACAGCCCACGGCGTTCGGGACCGTTCGTGGTCTTCGACTGTGGTGCGGTGGCCGCAAATTTAGCTGAAAGTGAGCTGTTCGGTCACGAGCGCGGGGCATTTACCGGCGCCATGGTGACTTACGTGGGGGCCTTCGAAAGAGCCAACGGCGGCACACTTTTTTTGGACGAGGTCGGCGAATTGCCCATGGACTTGCAGCCGCGGTTGCTGCGCGCCTTGGAGAACCGAGGCGTGCGTCGCGTCGGTGGCACCGAGTATCGTCCGGTCGATGTGCGCGTGCTAGCGGCGACCAATCGGGATTTGCCGGCATTCGTGAAAGCACGCGCGTTCCGCGAAGACTTGTTCTTTCGCTTGGCCGCGGCCGTCGTGCCGATTCCGGCGCTGCGACAACGTCTCGAAGATTTGCCGCTGTTGATTCGCGTGCTGCTCGCCGACCTGGGCGTCGCAAACACCAAACTCGCGGACGAAGCGCTCGCCGCGCTGCTCGCGCACTCCTGGCCCGGTAACGTGCGAGAGCTGAAAAATACTCTCGCGAGCGCGCTGGCCTTTGCCGAAGGCGGCACTGTTTTGCCGGAGCATTTGCAGTTCATGCCCAGCGTGAGCGAGCCCCGTCCGCTCGATCAGCTGATGCTCGGTGGAAAGTCTTTGGAGAGCTTGGAGCGCATCGCGATCGAACAGACGCTCCAGCAATGCGCCGGTAACAAGTCCCAGGCGGCTCAGCTGCTCGGCATCAGCACCTCGACCTTGTACGAAAAGCTCAAGAAGTTCGAACCGTGACCGGGCGCACGCAGGTTACCGCGCTGGTCGTTGCTGGCCTCTTGGGAAGCGGGTTGCTTGCAGCGCGTGCCTATCGCGCTCGCTCAAGCGTTGGCGCACCGGCATCATCATCGTCGTCGGCGCAAGCCAAGCGCCCGCGTGCACCTTTGTCCGTGGACCCTGAGTTGGCGGCAGCTGAATCCGCGGCTATTTCGCAACTCTCCGAATTTCGGAATGCGCTGGCACTGGCCGCTCCGGGGACGGCAAATTTTCAAGTCCAGGCGCTCGTGAGGGTAGGGGACTCGAGCGAGCGGCTGTGGTTGGCAGAGGTTCACGGAGTAGACGGCGGTTTCGACGCGGTGATCGACTCCGCGCCGAAGGTCTTGCGCACGCTGCAGCGTGGCCAGAGCGTGCATGTTTGGAACGAGGACGTCGTTGACTGGGCGTATGACGAGCGCAACCAATCGCATGGCGGTGAGACTCGTCGGATCATTGCCAAGCAACGACGAACCGCCGAGCTGAACGACGCTTTGCCCAAGTGCCGCGAACGCAGATTCGCTGACGGATGCGCTGTGCTCGGCGGAAGCTATGCGGATGGTACTGTCGGAGAAAAGAACCTGGAGATCGCGCGCGATCTCTACACACGAGCGTGTGAGGGCGGCAGCGCGTTCGGATGCAACTCGGCTGGCTGGGCGAGCGTGCGCGGCCGCGGTGGGCCGCAAGATCTGCCCGCGGCGGCAGCGTTTTTCGCGCGCGCCTGCGCAACGGGCGACGAGCATCCGTACGCCTGTGACTCGCGCGGTTTTGCTTTGATCACCGGCCTGGCCGGTACCAAGCGTGACTTGACGTTGGGGTTTCGCCTGTTGAGTAAGGCTTGCACGCGAGGATTGCCGAGCAGCTGTCTATTGCTCGAGGCGGCTAAGGTGAAGGGGCTGCGCAGCGGCCCAAGGCTTGCGCTCGCGTGTGAGCTGAACATCGCGGAGCAAGTCGCGCATTGCGGCGACCGCGATCCGGAAGCTTGTTTTCTGGCTGGAGCAGCGTTCGAGGTCGGATTGTGCGAAGCGCCCCGCAGTGCTGCTCGGGCTGCTGAGTTCATGCGCGGCGCGGCTGAGTTTGGTGCTAGTTGGCCGAGCGCGGCGCGGCCTGGTGGCTAACGACTAGGGCGTCGTTGGTTCGTAGGCGATACACAAGATGTTGCCCGTTGCTTTCGCGCACGAGACGACCAGATAGTCGAATAGCCGCGGATGCACATCCAAGCTGCCATTGTCGTGATCGGCAATGGTCGAGCCGACATGGGCTGAAGTGACGCTATCGAAGACGCCCAATGTCCAGCCATTGCAGGCGTTGTTGTAAACTGCAGTGCCTGACAGATCGCCACTAAAGTCCCACAAGCCGAAGACTGCGACGGTCGCGTCTTGCAAGACGCCTGTTTGCTTCTTGTTGCCAGTGCCCGTGAGCCATTGAAGGGAGCTTGGCGGCATTACACCGGAGCAAACCAGCGAGGGACTGTCGCCGGGACTTGTCCACAGTGTGTTCCAATCCTTGGCCACCTCCAATCCGACGGAGCTCACTATCGGGCGCGACTGGCGCGGGATGCCATAGTGTTCTGGCATATCGAGGATCTGGTCATTGAGATCGACCGAGATCACTGCGCGCGTCTTGCTGTGTTGCAACTGAAGCTTGGTCTTTGCCGTCGCGCAAGCGGCGTCGAGGCCAGCGCGGCCCATGCGGTTGCCACTTTCGCCTGTGCCGCCGTCGAAGAATACCATCGCGGCGCTTGCGCTAATGCTGGACGGTGCAACTAGCCCCTCGGTCGGCGCAGTCGAGCAAGTAAGATGAGAGATTGTACCAGAGCCGCCAGTCGCTGGGTTCCCCGAGCTTCCGCCGGTCCCACCGTTGCCGCCAGACCCACCTTTGCCCGCGGTGCCGCCGCTTCCGCCCGAGTTTCCGCCGAAGCCGCCGGTTTCATCCGGATTGGCGCCCTCTCCACCTTCACCGCCGGCTCCGCCCTCACCGGCGACTCCGCCTGCTCCGGCTTCCTCGCCCGCTCCAGCGCTGCCGGCCTCACCGTGGTCCCCGGCTTCTCCACCGGTGCCGCCCGCTCCCGGCGGCGGGATCGCCGTCCAATCGACCTTCGTGAGCAACGAGCAGTCAGTGAACGAAAAGACAATGACCCCGAACATGCCGAGGAGGGCGAGATCGCGCTTAAGGAAGGACATCGGTTTGGGGTGCGTGGCTTATCTCTGCCCCCGCGCTCACTCGCAAGAAACGAATTGGTGAACCCGAAATAGAGCAGTCGTTTCGCAGCGGAAACATTCCGCGAGTCGGCTTCGTCCCACACCGGGACTTCGTTCAATGGACTCGATATCGCCTTGTTCGTGTCGAATTCTTCACGAACGCGAACGAAGTTGTTTCCAATCTTGTCACCGGTCAGTGCGGCGTGCGGCGCTATGGTGCGCCCGAGCCGCTTCGCGCGAGCTCTGAGGTAAGTCATGGTCGAGACCGTCGCGGATGCAGCAGAAGTGGTGATGGAAGAAGAATTGTTCTTCGACGATCCACCGCGTGAATCGGTGGTCCATCGCCAAGAGCTCGTGCGCGAAGGTGAAGTGCTAGCCGGGAAATACCGCGTCGAGCGCATTCCCGGTCGCAACGGACTCGGTGTGCTGGTTCAGGTTCGGCACATGGAACTCGGTCAAGAAGTGACCTTGAAGTTCTTGGTGCCGGACGCCTGCGTGTATCCAGAGTTCGTGCAGCGCTTCATCCGTGAGGCACGCTCTGCGGTGAAAATTCAGGGCGAACACGTGGCTCGCGTGACCGACGTTGGTCGCCTGGAATCGGGTGCACCGTACATGGTGCGTGAGTTCCTCCGCGGGCCAGATTTGTCGGAGGTGCTCAAAGTGCGCGGCGCATTGCCGATCGCCGAGGCCGTCGACTACGTCATTCAGGCTGCCGAAGCCGTCGCTGAAGCGCACGCGCTCGGCATCGCGCACCGCAATTTGCGACCCACCACGCTCGTCGTGACGCGCCGAAGCGACGGCGCGCCGCTGGTCAAAGTGTTCGACTTTGCCGCGGCCGAAGCGCTGCACGTGGAGTCGTTCACCAAGCGCTCGGTGTCGCTCGTCGGTTCGAGCGCTCTGCTGGCGTCGCTCCCGTACCTTTCGCCCGAGCAGGTTCGCGACCCGCACAACGTCGATTTTCGCGCAGACGTTTACGGCCTGGGCGCGGTCTTGTACGAGCTCCTGTCCGGCGTGCCTCCGTTCGAAGCGGAGTCCGCGCCCGCGCTGCTCGCCATGGTTGCGGCGGACATGCCGGTTCGACTCCGCACTCTGCGTTTCGGCCTGCCTGCGGCGCTCGAAGAAGCCGTCATGCGCTGCCTCGAGAAGTCGCGAGACCTGCGCTTCGCGAGTATGGTTGAGCTGTCGCAGGCGCTGCGCCCGTTTGCATCGGCGGAGTCGACCAGTTCAATCGAGCGCATTGGCCGCCTCGCGCGTCGCAGTGCTCGTCCACCGTCCGTCGGTGAAGCGCGCGTCTCGGCACCGGCAATTCCGGTCGCCGCTCCCGTCTCGTCCGGCTTCGACGACGCACCGACCACGATTCGGCCGATGACGTTCGTCGATCCGCCGCCGCGCACGAGCTTGCCGCGCAACTCCTATCCGACCGTGCCGCTCGAGCGCGAGACTCAGACGCAAATCGCCGCTGCACCGGCCGCGCCGGTGCCCGCGCCCGCACCCGCTCGTGCCGCGAGCGTGCCCCCGCCGCTACAATCGCCGGCACGCGAGGCCTCGCGGCCCCCGCCACTCAAGGCACAAGTTCAGGTTCAACCCGCGCCGCCCCCGCCTCTACCAGAGCCCGAGCCGGTCGAAGCGGAGCCAGAGGAGGACGAGGAAGAGTCGCCTGTTCCGCCGCAGGTGTCTGCCGCGCCAGCGACCCCCAAGTCCACGATCATGCCGCCGCCCCGCGCGCGCAGCTCCATCTCTTGGGGCTCGTCGAACTCGTGGGGCCCGCCCGCGCCTGAACCCACTGCGCAGCTGCCGATCAAGAAGCTTGCGGCATTGGGCGCAGTGGCGGCTGCCGCGACGTTGATTGGCATCGTTGCCTTTCGCGGTGGCTCGCAGGCTCACTCTGCGCCTGCGGCGCAACCCGTGGCGGCCGCGGTTTCAGCCGCCCCACCGCCCGCTGCTGAGCCGCCGCCGGCTGCAGCTCCAGTCGAAGCGGTGGCGAGTGCAGCTCTGGTCGCATCGGCGCCAGCGATGCCCTCTGCTGCCCCGGCCGCCGCCGCTCCAGCCACCGTTGCTGCTACTCCAGCCGCCGCGCCCGTCGCCGCCGTGCCGGCAGCTCCGCCCGTCGCTGCTGCGCCGGCTGCCGTTCCCGTCGCGCCCAAACCAGTGGCCGCTCCAGCACCGCGCCCCGCGGCCGCCCCCGCGCCAGTTCGGGCCGCCGCGCCCGCCGCGCCTCGTGCAGCTGAAGATGCGCCACGCGCACCCGCGAAAGTAGCTTCCGCATCGCCCGGTAAGGCGAAAGACCTCTTTTCAGATCCGGACTGACCGTGACCCACGCTTCCCGCCTCGCTTTGACCGCCATCGGTTTGGTGGCCGTGCTCTCATCCACTTCGTCGGCGTTCGCTGCTGATCCGCCAACGCCTGCGCGCGCCTTGTTCAAAGAGGCGCGCGAGCTCGCGGCTCAGGGGGACTACCAAGCGGCTTGTCCCAAGTTCGAGCAGAGCTTGGCGCTCGAAGCCGGCTTAGGTACGCAATTCAATTTGGCGGATTGCTGGGAGCACATCGGTCGCATCGCCAGCGCCCAGGCGCTGTTCGTGGGCGCTGCGGCCTCCGCCAAAGCGGCCGGTCAGAGCGATCGGGAGCAGGTCCTGCGCGATCGAGCCGCCGCCTTGGAGCCGCGGATTTCACGGCTCGTGATCGAGGTTTCCGATCCCGATCCCAAGTTGGTGGTCAAGCGCGGTGACCTGCCGCTCGAGAGCGATTCGTTTGGCAAAGCCAAAGCAGTCGATCCGGGCAGCTATCAGATTACCGCGAAGGCGCCGGGTAAAAAGACCTGGACCAAGCAGGTCGAGGTGGCACCGGGCGCAAGCATCATCACGGTAGAAGTGCCTCGCCTCGAGGCAGACGCCCCGGCTGAGGTCGCAGCTGTCGCGCCGGTAGAGAAGAAGCCGGCTCCACCGCCGCCCAAGCCGCTGCCGAAGGAGCAGCCAAGCAAGGGCCCGGGTCTCGGCTTTTACGCGATGGGCGGCGTCGCTCTCGGCGGCCTCACACTCGGCACCATCATGACCGTGAAGTACAGCAACGCGAACTCGGACGCCAAAGCGACTTGTCCGAGCAATCACGACTGTACGCCCGACCAAATTGCGTATCACGATCAGCGCGTGGAAGACGCGAAGACTGCCCGCACTTGGGCATATGTCGGCTTCGGCGTGGGCGCGCTGGGCTTGGGAGCCGCAGCTGCGTTGCTCTTCCTCCCGCAGAGTACCGAAAAAGAGAAAGCTTGGGTCGCGACGCCGGTGATCGCGAACGGCACGTACGGCGCAAGCGTCGCCGGTCAATTCTGAACGCTGTCTTAGAACTGACACCAAGTGTTTGCACGGGGCGAGCGCGACGATGCGGTATGTGCGCGGGGCATGTCTCTTTGCACCCGGCTGAGCCGGCCACTTCGCGCACTTCGCGTGCTGGTGCTTGCGCTCGGCTTGTTCGTGCTGCTGGTGCCTTCGCGCGCCAGTGCTTATCCCTGGATGATCAAGCACGGGTATCCTGCGTGCGTCCCGTGCCACACCGATCCTTCTGGCTCGGGGCCACTGACGGCATATGGGCGCGTCATCGGCGATTCGTTGCTCACGACGCCGCTCGGAGGGCCAGCGCAGGGTGATGCCAAGCCGGGGTCGTATTTCGGGCTCTTGCCAACTCCGGATTGGCTCCAATTCGGTGGCGACGTGCGCGGCGCGCTGTACGCGAACAAGATCACTGGCAGCCCGGAATCGCGGCGGGCGATCTTGATGCGAGCTGACCTGAGCGTCAGCATCAACACCAAGCACTTCGTCGCCCACGCCAGCGGCGGCTATGCGCACGAAGGCGCCTTGGGCGCTGCGGTGACTCGCAACGAAGAAAATAACTTCGTTTCTCGCGAACACTGGCTCGGCTACACGACGGGTGAAGAGAACACCCTCATGCTGCGCTTCGGGCGTATGAATCTGCCCTTCGGCGTCCGCACGATTGAGCACAACCTGTGGGTGCGAAAGCTGACCCACACGGACATCAACGATCAGCAGCAATTGGGCCTAGCTGCCGCTTGGGCCATCGGTCGCGTGCGCGGCGAGCTGATGGGCATTCTCGGCAATTATCAGCTGCGCCCTGATGACTACCGCGAGCGCGGCTACAGCACGTTCTTGGAGTGGGCCGTTTCCGATCAGTTAGCGCTCGGTGCAAGCTCGCTGATCACGCATCGCAAGCTCGACCCGAGCACCTTGGTCGAGACCTGGCGTCAGGTGCATGGTGTGTTTGCGCGCATTTCGACGCCTTGGGAACCGCTCGCGCTGCTCACCGAGTGGGACTACACCCTGACCTCACCCAAGGATCAGTATTGGTCCAAGGGCATCGTCGGTTACCTGCAGGCGGACCTGGAAGCCGCGCAGGGCGTGCACTTCTTGCTCACGGGCGAGGCGCAGAACGTGGGCGTGCAGGGGCCACCGCCTTCGTGGGGCCTGTGGCTGACGTACAATTGGTTTCTGCTTCCGCATACCGACTTGCGGATTGATGGCATCTACCAATCATTGGGCTCGGACTACGGTCGAGTGCCGTCGTATACCTTGCTGTTTCAAGGGCACGTGTACCTATGAGTTCGGTGATCCTGCGCAAGCTGCTTTTGCTGGTCGCGACCGGGGCGGTTTCTCTTTTGGGCAGCGCGTCAGCGTTTGCCTCGGTGCCGTTCCCTTTGGTGCTCCAAAGCGAGCTCAAGTTAGCTAACGCCCCTGCCTGCACGCTGTGCCACCTCAACGACCAGGGCGGCGTCGGCACCGTCGTTCGCCCCTTCGGTCGCACGATGATGACTCAGTTTGGGCTGTCGAGTGGAAACGTCGCTGCGCTGCGTGCTGCCATTTCTGGATCCGATTCCGCAAAGCTGGATAGTGACGGTGATGGCGTATCGGACATTGACGAGCTCCGCATGGGCACTGACCCGAACGTGGGAGTGTCTGGCATGGAGTCCGGTCCGGATGTTCCGTTGCCGCAAACCGGCTGCGCGGTGAATGCAAGCTTGCCGAGCTCTCCAGCCAGTGGAGTTGCTGCACTCACTGTGGTGATCGTCGGTCTTTCACTGCAGTATCGACGCTCGCGGCGTGCCACTAGAACGTCACGAATTCGAAACCGGCTCAGAATTCGCGCGTGATACGAGCTCTGCCGATGCAGCAGCTTGCCCGCAGAGCATTCTTGAGCGCCGCGGCCTCGTTGCCGATCGCACTCACCTCCGGATCCGCCCGCGCCACTCTGTTGCGCGGCCTGTCTTTGTCCAGCTTGGTTCAGCGCAGTCAGCACGTGTTGGTGCTGAACGCGCTCGAATCGCGCTGTCGCTACACTGACATCTCCGGTCGGCGCACGATCATCACCGAGACTCGCGCGCGAGTCTCACAGGTGATTCGAGAACGCCAACCGAGTGAGACTGAGGTTTTGGTCTGTACTCTCGGCGGCATTATCGACGGAGTGGGGGAACTCGTGCACGGGCAGGCAGAGTTTGGAACAGGCGAGTCCTGCGTCGCGTTCCTCAGTCGCGCTGCCGACGGCGGTCTCTGGGTTACTGGAATGGCACAGGGCCACTACCCGCTGACCAGCGCGAACACTGAGCCAGCGCTGCTCGCGAGTCCGCACTTGCCGACCATCGTTGATTTCGAGCGCAGCGCCGCTCGCGCTCTGATCGGTCAACGGCTCACCCAGGCCCAGCGACTCGTGCTCGAAGCGGGCAACCAATGAGCACGCGCAAGCCAGCTGCCTGGATCGCCGGTGCGGTGTTGATTACAGCGCTGTTCAGCGCAGGGCGTGCTTCGGCGTTTTGCCGAGCCACCACGTGCGATCCGAAAAAGACCGACTGTAAGCCCGATTCCGCCGGTTGTTTTACGGTCGGCTTCCCGGTGTGGTGGGCCAGCAATTGCGTGACCGTCGACGTACAAGCGGACGGCTCCGCATCGCAGAACATCGACTACGAAACGGCGGAAGCCAGCGTCACGCGTGCCTTCGCCGCTTGGAATGACGCTTCATGCTCGGGTGGTAAGCCATCGATCTCGGTGAAGGTTCAAGGCCCCATCACTTGCGATGCCTCCGAGTACAACCAAGAGCGAGGCAACGCCAACATCGTCGTATTCCGAGACGAGTGGCCGTATGTCGGCGGTGAGGACGCACTCGGCCTGACTCGCGTTCGCTTCAATCCCGATACCGGTGAGATTTACGACTCCGATATCGAAGTCAACACCGTGGCCGAACCGCTGAGCGTCGGCGATCCGCCAGGGAACGCGGTGGATCTCGATTCGCTGCTCACTCATGAAGCGGGTCACTTGCTCGGGCTCGGGCATTCGCTCGTAGACGGCGCGACGATGAACTCGGGCTACAAGCTGGGCAGCATCTCGCTCCGCTCGCTCACCGCGGACGACGTTGCCGGGTTGTGCAGCATCTACCCGCCCACTCGCAAGCCGAGCTCCACGAGCTGCGAGCCTCGGCACGGCTTCTCGGACCTGTGTGGCGCCGATCAGCCGGCAAAAGCACCCGACACCGATACCAACGGCAAGAAGGATGCTGCGTCGTCCAGCTGCAGCTTTTCGTTGCGCAAGACGAGCTCCTCCGGAGCCATCGTTGCGTTGGGATTGGCCCTGGCCGTCACGCTTCGCCGAAGGCGACGCTTCGTCGCTGCTTCGCTGACCACCGCTGCGCTCGCCGGCTGTTCGCTCGATACCCGCCAGCTGCAATACGCGATGGGTGGAGCTGGGCAAGCCGCTGCCGGCTCGCCCTCGACGCCCAGCGCCGGCACCGAGCAGGGCGGTTCGAGTGCGCACGATCCCGAAACGCCAATCATGATCGACGGTTGTCTGGATCTGGATGAAGACGGCGTCGCAGATTGCGACGAAACGCTCATTCAGAACGCCACCTTCAAGACCGACGTCGACGCCTGGCACGCGGACGGTGAAGCCCAGCTGAAGTGGGACGAACGAAACGCAGCCGACGACCTGCCCTCCGGTTCCGCATTGGTCGACGCAATCGGTGCAGCCGCACCTGGCGCTGACGGCACTGCGCCGCAAAGCGCGAGCCAGTGTTCGAAGGTCACCGGCAAACGCCTAGTGACGGTCTATGCCAACGCCGTCGTCGACGCGGATCAAACCGCTCAAGCGCGCGTCGATGTTCAGTTTTTCGATAACGACACCTGCGCGGGTGGCTATGTCACCAGCTTTTCGACGCCACAACCATTGGACGCCGAGAGCGGTAAATGGATCGCGTTGAAAGCAGGTTCGGTAAGCAGCGAAAGCACCAAATCCGTATTGGTGCGCTTGGTCGTGTCGCGCCCGCTCGATGAAGCTTCGGTTCATGCCAGCTTCGACAACGTGCTCTTGAAAGCAACGTCGATCGAGTAGGCGAACTTCATATCTTACTGACACTGCCACCTGGTTGTCACTGAGCGGCAGCACACTCGCCCCCCGCCGTGGCCTTCGAATCTTGGACCTCCAATCCCGCTGATCGGGTGCGTCGTAACCGACTTCTATTCGGTTACTTGATCGGCGCGACGTTCGTTGGCTCGGGTATTGCGTTCGTGGTTCTCACTTCCTCCGCGAACGTCGCCGCGCAAGAGGAAGAAGAAGCGAAAGTCGTGGAAGTGCAGTTGGCGAAAGAGCCGGAGCCCGAGCCCGAGCCGCCCCCGCCGCCGCCAACCCTCAAGCCGCACGTCTCGAGCGGCGGGCCGCGCCTGCCCAAGATCGAGACCCCGACCGCGATCACCAACGAAAAGCTCGCTGAAAAGGACGTCAAACCGTCCGCCGCGGGTACAGGTGATCCCTACGAAAAAGGCTCGGGCGACGGCACGGGTGGTCCCGCTGCGGCCGTGGTCGAACCCACGCCGGTCGTGAAAAAAGCGCCACCGCCACCGCCCATCAACAAGCCGCGCCCGATCAGTGAGGATGACCAGCCGCCTGAGCTAATCGGTGCGGATGCGCGCCCCGACTACCCGCCGGAAGCCAAGGCTGCGGGCATCGAGGGTGTGGTTTTGGTGCGTTACGTTGTCAGCGAGACGGGTGAAGTCAAAGACGTCAAAGCCGTCAAAGGCCCACCCGAGCTATTTGCCGTGTGCGTCGCAGCAGTGAAGGCGTTGCGCTTCAAGCCCGCGCACGACGCGCAGGGCAACGCAATATCCATCGTTCGCTACAAAAAATTCCGGATGCGGATCACGTGACCGCGTCATTTATCTTCGATACGTCTGGGAGTAGACCATGAGTTTCAATTTCGCACACGTCTGGGCCACGATGGCTCCGCTCAGCAAGGGCGTCGCCCTAGTGCTTTTGGCCATGGCCATCTCGTTCATCGGCGTCACCATCGAGCGCCTGCTTTCGTTCGCGAAATCCAGCAAAGAATCGCGGCTGTTTGCCATTCAGGCGGGCAAGTTACTGGAAGAGCGCCGACTCGACGAGCTCGTGGCCCTTTCGCAGAAACACCATGCCTCCACCTTGGCGCGCTTGTTTGGTCCCGTGACCATGCGCTTCCTGCACGCATACGACGGCATGGGCGAGGGCTCGTTGTCCCCCGTGGAGCTCGCGCGTAACGAGTCGACTCGTCGCTTGGAAGGCATCTCCGAAGAGGTTCGTCGCGGCATGAACGTGATCGCAACCGTGGGGTCGATTGCGCCGTTCGTCGGTCTGCTCGGCACGGTGCTCGGTATCATCGGCGCCTTCCAAGGCATCGGCTCGGCGGGCTCGGCTGGTATCGGGCCGATCATGGCCGGCATCTCGGAAGCTCTGGTCGAGACTGCGTTCGGCTTGTTGGTCGCAATCCCCGCCGTGATCGCCTTCAACTACCTCAACGCTCGCGTCAGCGCGATTGACACTCAGCTCGGGCGCTCAGCAGGCGAATTGCTGGACGAGCTCGAGGACCATTTTGGTCGCATCACCGCAGCTGGCGTCAGCCAACAAGAAGCCGCCTGAGGACCTATGGGCGCGAGTATTTCCGCGAACAAGAGCAAGGGCGCGTCGCCCGAAATCAACATCACGCCCCTCGTGGACGTGGTGCTCGTGCTCTTGATCATCTTCATGGTGGTGACTCCCGCAATCAATGAAGGCGCTCAGATCGAGTTGCCCAAAGTGGAGGCGCCCGACGCCAAGCAGCGCGACATGCATCCGATCGAAGTCACGGTTGCTCCGGACGGCACGACGGTGGTCGAGAAGCAGACCATCGCCGCCAAAGATCTGAAGCGCACCCTGACCGCCATGCACGAGAAAGAGCCGAACCGCTCGCTGATGCTCAAGAGCGATCAGAGCATGAAGTGGGGCAAGATGCGGAGCGCGTTCGCCGATCTGCAGGGCATCGGCTTCAAGGGTGTCTTGCTCAAGGTCGTCGCCAAGAAGACGCCAGGCCAGCCAGACGGCGTCTGAGCAAAAGGAAACCGAGATGGGCGTGTCCTTGGGCGGCGGCAAAAAAGGCAAAAAGAGCACCGCGCTGCCAGCAATCAACATCACCCCGCTTGTCGATGTCGTGCTGGTGGTCTTGATCATCTTCATGATCGTGACGCCCATGGTCACCAAGACTTTTTGGCTGAATTTACCGCCAAAAGACGACAAGTCCGAACCCGCCCCCCCGAGCGACAACAAGCCGCTCGTGATGACGGTCGACAAGGCCGGCGTGATTCGGGTCAACACCACCGTGCTCACCAAGCGTGAGGTCCGAGAGCGCGTTGCGCGCATGTTGGCCGCGAAGGACCAAAAGGTCCTGTACTTCGATGCCCACAATGACGCCTCCTACGCGGCAGCTATCGAAGCGATGGATTTGAGTCGCGCGGGTGGCGTGAAGTCGATTGCGATCCTGACTGACAGCGTGATGAAGTAAGGGGCTGCGCCCGAGCGGCCGCGGCGCATCAAAGCCGCGTGTGCACTTCATCTCGAACTCCGAAGCACGAAGGGCGTGGCCGCGCTGCGGCCGTCGCGTGTCATTTATATTGCGTATTTTGCGGCTCTGTTTCCGCGAGATGCGAGGCGATTTTGCGTGCCGTCACAGCCAATTTCCAAGTGGGTCACCGGAATGTCACTCACCGAGTAGAAGGTCCGCGCAGTCACGAGTTCGTCGAATCTGTTCTACGTTTTGACACTGAGTCTGATGCGCAACGTCATTAACTGACGCCTATTGCCCCGTGAGCCACAGAAATAACACGTAATACACTCACAGCATCACGAGCCGAGCGACAAATCGTTTCTCCTCAGTCATCTCGACGCCATAAACCACGAATAGGTTCCGCCGCGTTCCTCAGTGCAACACTTACCAATGAGGAGTGGAGTTAAAATGGGCAGACTAATCAAACTATCGAGGCGCATCGTCGCGTCGGGAGCGATCCTCGCGGGAGCCAGCGTGCTCGCGCAGGCGTTCTTCACGACCGCGCCCGCGAAGGCGGCCAACAAGCTGTGCACGGACCTTCCAGGCTATTTCATCGTGTCCGGTTCGAGCGCCGTTCAGCCGACGATCGCGGCCCTCGGTCAGAAGCTGGCAGCAGGCGGAACTTCCACCCTCGTTTACTCGAAGCAGGGCTCCTGCACCGGTGTAGCAGCAATCTTGGGCACTCCTCCCACGACCGCAGGCACCGCGCTTTATTGGGATACGACCACGACCGCGAAGAATGCCGCGACCTGCGATATGCCGGCGTCAACGCCTGTCGACGTGGGCGTGTCTGACGTGTTCGCGACTAGCTGTCCGACGGTCAAAGGCAGCGACCTGTCAAAGGCCAGCGTTGGCGACTTTCACAATTTCTTCGCGCAGGTGATGGAGTTCATCGTTCCCGCAGCGTCCGACCAAGTTGCGATTAGCGCGGAAGCCGCGTACCTCACCTTCGGCTTCGGCAACAGCGGCGCCACGCCCTGGAACAATCAGAATCTGTTCTTGATCCGCAACAACACGTCCGGCACGCAGATCATGCTCAGCAAGGCCATCGGCCTGGACGTGAGCAAGTGGATCGGTTTCGACGAAGGCGGCGCTGGAACCGTCTTGGCTGACATCAAGGCGGCTCAGGTTCCGGACCCCGCGGACACCACCAAGCGGGTCAGCGGCGACGCCAAGAAGATGATCGGCATCGTTTCTTCGGGTGAAGCTGACGGTGAGCCGGTCGCGGTGAAGCGCCTGGCTTTCCAAGCCGCCGGCCAAACCTGTGCCTATTGGGCTGACTCGGGCGCTGCCGAGTTCGACAAGAAGTATGTCCGCGACGGGCACTACCCGGTTTGGGGACCGCTGCACGTGTTGGCGAAGGTCGACGAAGCCGGCAACCCGACCAGCGAAGGCGCCAAGAAGGTCCTCGACTTCCTCGGTGCGTCGGACGTCGAGGACACCTCGACGCTCGATCTCGAGATCAGTGCCCACGTCGTGCCGCTGTGCGCGATGAATGTCACGCGCAGCTCCGAGCTCGGCGCGTTGAGCTCGTTCCAACCCAGCGGCGCCTGTGGCTGCTACTTCGACTCCAAGATGAATGCTGGCGGCGCAGCGGTCGAATGCATGGGCGCGCTAAAGAACGCGGACCGGACCAAGGCGGCCTGCGACAAGTCGACCGAAGCCACTGTCTGCACGGGCGATCGCAAAGTGTGCAACTACGGCTTTTGCGAGGTGAAGTGATGTCTCTCTTGAATCTTAAGAAGTTTGGCACTTTGGCCGCCTGCGTGGGTTTGCTCGCGTTGGTCGCCGCTCAAGGCTGCAGCAGTGACGACACGCAAGCGACCCCCTCTCACGCCGGTTCCGGTGGCAAGTCCGCTGCCTCTGGCGGTGGCGAAGACAAGGGCGGTTCTGGGTCCAAGGCTGGCGAAGGCAACAACGGCGGTGCTGCTGGTAATCCGGACGAGGCCACCGGCGGAGTCGCTGGTGAAGACGGTGAAGGCGGTATGGGCGGCGAGCCGTCCGTCGACCCGAGCTGCGTCGGTAAAGACGGCTGCTACTCGTGCGAACCGAAGACCAACACTCAATTCCTCAACGCCTGTGTCGAGGGTGGCTGCCCGGCTACCTTCGACAACAGCAAGCTGACCAAGCTCAATTTGGTTGGCACTCTGTAATAGCGATACTGTTTCTGATTCGTTCCTAGTTCCTTTCGATACAACCTAGTTCGAGCGTGCCGGGGTCTTCGCAGCTGCGAAGGCTCCGGCATTGTCTCGCCCAGCTTTCAGTGATTCGGAGCATTCGTGAATAGGCACATCTCTGCGGCATTCGCCGCCGCACTGCTGGCAGCACCGATCAGGCCAGCGCTTGCCCAAACGGCGCCTGCTCAGCCGCCGGCCGCGCCCGCGCAACCAGCAGTGGCCCCCGCTCCGATCGCGGCAGAGGGCGGCACTCCCGCACCCGCGGCAAACGCCGCGCAAGCACTGGAGAAGGAAGTGACGCTGCAGCGCGCGGACATCGACGAACAAGATGCGCGCATTGCCGAGTTGGAAAAGCAACTCAAAGACTTGAAGAAGGGCGCAACCCCACCCCCCGCGGCCGCCAAAAAGGCGGATGACGTCAGCGCGCGCCCCGCGGCTCCCGCGCCTGCCGCCGCTGATTTTCCGCTGAAAGTCACTGGCTACGTGCAAGCTCAATACGAGTTTCACCAGGACTCGGAAGATCAATTGCAGCAAGGCGGTGTGCTGCTCAATCAGAACCGATTCTTGCTCCGCCGCACGCGCGTCAAGCTATCGCGTGAATGGCAGTACGGCGGCGTGATGATCGAGCTCGACGCCAACACCGTCAAAGGTCCGGCAATTGGTCTGCAGCACGCAGAGGTGTCACTCGCCTATCGCAACGCGGATCAAACGCCGCTGGTGCAAGGCACGCTCGGCCTGTTCGACAATCCGTTCGGTCGTGAAGTGCTCGAGTCCCCGCGCGAACGCCCGTTCATGGAGCGTTCGTACGCATCACGCGCGTTCTTTCCGGCTGAGCCCGACCTCGGCGTGCGTGTCTCCGGACAAGCTTCGTTTCTTCGCTACTCGGTAGCCGTCGTCAACGGTCAGCCGCTGGGCGACCGCACTGGTTTCATTCTCCAAGATCCGAACGCGCACAAGGACGTGCTCGGGCGCTTCGGAGTGGACGTCACTCTAGAATCCCCAGTGCGCATCATCGGTGGCGTGTCGGTGCTCAACGGCAAAGGGTTTCACGCCGGTACGGATGCCACGAAGAACACCCTCTCCTGGCGAGACAACGTTTCCGAAGACGGACTCGTGACTCTGCCTGAAATCGTCGGCGTGTCCGGCGTTTCCGCGCAGCCGTCGAAAAATTTCAATCGCTGGCTGCTCGGCGCGGATCTCGGCACGCAAATCACCTCCAAGTTCGGCACCACGCACCTGTACGGCGAGTTCAGCATCGGCTCGAACATGGATCGCAACACGTTCGTGGCCGATCCGACGACCACTGGCATCGACGCCCGCGAAATCGGTTGGTACCTGGCGCTGCACCAGGAGTTCACTCAGGGCCCGATCGTCGGCTTCCGTGTCGATCAATACAATCCGAACGCGGATTCCAATGACACGCGTGGCGGCAAGCTGCTCCCGCTCACTCAGTCCGTCACTACGTACTCGCCTTTGGTCGGATTTCAGGTGGCGCACAAGGCGCGCTTGATCGGCGAGTGGGACATCATTCGTGATTCGATGGCGCGTGACATCGCTGGCGTGCCCACCGATCGCAAGAACAACATCGTGACCATTCGCCTGCAGGGAGAGCTGTGATGCGCTTTTTCATGCTGGGGTTTTCGTCGTTCCTCGCGTTGTGCTTGGCCGGCTGTGGGGACTCGCAATCGAGTGAGTCGGGGTTGAGTGAACCCCTGCGCGTGCAAGGCGCGCAGTTTTTCGAGGGCAGTTTCCCCGAAGGTCACGCGTCTGGTCCCGTCATCTCGCAGATCAACATCCGCAGTACGGATCTGTTGCAGGGCGCTCCGTCGAAGTCCGTGACTGGCCTGGCCGGACCAGGCTCGGAGTCAGTCGCGATTGCGCTGCAGGGCCTTGGTCACGGCTACTGGGTCCTACCGGTTGGCGCGGAAAGTTTGGAGTCACCGGGTAGCTTCAGCTGGGGCGCCTCACTGAACCTCTCGATGGACGTTCCACTGGGTGAGCAGTTCTTACAGACGGCTGCCTACGGCCCCAACGGCGAGTTTGGACCCGAGACCACGCAGCGGCTCACCGTCAAATCGCGTCTGCCAACCGGAAAGGTCGTCGCGAGCCTTACCTGGGGCGTCGACGCCGATCTCGATTTTCATTTGATCGGTCCGAGTGGAAAAGAACTTTCGCCCAAACACCCGAATAGCTCGGAGTTGGATGATTCGGGCAACGCAGTGGAAGGTAACGGCCTCCTGGATCACGACTCGCTTGCCGGCTGCGTTCCCGACGGTATGCGCACGGAGAACGTGGTCTGGACGGACGCTCCCGAAGCCGGCACCTACCAGGTGCTCGTGCACATGTTCAGCGCGTGCGGCAAACCCGCCGCGAGCTTCAAATTCAATTTGTACGTGGACGGGCAATCGGTTCTCGAAAAGGCCGGACGATTACTCGATATCGATGCAGATGGCGGAGCGGGCAACGGCCTTTTCGTCACTGAATTCTCTTGTGATGAAGGAACAGGCACATGCTCATAACCAGTTTGGAAAAATTCGCGCTGATGGGCGCGACGTGGGTTCTCTACGTGCTCGTGGCGATGTCTGCGCTCTCGATCGGCATCATGATCGAGCGCTGGTTCTTCTTTCGTGCACGCGCGGGCAGCTCTGATGCACTCGCTGCCGGCTTGCTCAATGCGCTCAAGCGCGGCGACCGGCGCGCTGCCGAAGACCTGTTGAAGGGCGATCGCTCGCTCGAAGCAGAGGTCTTGCTCCCGGTGCTGGAATGGCTCGACGGCGGACCAGAGTCGGTGTCGGAGGCGCTGGAAGCGTCGTTGATTCGCAAGCGCGCTGACCTCGAGCGCGGCCTCACCTGGCTCGGTACCCTGGGCAACAACGCGCCGTTCTTGGGCTTGTTCGGCACCGTGATCGGTATCATCCAAGCGTTCCACATGCTCGGCAGCAGCGGTGCTGGCGGCAATCAGGCCGCGATGGGCAACGTGATCGTCGCGATCTCCGAAGCGCTAATCGCGACGGGCGTCGGCCTCGTCGTCGCTCTGCCGGCAGTGGTCGGCTACAACCTGACGCAGAAGCGCGTCAGCACGGTCGAGAACAACGTCCAGCAAATCGGCAAGCAGCTCCTCGCCTTGCTCAAAGCGGACGACAAGCTGATCCGCGAATTCCGCGCGCTTGCCGAAGAGCCGCCGGTCAGTGAAACCGAGCTGGCCAGCGCCGAAGACGGCGTTGCCATCGCCGAACAACCCGAAGCGTCCTGAGAGGAGCCGATCATGGCCGGAACGATGAGTTCAGGCGGCGGTCGGCGAGCGCCGATCTCCGGAATCAACGTCACACCAATGGTCGACGTGATGCTCGTGTTGCTCGTCATCATGATGGTGTCGGCGCAATACATCGTGTCGCAAAGCCTCAAGGTCGAGTTGCCCAAGGCGGCCAGTTCGACCGAGTCGGTGTCGTCCGTTGCCGCGGTCACTTTGACCAAAGATGGCAAGCTCTACTACGACCAAAAGCCGGTCAGCGAAGGCGAATTGGTCGACAAATTCAAGAGTGCGATCGCCGCGAACAAGGACCTCAACTTGATCGTGACCGCCGACAAAGAAGTGCAGCACGGCCACGTGGTGCACGTGATCGATCTGGCCAAGCTCGAGGGGATCGTCAAATTCGCGATCAACGTCGAGATCGCGAACTGAACCATGAACCGCGTCAAAATCGCTTACGTCGCTGGCGCGGTCGGGACCTTCGCGGTGCACGTGGCCGCGTTCGGCGGGCTCAATACCATCAAGCCCAAGCCGCCTGAGGCGCAGCGCGTGGCCGTGATGGTCAACGCACCGAAGAAGAAGGAAAAGCCGAAGCCTCCCGAGCCGCCCAAGCCGATCGAAGCGCCGAAGGAAATGCTGCAGCGCCCGCTCGCTCCGCGTGCGCCGGCTCCACCGACCCCCGCACCGCCGCCGCCCGATCCCGTCGCCGCCGCGCATCCCGCGCTGGCAGCGATGCCCGATCTTGGAATCAATCTCAGCGGCGGCATCGGCGGCCCCGGTGGCATCGCGGTACCGACGGGCGGCAAAGCCGCGGCCCCCGCGGAAGCCGTGGCGCGCAAGGAGAAGACCTTCGGAGCTGCTGCCGAGCGCCCCGCGGTGGCTAGCGATGATTGTCCGGAAGAGGTCGTCAAAGCCAAGCCGAAGGGCTTCGTTCAACCGACGTACACGGACGACGCGCGCGCAGCCGGTATCGAAGGTCGCGTGCGCTTGCTAGCGACGATCGACGCCTCCGGCGCGATCGTGGACGTCAAAGTCGTTTCGGGCCTTGGTCACGGCTTGGATGAATCGGCGATCGCCGCGGCCCGACGCATGAGCTTCAGCGCAGCAACTCGCTGCGGCAAGCCAGTGACGTCCACCGTCCCGTTTACGATGCGCTTTGTACTTGGAGAGTAAGGTGGTCAAGAAGTTACTCGGGGCGGCAGCGTTGCTCGCCTCATTGTGCGTGTCGCACTCGGCGTTCGCACAAGCAAACTCGGCAGAAACGCCTGGTCATCAGCCGAAGCTGACCAAGTTGCCAAAGCTCGTTCATTTCGAAGAAGCGCCGTATCCGGAGTCGGAGAAGGCCGAAGGAAAGACCGCATCGGTCGTTCTCCAAATTGCGATCGACGACAAGGGTGGCGTCGTCGACGCGGTGGTTCAGCAGGGTGCTGGCGCCGCGTTCGATCAAGCCGCTCTGCAGGCCGTCAAGCTCTTCAAGTTCGATCCGGCGGAGATCGACAACAAGCCTGCACCGGTCAAGATCACCTATCGCTACGACTTCGTGTTCACTGTCGAACCGCCGACCCCGGTGATCAACTACGACGGCTACATCAAGAATCGTTTCACCAAGGAGCCCATCCCGGGCGTAAAGATCGCCATCGATGGCGTCGGTGAAGCGACCACTGACGAGCAAGGCTTCTTCGAGTTCAAGGAAGTTCCCCTCGGCAAGCACGTCATCACCATCAGTGGTCCGAACCTGACGCCGGTGACCACGGAAGAAGAGCTCGAAAAGGGCAAAAAGCTGTCCGTGAAGTATGCGCTCGAGCCCAAGGAGGAGAACGCAGAAGGGGAAGAAGCCTCGGACTTCGAGATCGTAGTCGTTGCGCCGAAGATCAAGAAAGAGGTCGTCTCGACCGAAATCAAGGCCGAGGAAGGGCGTCGCGTCCCCGGTACGCAGGGTGACACGCTCAAGGTCGTGCAGAACTTGCCCGGTGTGGCACGTGCCTCGTTCGGCTCGGGTCAACTCGTGGTGTGGGGCGCCGCGCCGCAGGACACGCGCGTGTACGTGGACGGAATCCACATCCCCTTGCTCTATCACGGCGGCGGTTTGCGCTCCGTGTTTGCGGGCGACTTGGTGCGCGCAATCAACCTCTCCCCGGGTGGTTATGGCGCAGAGTATGGCCGCGGTCTCGGTGGCCTCGTGACCATCGACTCGCGCGCCCTGCGCACCACTGGCTTCCACGGTTTCGTGGCCGCTGACGTGATTGACGCTGCAGGCATGGTCGAAGCTCCGCTGTCGAACAAGACCCGCGTCGCGATCGCGGCGCGCAAGGGCTACTTGGATCGCTCACTCACCCTCGCAACCTCGCGTGACGTCGGCGACTACGTTCCAATTCCCGACTATTGGGATGGCCAAGTCAAACTGACTCACGACCTCGGACAGAACGAGTCGGTAGACGTCCTGCTACTCGCGTCGCGCGACACGCTGACTCGCTCGCTCAAGAACGGCGACCCCGCTCAAGACAAGAGCGACTCCAATTTGACAGCCTTCAGCCGCGTCGGCGTTTCGTACAAGAAGCAGCTCACCGACGGCTCGACGGTGCTCCTCGCGCCATGGGTGGGCATCGATCACATCAAGACGCAGGCGTCCTACGGCGGCGCGCCCAGCGAGCTCGACACGAACAGCACGGTGTTTGGCTTTCGCTCTGCGTGGCGCGGTCGCTTGGGGGCGCATGTCGTCGGCACCGTGGGTCTGGACGTGGAGGGGAGCTTTTCCTCGCTGACTCGTCGCGGCTCGGTCACCCTGCCTGCGCGTGAAGGCGACTATACCGTGTTCGGGCAAGCGCCCAGCGGGCAGGTGAACGGTGATGCCTGGGAGACTAGGATTTTCTCGATCGCGCCCTATGCGCAAGCGGACATTGGGCTAATCGGGGACCGGCTGCATATCGTGCCAGGCGTGCGCATCGAACCGTACGTGACTGGTACTAATCATCGCTTGCCGAGCGTGCCTGGTATTCCCGGTCTCGGCATCACCACCCAGACGACGGCGGTCGACCCGCGCCTCGCCGTTACGTACCAAATGGTGCCGCGTTTGGGCTTCAAGGCGGCGGTCGGTGGTTATCACCAGTCGCCGCAGGCCTCGGACCTCTCAGCGGTATTCGGCAATCCTCAACTCGATATCGAGCACGGCTATCACGTCCTGGGTGGAGCAAATTTCAAGCTCACCGAGCACCTCTCGCTGGAAGAGGTCGTCTTCTATTCGAAGAGCTCGGGGCTCGTAACGCGCAGTAACTCGAGCACTCCGCTCTTGGCAGAGGCGCTGGTACAAGAAGGCCAAGGGCGCGCGTACGGCACGCAGATCCTGCTCCGCCAGGAGCTTGCCTCTGGCTTCTTTGGTTGGGTTAGCTACACGTTGATGAAGAGCGAGCGCAAAGATCACGAGGGGAATGATTGGCGCTTGTTCGACTACGACCAGACCCATGTCGCCACCGTGGTCGGGTCATACGATCTGGGCAAGGGTTTCGAGATCGGTGCACGCTTTCGCTATGCGACCGGCTTGCCACGCACGCCGGTGGTCGGCGCGTTCTACAGCGCACGCCGTGACCTGTACGAACCTGAGTTCGGGCAGCAAAATTCCCAGCGCATTCCCGACTTCGTTCAAGCTGACGTCCGCTTGGCCAAGCGCTTTCAAGGTGGCGGCTGGAAGGGCGAGGTATACGTCGATGTGCAGAACATCACCAACCGCAGCAATCCCGAGGAAGTAGTGTACAACTACAACTACACGAAGCGGGACTACATTACGGGCCTGCCGATCTTGCCGGTGTTCGGCGGGAGGTTCGAATGGTAAATCTGCGCAACATTTGCGGCTTGGTTTTGCTGGGCCAATGCATACTCGCGTGCGCGCCGGAGTTTTCCGAGCGCTCGTCTTCAGTCACCGCGCCGCGCGTGCTCGGGGTTCGCTCGAGCCCTGCGGAGGCGTTGCCCGGTGCGGATGTGTCGTATCAGCTGCTCGTGGGTGGCGTGGACGGCACTATCGCTTCACCGCGCGCCAAGTGGTCGTATTGCACTCAACCCAAGGCCACCAACGAGCTGAACGACGTTGCTCCTCAGTGCTTCGGTGATGGCGATTTCGTCATTCCGTTCGGCGTTGGTACGATGCCCAAGGGGAGCCTACCAGCGAATGCTTGTGCGCAGTTTGGTCCGGACGTTCCGCAACCTTCATCGGGTTCGGGAACCGACTCGAGCGGAAATGCGGTCACGCAAACTCAAGGACGGCCTGCGGATCCTGATTCGACCGGCGGCTACTATCAACCGGTAATCTTGGACGTGATTGCCAGTGGTACGCACATTCCGAGTTTGGGTGAGACGCGCATCACCTGCGGCCTTGCCGGAAGCACTGGAGAGCAGTTCCAGGAGTACAACAAGCGCACGAAGACCAACGAGAATCCGCATATTTCGTCGGTGACGGTGACGTCGCTCGCGAACATCGAGCTCAGTCCTGAAGACGCTGCTGAGCCGCTTTCGGTTACTGCTGCTGAAATCATTTCGCTGCGAGCCAGCTGGCCGACATGCCCTGAGCTGGCCAGTTGTGGGGACGGGATCTGCAGTCCCGGGGAGGCCATTCAGGACTGCCCGGATGATTGCACCACACCCGTCGGGTGTGGCGGTTCTGAGCCCTTCGCCTACCTCGATCCGGAGACGCACGTGCTCGTCGATCGTCGCGAAGCCATCCGCGTTTCCTGGTTTGCGACCGCCGGTTCCTTTAGCTCTGATCACACCGGTCGGGGACAGGACGAGTTCACGCAACCGTCAAGCGACAACACCTGGACCGCGCCAAAAGAGGCTGGCCCGGTGTTCATGTGGGTCGTCTTGCGGGACGACCGCGGCGGCGCAGACTGGCAGAGTTTCAAGGTAAATGTCCGTTAACGAGTGGGGTGACCGGCCGGTGATGATCGGTGCCGAGCTGCTACCGACTCGTCACATATCAGTCACTCACGCCTTGTAATCCGCAAAACCTCACATGGCCCGAATTCTAGTCATCGAGGACGAGTCCGACATTAGGCAGGTGCTCGACTACAACTTGAAAAGCGCCGGACACGAGGTGGTCGAAGCTGCTCGAGGTGTGGACGGATTGCGGCTCGTGCGCGAACGAGAGCCCGACTTGGTGCTGCTCGATCTGATGCTGCCGGACATGCCGGGCACGGAGGTGTGCCGTGCGATCAAGGACAATCCGGCTACGCGTACGCTCCCGGTGGTCATGCTTACGGCGCGCGGTGAGGAGATCGACCGGGTCGTGGGTTTCGAAATCGGTGCGGATGATTACATCACCAAGCCCTTCAGCGTGCGAGAACTCGTGCTGAGGATTCGCGCGGTGTTGCGCCGGCGCGAGCTGCCAGCGAGTGATGGCCCCAATATCGAATTTGGGAATCTGCGAATCGATCGGGCCGCGCATCGCGTTTGGGTAGAGGGCGAAGAGATCGAACTCACTGCGCTCGAATTCAAGCTCCTGGTTACTCTGTACGAGCGACGCAATAGAGTTCAATCTCGCGGTGCATTGCTCGATGAAGTTTGGGGGATCGATACCAAGATTTCCACGCGCACCGTGGATGCGCACGTCAAGCGATTGCGCGAAAAGATGCGCGCTGCTCGGGACTACATCGAAACGGTTCGCGGTGTGGGCTACCGCTTTGCCGAGATACCATTGCTGGAAGCGCTCGACGTCGGTTAGCACCTCGAGCCCGCTTGCGGTTGAGGCTCAAACGGTCTTCACTTTTCTTCAGCCTTACGGGCCTCGCTCTTCTTCAGCTCAAGCGGCCTTCCCCTTTCGCGTCTTTGCGCGTGCGCGGGCGATTGCCGCGGCCATATGCTCGTCGCCGTAGACGTCGCGTGCATACAACAGGTTGTGCGGGCGGCAACGCAATCGCAGATTTTCGGCAGTGGGTTCCCCACCCAGTGCGCGTGGATCGATGTGATCGAACTGAAGAAACTCGCGTGTCCCGCAGCGTCGCCCATCTTGCGCGACGAAGGTGCATTGACCCTGGTCACGCACGTACACTTCATGTGCAACCTCCGGGGAGGGGCGGGCGACGCTGGCTCGCTTTACCGCCGCCGGCGGGGGTTGTTCAGCGACCTCGCTACTAGATTCACTCTTCGAGCGAGCCTGCTCAGCTTCACCCTCCCCAACGGCGGGTGTGCCGCTTTCCTTGCGGACGCGGCGCTTCTTTCCAACCGCGAAACGCTGCTTCTCCAATTCTGCACGCAATGTCTTCATCGCCAATTTGAATAGCTCGGCTAGATTGCCGTCCGGCAAGCGATGGCGTGCTAAGGCGCGAACTCGCTCCAGTTCCTGCAATGCTTCCGAATCAATCGTGAAGTGGAGGCCGTAGCGGTCGACGGAAAGGGGATCCAAGCGAACCTTTTCGCGAACGTCAGCGCGTGGGAAGCGCGCCGCGAGTATTTCATCGACCTTTCGGCGGCTCTTGTTCGCGCACAACTCGATCAGTTCTGGCGCATTGTTCCAGTCGAGATGCTGGCTCATCGAGCATACGGCCGAAAGATGTAGCTCGCCCTTGGCGACCCGCTGCAATACGTCCGGGAACTTCCGGCATACCCTAGCTGCCGTGATGCGTCGTCCGGCAGAAGACTCGCACATTCCAAGCGCGCTCGTGCAGTACGCATGCAGCGACGGAAAGCCGAGATCGAGGTACAAGCGACGCTGATCGAGTTCAGCCAAGTGTGCCAACATGTCGGCGAGCAGCTCGTGGTCTTGCCGGACCAGGCCAAGCAGTGCCGCTAATAGCTCGTCGTCTTCCAAACCCCGAACCTGACCCACTTCCCTCATCCGGTTGGGCTACCACGCGCTCCACTCTCTGCAACTCGCTAGTGACAGGCAATGTCCCACCAAGTTTGGCCTCCGCGAAAGAGGTGTCGTGTGCTCTCCGCCAGGCGTTGCTAAAAATCTTCGGGTGCCCTACTCGAACAGTCTCTCGCAATGAACCTGGGCAACGTGATCCGGCACCTCCGCCGGCGGAGGTGAGGGGTGCCGCGTCGAGCGAGCGTCAAAGGTTTCGCATTCAACGCACATTCCTCCGCCCGGCGGAGGCGACGTTCACAAACTGACTCGACGCCACGAACCCGTTGCTTAGGTTCGCCGCCTTGTTGCGCGACCTTTGCCGGTTTGCCATTCGCGCTCGGCACACTCCATCAGCGGAGGCAGAGCAAAATGGACGTAACACGCATGTCGATCCCAGATTGGGGACTGCTCGTCGTCTTGGCCCTCGCAACTTTCTCGCTCTTCATGACCGTCGCCACCCACCTCTCGGTGCAGCGCGTGAATGCGCGCGCCAACAAGCGACGGACCGGTCCAACCCCGCCAATCTCCGTGCTGAAACCGCTCTGCGGCGTGGACGAAGGATTGTACGAGAACCTGGCCGCGCTCGCCCGACAGGACTACCCCGAGTTCGAACTAGTCCTCGGTGCCGAAGACCCCGACGACCCCGCATTGCCCGTGGCCCGCGCCATCCGCCGCGACTTCCCCGACGTGAAGATCCGGATTGTGGCCGGAATGCCCGCCGTCGGCATGAACCCAAAGGTCAGCAATCTGAGCGCTCTCAGCGAGCGCGCCGAGCACGACCTCCTGCTCATCTCGGACTCCAACGTCCGCCCCGATCCCGATTACCTACGCGCGCTGGTGGCGGAATTCGCCGATCCGCGCGTGGGTTTGGTCTCGAGCGTGCTCTCAGGCGCAGGGGGCAAGAGCCTGGGAGCACGCCTCGAAAATATCCACCTCGCAACCTACGTCGCCCGTGCAGTGTGCGGAGCTGACGTGCTAGTCGCGCACCCGTGTGTGATCGGCAAATCAATGCTGTTCAAGCGGTCGCATTTGGACAAACTCGGCG
The DNA here is from genome assembly GCA_035634635.1 of Polyangiaceae bacterium. Classification (GTDB taxonomy): domain Bacteria; phylum Myxococcota_A; class Polyangia; order Polyangiales; family Polyangiaceae; genus PMG-095. The sequence goes on from DASQCO010000127.1 coordinate 92,074, forward strand.
GCTTCGCGCTGGTGCGAGACGTACTGGCCGAGGACTACGTACTCGGCCAAGCCTTCGAGGCTGCCGGACTTCGCGTCGCCCTGTCCGCGCACGTCGTCCGCACGATCAACGTGAGGCGTAACCTGGGGCAGTTTGCAGCACGGCATGTCCGTTGGGCGCAGATGCGTCGGCGGCTGACTCGCTTGTATTGGGGAGAACCGTTGCTCTACCCAGGTCCCCTGCTGCTGCTCGTGTTAGGAATCGTCGCTTCGGGCGCCGAGGTGCCATTCGTGAGCAGTGCCTGGTTGGTGCGGTTGAGTCTGCTCGCCCTCGTTGGCAAGTATCTGTCCGATGCTTTCTTGGTTCGACTGATCAACGGTGCTTATCCGCGCGTCTCCGAACTGCCACTCATCCTTCTCAAGGACATTGGCATGTGGGGAGTGTGGCTGGCGGGCGCCCTCCGCCGTCGCGTGATCTGGCGCGGCCATGCGATGCTGATTGGCGAGGGATCGCGGCTTTACCCCGATCAGCGTCACGCGAATCGGGAACCGGCGGTGGCGCGGGCCTAGCAGCTGCCCGGGCGGCCAGTTTGGGGCTAGAATGCATCCATTCTGGAGCGTTTATCCAGGAGTGCTACCCGCTCGCCACGCAATCGTCACAATTTCCCGGTACCCGGTTTCTCGGATGACACGCATTTTGATCGTCGAAGACGAACCCGATCTCCAGCAGGTGCTGGAGTACAACCTGCGCCAAGCCGGCCACGAAGTGCTCGTGACCAAGCTCGGCCGGGAAGGCTTGCGCATCGCGCGCGAGCAAAAGCCAGAACTCGTGCTGCTGGACTTGATGCTTCCGGACATTGCCGGGACCGAGGTCTGCAAGCAGCTCAAGGAGGCTCCTGCCACCAAAGGCATCAACGTGATCATGCTCACCGCTCGAGGCGAAGAGATCGACCGGGTGGTCGGCTTCGAGCTGGGCGCTGATGACTACGTCACCAAGCCGTTCAGCGTGCGCGAGCTCCTACTCCGCATTCAGGCGATCGTGCGTCGCGGCAAGGCCGAGACGAAGGATCTGGAAGCAACGGTCGAGTTCGGCAAATTGAAGATCGATCGCGAAGCGCATCGAGTTTGGGTGGAGAGCTTGGAAATCGAGCTGACGGCGCTCGAGTTCAAGCTCTTGGTTACGCTCTACGATCGCAAGAACCGTGTCCAAACGCGCAGCACCCTGCTCGACGACGTATGGGGGATTCAGGCCGACATTACCACCCGTACCGTCGACACCCACGTAAAGCGCCTGCGCGAGAAGCTCGAAGCCGCGCGTGACTACGTGGAGACGGTGCGCGGCGTAGGCTATCGCTTCGTCGGCACCCCCGACGAGGCGACGACTTGAAATTCGGGATCCGCGCCAAGCTATTCCTGATCTCGCTCGGGGTGATCGTCGTGTCGGTCGTCGTGGCCTACGCGTACTCTAGTGGTCGCCTCGAACGTGAATTGACCGATCGGGTGCGAGCCGAGCTGATCGTGCGCGCCAAGTTGGTGGCCCTCGGAGCCGCGTCGTCGTACGCGCTTTGGGAGGACAAACCACGTTGGCACGAGCTGGCGCGAGAGCTCGGGCGGCGCGCCAATGCCGAAGTGATTCTGCTGCGCAAGAACGGCGAAATCCTGGGTGATTCGTATCAACGCGATGACCACGACGAGCCCACCGAGCTCGGCGATCGGCCCGAGGTGCGTGGCGCGCTCTCGCTCGGCGGAGCTTCGCCGGGCTTTGCGTCGATCGTGGACGGACATCGACTGATTGTCGCTGTGCCCTTTTCGCGCGCTGATGAGGTTGCCGGCGTGGTGCGCATTTCCATGCCGCTGACAGAGGTAGACGAGGCGCGCGCCGAACTCGCCAAGACGCTGAGCGTCGCGACCGCGCTGGCCCTCGCGGCCGCGATCGTCGTTTCGACTCTCGCTGCCGAGTTGGCCTCGCGCACGGCGCGCTCGTTGACCGAGGTGGCGCGGCGCATGGCGGGTGGCGATCTGACTACGCGCGCTCGTCAAACGGGCGACGATGAGTTCGGCGAGCTCGGGCGCGCGCTCGATCAACTCGCGAAGAACCTCTCGCGCACGCTCGGTGAACTGCGTGAAGAGCGCGATCGCCTCACTGGCATCTTGGCTGGCATGCAAGAGGGCGTGTTGCTGCTGGATCGCGCGGGGCACATCTACGTGCTCAACCCCTCGCTGCGCGAGATGTTGCTCGTTGGCCCTGATTCAGTGGGCAAGACCGTACTCGAGGTCGTGCGCCACACGGAGCTCAAGGAGCTGCTCGATCAAGGCCGCCGCTCACCCGAGCCAGTAACTCGCGAGATCGACTTTGGCTCGCTCCAACCACGCCGGCTACTGGTGCGCGCGGCACAATTGCCCGGTGATCAGGCCGGCCTCTTGGCAGTGTTCGTGGACGTCACCGAAGTCCGACGCTTGGAGTCGATGCGTCGCGAATTCGTGGCCAACGTATCGCACGAGCTTCGCACGCCAGTGACCGCAGTGCGCTCGGCGGCAGAGACCTTGCAGAACGCAGCCGCTGATGATCCCGTCGCGGCGCGCGCGTTCATCGGCATCATCGAGCGAAACGCGGAGCGCTTGCATGACTTGGTCGAAGATCTGTTGGACCTATCGCGCATCGAGTCGCGGGGGCTCAAGTTGACGATCGAGGCGCTCGACGTCGATCGCGTGTACGATCAGGTCTTGAGTCTGTTCAGCGAGCGCGCTGCCAAGCGCGGCACGGTGCTCGAGAATGAAGCTCAAGAGGAGCTGCCGCGAGTGCTCGCGGATCGTCGAGCGCTCGAACACGTGCTCACGAACTTGGTCGACAATGCCGTGAAGTATTGTCCCAATTCGACGATCCGTTTGCGCGCGATTGCGCACGAACAGAATGTCGAACTGCTCGTGGAAGACAACGGGCCTGGCATCGAAGCGCGGCATTTGCCGCGCCTTTTCGAACGCTTTTATCGCGTCGATGCCGGCCGTTCGCGCGACATTGGTGGCACGGGGCTCGGCTTGTCGATCGTGAAGCACATGGTGGAAGCAATGGGTGGGAGCGTGCGCGTCGAGAGCAAACCAGGCGTGGGGACGAAGTTCGGCGTAGTGCTCAAGAGCGAACCATCCGAGGTCAAGCGCGCGGTCGCCTGACGTTCGTGAGCGGGACACAAATCAGCGCGGGCCGCACTCGCGTCGTCGCACGAGTACAAGTGCGTTTCCGCATGAAGAAACCAACCCAAAGTACTGAACAGACAGTTCTCCATCCGCCGCGAACCCTTGTGTAACGATTTGATGGCAGAGCGCTTCACGCCATGACTCGTCGCTCGAGATCGCGTACCACCCATCCCAGCAATTGATGTTTCTAAGTGACGAGGAAGGTCGACACATGATCTCGGTTACACGCTTTGCGACGTCAGCCGTCGCGTTCATTGGCTTGATTGGTTTTTCCCTCGCGTGCAGCAAGAAGGAAGCCGCTCCTGCAGAGCCGGCTGCGAGCGCGTCGGCCGCGCCGGTTGCTGCGGCTGG
>DASQCO010000128.1:0-40255 GCA_035634635.1 Polyangiaceae bacterium
CGGCGTTGGCTGAGCGACGTGCTCGAAGCTCACCGGGGTGACGTAAACCGTGGCTGCGTCGTTGAGCTTGAGCAGGATCGGACCGAGCAACAACGCGGACGCCAACGCGCCGACCAAGATCGCGATCTGCTGCAAGCGCGGCGTCGCGCCGATCAAAAAGCCCGTCTTCAGATCTTGCGACGTGGTGCCGCCGTTCGATGCCGCGATGCACACGATCGCGCCGACCGAGAGCGCGGTGACGTAGTAGCTCGATCCGGTCCAGCCCAAGAGCAAAAAGAACGCGCACGTGAGCAGCAACGTGGCGACCGTCATGCCCGAGATCGGGTTGGAGGACGAGCCGATTTCCCCCGTCAAACGTGAAGAAACGGCCACGAAAATGAAGCCGAACAACACGATCAACAGCGCGCCTACCAGATTCATGTGCAACCGCGGCGCGAACGAGATGACGGCGAGCAGAAAGATCAATCCCACACCCACGAACTTGATCGACAAGTCATGATCCGTGCGCAGCCCTTCGTGCGCATTCGGTTGCGCGCTCTTCTTACCCATGAGGTCGTGAAGGCTGCCGCGTAGGCCCTGCCAGATCATCGGCAGGGCGCGCACCAGGCTGACCAGACCGCCCGTCGCGACTGCGCCCGCACCGATGTACAGCACGTACGCGCCGCGAATCTGATCCGGCGCCATCTGACTGATGGGCACGAGTCCCGGTGCGAGCGCGTGCGGATTGTCGCCGCCGAAAAAAGCAATCGCGGGGATCAGCACCAAGTAAGCGAGCACACCGCCTGCGCACATGACCGCTGCGATGCGCGGCCCGATGATGTAACCCACGCCGAGCAGCTCGGGCGAGATCTCCGCCGCGACCGAGCCCATCTTCAGCGGCGCGCCGAGCACCTTTTCCGGCACCTCTTTCCACAGCTTCAGCGCCGACATCAGGACCTTGTACAAAAGGCCGATGCCAAAGCCGGCGAAGATGGTCTTGCCACCGCTGACCTCGACCGCCCCCGAGTCACTCGCGGCCGCCGCAGCGCGCGATTCCTCGGACGCGCCGGCTTTCAGCACTTCCGCGCAAGCAGTGCCCTCCGGATATTTCAAAATCCCGTGCTGCTCCACGATCAACGCGCGTCGCAGCGGGATCATCATCAAGATGCCGAGCAACCCTCCGAGCACCGCAACCAACCCGACGCGAACGAGCTCGAGGTCGAACCCCAAAATCATGATCGCCGGCATCGTCACGCCAATGCCGAACGCAATCGATTCACCCGCCGAGCCCGCGGTCTGCACGATGTTGTTCTCGAGGATGGTGCGATTGCGCAACCCAAACTTCGACAACACCCGGAACAGCGCGATCGAGATCACCGCGACCGGAATCGAAGCGCTCACCGTGAGCCCGACCTTCAACACCAAGTACAATGACGACGCGCCAAACACGACGCCCAGCACCGTGCCCGCGATCAGCGGCACGACGGTGAGCTCCGGCAAATTCGCGGAAGCTGGGATGTAAGGCTTGAAAGCGTGTCCCGGATGAAGCGCAGGTGTTTCCGGTGAAGTGGAGCGCGGCGTCTCGGACGACATTCCGCTTGGTTTATCGCGTTTCGGTCCAACAGTGCAGCGCAGAGTCGGATGTGTTGCTCGCGCAGCAGGAAAGGGCGGCACTTCTGGCCGACACTGGTTTATCGTCTGCTGCGATGGGCTTATTGCGATTGAACCGTCCTTTTGTGCTGATGCTTGTTGCTGGGGTTTTCCTGGGCGGGTGTTCGGGGGAGGCGAAAACCCACTCGAGCTCTGCGGGGGGCGATGGTGGTACCGCAGCCGGTACAACGAATGGCGATGCAGCGAACGGCGGCACAGCTCATGGCGGCGCAGCCAATGAGGGCGGCCATGGCGGCTCGGTTGCCGCCGCGGGAGCGGTCGCCGCTGGCGGCTCAGCAACTGTCGCCGAACGCAATCCAACTCTAATCCAAGCGCCAGATGACACTTGCGAGCGCTTTCACTTCACTGAAGCTACTTGCACGGCGCAATGTCCCGCCTGGCCCTGTGATCCGACGGTCTTCAACCCTTTCGGAGACACTTGGTGCAATGCGGGAGCAAAGAATCACTGCGCGAGCGGCTTCGACTGCACGGCAGCGGAGGCCGATGCCACGCGCGGCACGCTCTCGTCGTGCCTCGCCATGTACACCTCGTGCGTCGCCGACGCGGATTGCCCGGGTGCCACGCCGTATTGCGTGATTGATGCACGCTACACCAGCGGCAGCTGCGACACCGGGCTCATCGGCATGCGCTGCCGTGAGGACAATGATTGCCGCGCCGGAAGCTTCTGCATCGCGAACGCCGCAGACGGCACGCGCGGCTGTTCCGACGGTGCCGAGGGCTCACTGTGCAACGTGGACGCCGAGTGCCAAGGAAAGCGCTGCATTCACGAACCGGGAATATCCGTCAACGGATTGAATCCGGACCCGAAACCCGCGCTCGTCGGCGTCTGTTCCAGCGGTGAATCGGGCAAGCGCTGCTTCGTGGAAGACGGGATCTGTCCGCCGAACATGACCTGCTCCGTTGGCGTCAACGACGGAAAGTGTGTGGGCGATGCGCGTTGCATTCGAGTCGCAGACGGGAATGTGCTGTGTACCTCGGGCAACGTTGGTGATCCCTGTTCGGTGCCCAGCGACTGCAACAGCAACCACTGCAATCCGTCGGACGATCCCAGCAAGTGGTCGCTGTGTGCGCAGTGACGCGAGCGAGCGGACCGACGCAATCCCTGCTAACTTGAGGCAATGCCGCTCGATCCGAAATTCCTAGAAGCCGAAAAGCTGGGAATTCGCTTGGAAGTGGTGTCAGGCTTGCCGATCTGGGAAGCCCATCCAGTTTGGAAACACCAGAAAGCGATCGATCGAATTCGAGCAACGATCACACCCAAGTTGCCAAGGAGCTTCGAGCCGGCGCACGTCCGCAACGTCTACGTTCAGTTCCCAGATGGCTCACTCAAACGCCCGGATGTCGCGATCTTCTGCCGCGAACCGGATGAAACCGAGGACGCGATCTCGCTCGTACCGGAAGCCGTCATCGAAGTAGTCAGCAAAGGCTACGAAGCAAAAGACTTGGAGATCGGCCCGCCCTTCTACCTCGCGCAAGGCGTCAAAGACGTGATCGTCTTCGACCCAACGAGCCTGCTCGTGTTGCACGCCCGTCGTGACAAGACCGTTCGCCTGACCTCGCCACAAACGCTCGAGCTCGAATGCGGCTGTGAGGTAACGGTCTAGCCATGTGTCCCGCCGATGCGGTGGCGCACGCAGACTCGCCGCTGTCGGCCAGTTACGAGGAATGGCTCGTGGCGCCTGTACTGCGCGGCCCAGTCGCTTGTGTGTGGACTGCGCAACTCGGCGCGCACGGTGAGCGACACGTCCAGCGCGTTATCCCAGACGGTTGCATTGATTTGGTGTTCAGTGACGGTGAGCTGACCATCGCCGGCCCTGACACAGCTAGCTTCGAACTCGAAATCGTACCGAATCGCTCCTTCGTTGGTCTGCGCTTTCGCGCGGGGTGCGCGCCAGCGGTGTTGGGCGTCGCAGCGAGCGAGCTACTCGATCAGCACATCGATGCGCGTGAATTGCTCGGCACACGCGCTGGAGAACTGAGCGAACGCTTGGCGTCCGCTCGCTCTCCGCGCACTGCGACTGCACTCTTCGAGCAAATCGTGGCCAACTGGGTGCGTCGCGCAACTCCGACGGACGCATTGGTCGCCCGCGCCATCGTCGAACTGCGAGCGCCGCGTGCCGATTGGTCCGTCGCCACCTTGGCGGCCAAGCTCGGCGTCAGCGAACGCCAATTGCGCCGTCGCTTCCTGCACTCGGTCGGCTACGGTCCCAAATTGCTCGAGCGCGTCCTGCGCCTACGTCGCTTCATTCACGCAGCATCATCAGCGCAAACGAACGGCTTGGCCGCGTTGGCCGCAGAAGCCGGCTATGCCGATCAGCCGCACCTCACGCGCGAGTGCCGCGATCTCACCGCGCTCACCCCCTCGCAATTGCTCGGCTATCCGGTCACCGCCGCCTAATCACGCCGAGCCGCGTGTCCGAAACGTTCAAGAGCCCACTATCGAACTGAACTAAACGACGGAGCATGAAGATCCTGTTCATCTCCAGCGTCAGCCTGATCTCGAGCGCGGCCACAAAAACCAAAGACTTGCTCGTCAAAACCTTTGGCCTCCCCCTCGAGCCCGCCCAAGCCGACGCCGACTACGTGTACAGCGAGAAAATCCCCGGCAGCAAACACTTTGGCGTCTGGCCACTGACCCAAGCCGCCGAAGCCTGCTTCGGCACCACCCAATGGCCCGCCGCGCACCCCACTCCCCAAGTCAGCATCGAACTCGAAGTCGAAAGCGCTGCCGCCGTCGCTGAGGCCGAAGCCGAGCTGCGCGCGCTCGGACACCGTTTACTTCATGGGACGCGCACTGAGCCTTGGGGGCAAACCGTGTGTCGTCTGCTCACCGCTGAAGGCTCGATTCTGGGAGTATCGTTCGCGCCGTGGTTGCATCAGTGATGCCCGAGTGGCGCTTGTTTGGGAGAGTGGAGGCTCACGATCCAGCAGTGCAACTCGGAGGGCGCTCTGTTCCCGTCGCGTTGCGCCAGCGCGGCTTTTTCGGCGACTGGTCACCGTCTGGTCAATCCCCGAGCTTATGGGATGGGTTGCTCACTTTCGACCAAGGTACCCGGTCCGGGGGTTTGAAGGTAGCTGAGTCGCTTCAGCTCGCGGCGTCCGCGCGTCACTGTATCGAGCAGGAGCCCGCACACGCGAGGCTCAGGAACGCCAGGAGCATCATGGCTGCAGACAAGATTGCGGTTGGAAATCCGCGGCACTGGTCCGGTTTCGAAGTACGTGATGAAGACCGGAATCGAGAGCAACACGGACGACGAACTGAGCGCTGCACCCGCCAAGCCGAAGAAAGCAACCGGACGTTCGTTCTTGAACAGGCCGAGCATGAAGAACAAGATGCGCCAACCATCACGATAGGTATCGAGCTTGCTGACCGAGCCGGTTGCGCGGGCGACGTAGTTCGCTTCAACCTCGGCGATTGGCATATTCAGTGTCAAAGTGTGCACGCTGGCAGCACGGCACGAAACCCGGCTACGGTTTGCGCAATCGAGAGCTCCTCGTTGTAGCGAGGCAGCAGCACGGCGATTCGTAGTGGGTGTTCTGTCACGGTCAATGGCTCAATCATCGCGGGCTGCGCGCCACTTCGCAGAGGTGTAACGGGCGATCTTCGATATAGGGTTTGAAGTCGTGGCAGCGGGAGGTGCGGTATAGGTGGTGGGCGTTCAGTGCATAGTCAGCTCGCGCAGGTGTGCGAGCGAGAAGATACATTGGTCCAGTGTGCGCGGAGATTCGCGCGCGAACCACTTGTTCCAGTCCTGTGGGGCCGCCAACCGGTCCTGGGAAGTCTGGGTTGCGCGTCGGGTCTCCGCTGCCTTCGAGGCGCAGCATAGGTGTCGTCGGCGGAAGGGCGGCTGCGACGTACCCAAGAGGGTAGGTGCCACTAACGAACACGAGTGACTGTTCGAGATCGGCAACTGGGGGGAGCGTGAAACCGAACAGATCGGCACCCCAGGGCTTCCGACCCCATTGGCCGGCGCGTGTCGCAATCAGGCACACCGCACACACCGACATCGCAATGAGATTCAGCTTGGTCGCGGGAAGTTCGAGTCTCGAGATCAAGGCTGCAATCAAGCAAGGTGCTAGCATCTCGAGCGGGACCACATACCGATAGATCGAGAACAAGCCGATCCACAGCACTAACGCGGCAACGAACGCAACGGCGAGGAATCGAGCACCTTCGCCCAGCGGTCGTGCACGATGCCTCCAGCGCGCCAGGCCGTACAACGCCATGACGATGAGGGCTGCAGGAATACGCAAATCGAGAAAGCTCACTTCGCCGACCCGAAGCGACGCAAACGCTGAGAAGAAAGGCGTCAATAGCCAGTCCGCAATACCGTGCGGGAGGTAGCGAACATCTCGGAAGTTCCAGGGCAAGGCATCAGGGGACCGAAAGACGTCGTTCGCATACGGGAATGACGGGTTGCCGTACGTGCGCCAGAGGTACATGCACCAATGACCCGCGGTGAGCCAGAAGCCCGCGCTGAACCCCACGCCGTAGCCCAACAATTTTCCTACAGACCGCACGGGGCCGCCTGTCGACGTCAGCAGCGCGAAGCCGAAACTCAGGACATAGAAGAGTGCGCTGGGCTTCAGTCCAGCGGCACTCCCGACGAGCAGACCCATGAGCAGCCACCGCACGGCTTTCGGAAACTGCGCTCGAGACAAGTAGACGCACAGCGCACCGAGGAGCGGCAGGCTGACGACATTGTCGCCGAACGTCGCGCCTAGTTCTCCCAAGGCTCCTGCACCGAGGCTACCTGCGAGGGCCGCGCAGGCAGCCCATCCGTTCAGCATCCGCTTCGAGTCGAATGGACAAACTAAGCGCGCAATCAGAAATAGAACGACGCAGTTCAAGCCGTGCAAAGAACCCAAGAGAAATCCGAATAGCTTCGGAGAGAGTTCCTTTCGGCCGAAATAGGTGATGAGATCGAGAGTCGGATTGTGAAACGTGTTGTGGTAAGCGACTGCAACGTCGAGCCCGAGGCGCCCGTTCAACCAGGCGCTCGCGACGTAGTAGTGATAGTTGCGCAAGTCCCAACTGGCGTCCTGCCCCAGCGCGAGAGCAAGCAGTCCGAACGCGAAGGGCACCGCGCACAATCCGACGACGAGCTTGGTTCGCCCTCTGGCGGGTGTTTCCACGTTCGCCCGCAGTAATCCGAGCGCTTGCGTCGGTCAACCGTCTCCGCTCGCGTTGACGCATGCTTGATCCGGAGCTCATAGTCGGCCGCGTTTTGAAGCTTCGAGTCACTTTCGTTTGCCTGCTGGCGTTCTTGCTTGCGGCCGTGCTCGCGCACAGCGCCTTCCACGGATTTGCCAATTCCGGCGACGAGTATTCGTACTTATTTCAAGCACAGCTCTTCGCGTCCGGGCGCTTGTCGTCACCTTCGCCGCCCGCGGAGCTGTGGCCTTCGCTGCAGCTCGATCACGTGATCAGCGATGGCATGATGCGCAGCAAGTATTTCCCTGGCTGGTCTGCGTTGTTGACGCTCGGCGTCTGGCTCGGATCACCGTGGCTCATCACGCCGATCTGCGCTGCCGTTGCCGGCTTTGCAATCTACGCGTCGAGTTCGCCGCTGTCTGGAAAGGGTCCCGCTCTATTCGGGATGGCGTGTGCCGTAGGTTCGCCCTTCTTCCTGCTGAACTCCGCCAACTATCAACCGCACATGGCGGCATTGGTGTTGGCCGCTGGAGCACTCGCTTGCGCGCTACGCGCCCCACTCGCGAGACGCTGGGCGTTCGGTGCGGGGCTGGCTTGGGGTGCGTTGTGTACCGTTCGACCGATCGACAGCGCATTGATGGTGCCGGTTCTCGCATGCCTATTGAGAAAGCAGCGCACGTGGAGAGATGCGGCGTTGGCCGCGTTGCCCTTGGTTGCAGTCATTTTCGTCTACAATAAGCTGCAGTTCGGTGGCTTCTTCCGTAGCGGGTACGCGCTCTATCAGCCGACCTTCGAGAAGTTGTATCCAGGTGAGGGAAGAGATCTCGCCTTGGGTCATCTGCTGCTGTGGCAGTTTCATGCGAGCTGGCTTGCGGATTGCGCCAGATGGCTCGTTCCTGCCGTATTTTTGAGCCCATTCGGGGTTGCAGTTGCCAGCTCAAGAGCGCGACGGATTGTCCTTCTAATCGCTGGCCCGGTCCTCCTAGAGGTCTCTTTCCTGAAGTCTTTTGCTGGGGACTCGGACGGTCCGCGATACCTGTTTCTGCTCATCTTGCCCGTCGCGCTGCTCGTTGCCGAGTTTGCGCGGGCCCTCGAGGGAGAGCTCTCTGCGGGGCGCTTCGGCCTAGTTCCCTTGCTGCTCGGCTCTTGGTTGATCGCATCACCGTTCGTTGCCGATCGCGTTGCTGAGCGGGTCGATCAGGTCGAACGGCGCCGCAACGTCTATCGGCTCGCGGAGCAACAGCATTTGTCGAACGCTGTCGTCCTCCTTGGGCGTACAGATAACTATCGCGCGCATTGGTTCGCACGGAACGATCCGGATTTCGATGCTGCTGTGCTGTACGTGGCCGAGTGCGATCCGCGCACCCGCTTTGCACTTCAGAGCTGGCGACCCGGGCGTCGCTTCTACCGCTACGTAAACGAGAGTAAGCCCGCTCGTTTGAGTAGGCTTGCTGCGGATAGTGCGAACGCGGTCACATTCGCGGCTTGTCGCTAGGCTTAGTCTGTAAACGCCGCAGGCGTTGGCGCGAGTAGGCGTTGGCGACGCCGCAGGCGAGTGTCCTTTGGCCAGCGCTGTAGTGCGGCTTCGAGTTCTCGCTTCGCCACGGCTCGGTTGCCTCGAGCATCCTCCAATCGAGTGAGCGCGATCACCGCTCGAATCGGAGCCTCGTCGTCCCCGGCTGCGCGCCGCGACGCATCGCGGTATGCGCGGAGCGCATCATCCACTCGTCCGACCTCCTCGTAGGCCTTGCCCAGCTGAAACGCGGCGCGTCGCGAGTCGGGCGAGTGAAGCACCGCTTCCTCCAAAACCGGCACGCTCGAAGCAAACAAGTTCGCTCGGTATCCCGAAATAGCCGCGAGGCTCGCAAATGTGCATCCGCTCACCACCCAGCGCGGAACGTCACCCAAATTCGCGACGAGCGTTGCAAAGACGAGCGCCGGGCCCATCAGCGAAAGCGCAATGTAACGATCCGCCATCAGGTTCTGAATCGGAATCAGCGCGTTCATGGTTGGCAAGAGCGGGAGGACGAACAGCAGCCAAGCGCTGAGCAGGATGCGTTGCCGAGACCAGAGCGCGAGGGTGAGCCAGCTCAACAAAGTTCCAAAGCCGAGCGTCGTCTGCAAGGTCCACCGAGCGCTAGGTATGACGTCGTGAATCAGGGACAGCCCTTGGGGCCAGACGCAAAATTTCAGGTATCGAAGAAGGACAGCTCCTTCAGTGTAGATTGCGGAGCTTCGGCTTCCACCAGCAAAGCCTGTCAACATGCCAATTGATTGTCCCACGCGCATCTGAACGAAGCCTAGCGTGCATGCGATGAGCAGTGACCCGACCACGGTCCGCCACGCGGGCCTTCGCGCTTGCATCAGATCCGCCACCAGCAGCAGCAACGGCAGAACGATCGACGACGCCTTCGACAAACTGGCCAGCGCACACAGCAGCGTGATCGCGCGCGCGCGTTCCGGGCTGCGCGAATACAGATCGAGTGACGCAGCGCAGAAGAAGAGAGACAGGACGTCCTTTCTCGCGCTCAACCAAGCAACGATTTCTACATGCACAGGGTGGAGCGCGAAAAACCAAATGGCGATATCCGCCACGATCGCCTTTCCGGTGCAGACTCGCAGAAACTCTCGAAAGCGAAGCAGAGCGCCTGCGTATAAAGTAAGTTGAAATAGTCGAGAAAACGTCGGGCCGGGACGATACAAGACGGCCTCCAACCAGAACGTTGTATCCCTCACGGGTAAGAATTCCGCTCCTAAGTCATAGCGGACGCTGTTGCTGAAGTTGGTCCAGATTTTCCAGAGCCCACCCAAGGTGGGGTGAAGAAAATATTTGTTCTGCGAAACGAGCCACGGATCGTCCCAGTTCAGATAGCCACCGCGGAGCGATGCAGCGTAGACACAAAGCACGCTTGCGAGCAGCGGAAGCATCCGTCGCAGCGAAGCGGCATTCGTTGACATGGATCGCGCGATAGCATACTCACGCGCAAATGCGTCGCGTGCGGGCGGGGTCGCCCAAGCTTCTTGTTCTTGCTTGTGCGGCAATCATCTCCTTGGGTGGCGCTTGCGGTCGCACGACTGATGACACCACCGCCGACGCGGGCAGCGCGGGCTTGGCCGCATCGTCTAGCGGTTCTGGCCAGACGAGCAGCGGCGGTTCAAGTGTCGGTGGAGCAGCCGTTGGCGGCGCATCCGTCGCTGGCGCATCTGACGAAGGTGGAGCAACTGCAAGTGACGGAGGTAGCGGAGGCGACCCAACAGTGACTCCTGGCCAATCCTGCGAATCAAACGCAGATTGTGGTCAAGGTTTCTGTCGTTTTCCCGACCAAGTCTGTGTTTCGTGCATCCTAAATAGCAATTGTGCCGACAATGAAGCGTGTGTCGCGGGCGCATGCACGAAAACCAGCATGTGCTCGGGGGATGCGGACTGCACACCAGGGAAAAAGTGCGATCCCATGTGGCGCCGCTGCGTAGATTGCGCTCAAGACAGCGATTGTGACGCGAGTTCAGTGTGTGCGAGCAACACGTGTCAGCCGATCACCACGTGTAAGAACTCCCTCGACTGTGCGACTGGCGTCTGTGACAAGTCGACGGCGCGGTGCGTCGAGTGCGTTTCGTCAAGTGATTGTCATTCGGGTGAACGCTGCGCGGCTGGTGGATGCGTGTCTGCTCCGACCTGCACGTCAGATAAGGACTGCAAGGCGTCGAAGCAGTTGTGTGACACAAATGCTCATCAGTGCGTCCAATGTCTCGATATCGCGGACTGCCCAGACCTACATCGTTGCGCGTCCGGTCTCTGTGAGCCCGCGCTCTGCCCGCCAGGCAAATCCGTTTGCGTCAACGACGCGATCGCCACGTGCAACCCGATCGGTGATGGGACTGATGCTGGCGTGGCCTGCGTCGCCGAAGAGCATTGCAATTACGCTTCAGGTGTTCCGCGTTGCGGCTCCTGTGCAAAACACCCGCTCGACTTGATCTGGGCGATCGATACCAACTCCGGAATGGCAAATGAGGCGCTGGCCTACGGAGCCGTCATCGATCAGGTGCACCAGGCGCTAAAAGCGCAGGGGGTCGATATCCGAACCGTACTCATTGGTCTCGCCAGCAGCTACCCCCCGAGCACGTCATGCGCGCTCGGTCACGGGCTATGTGTGCCTCCGCCCACCGGTTCGGACTCCTGCCCAGGTCAAACGGCGGAGTTTCTACACGTAAGCTACAGCGTCAACGAAGACCCGCTTGGGGCGGTGTTGACGACCTATTCGACTTGGCAGCCCGTGCTGCGAGCGAAAGCGCAAAAAGTGTTCTTGGTCGTCGGTAACCGGAACGACCCCAAGATCACAACCGAAGCGGGCTTCACGAGCGGGATTGCGAAACTGAACCCGCCGATTGAAAATACTTGGGCAGTCTCGGGAGTGGTTTGCGCAACGACCACGACCTGTGACGGAACGCTTCTGTGCGGAAAAGATCAGACGCACGCGACTCGTTGTTACGGGAACGTCCCGTTTGTTTCGCTCGTGCAACAAACCGGAGGGTTCGCCGTGGACTTCTGCACAACGAGTGCGATGGAGGCGGCGGTTCCCGTCACCGCTGAGCTCCTCAAGTCACTAACCCCTACGGGTTGTGAATAAGACTTAGCGCTCAGCGTTTCTGTCTCGCGGAAAATCTTGACAGTCCGTTAGCCATTGTGGCACTTCGAATTTGCCGCGGGGTACTCCTTTGCGTGCGGCGGGTGTCATTGGAGCTATCGTGGGTATGGAAAAACTAAGTCCGGGCTTGGCGATCGTGGGTTTGCTGTCTGCTGCGCTTGCGACCATCAGCAGCTGTTCGTCCCCTTCTGGTCGCGGCGGCGCCTCCGGATCTTCATCGACGTCGGGCGAAGCTCCGAAGCACGCAATCAAGATCCTCTCTAGTGAGGATCGCACGCTGTTCGAGGTCGGGCCGATGCCCACGAAGAAGCTCGACCCCGCGGTCGAGCAGCAGCTGCACAGCACTCGGGCTCCGTTGCCTCCGCTGTCCGCCAAGCTTCAGGCAAAACTCGCCCAGCTGACAGCAGACCGCCGAAGCAGCTTGGAAGCGATTGGATATGTGTCTGAGCGTCCGTCAAAGGCTCCGGGCACCAAATCCGCGGCGCTCCCGGCGGCGCCCGGACGCTCCACGTTGGGTACCGTTGGTGGTCCAGACAAGGAAAACGACAACCTTACGGAGACGACCGTCGACCTCACCAAATTCGGCGTCGACCCCGTAGGCGGTTCGCTGATGTCCGGCGCCGCGTTTGAATGCGGAATGGGCTCGGTGGGAAATGCTGCTTCGGAACAAGACCGAGCGCGCTACCCAGAAGCTCAAATTATGCCTCAGGGAAGCCTCACCTCGCCAGACATCTTCACCTGGGGCGTGAATAACTGCGAAACCACGCTCCATCGTCAGCAGATGCTCACCTGTATGGCCGGTAAACTGATTGAAGTGGCCAATGCGGTTGGCCCAGTGACCTGGCAAAAAGTTCCGCACGGTGTCGGCGACCAGCCTAGTGGAACCCCAAGGGGACCGTGGGTACTTCCCCCGCAACAAGAAAACGATCGCTTCATCTTGCGCGATCAAGCCATCATGCTGTTGGCGGAGGTCGCACATTACGAAGCAATGCCTCCTGGCTGGGACGCTCACACAGACAATGTGCTGTCGTGCGATGCGCTCTATGCGTTGGCTCCATCTCTGGACGAGGAGTCCTTCAACGAGCTCAGTGGGACGTTATTTGGCGTCCCTCTAAATGAGACGCTCCAGTTCCTCGAACCTACGCTTCCGGTGACGTACGAAAATCGCGCCGAACTTAGCCGTTCGAGAATGGCGACTCATGCGGCCATTTTTCGCGGCGCTGGGCGTCTGTTGCGCGACGAGCTGATCTCGAAGAGCGTTTATGCGGATCTCTCTGGCGCATTCGCGCAGCGTGCCCACGCGACGGATCCCGCGCGAGGCCCGCGCCTCATGTGGGGCATCGACGACCACTTTGATCAAAACCCATTCAACACGATTCGGCACGCGGCCAAGACGTTGACCGGTCGAACGGAACTGGGCAGCCAATTGCTTCCCGGGAGCGTCAGCGTGGCGCCAATCGATGCGCTGCTCCAATTCCCGAACCTCATGGATCGCGTGGCTGATCTGCCAATCCGGACCAACGGGCAGTCGTTTGCTACCAGGATGATTGAGACCAACGGCATCCTCCTCCCGGAGTCGACGCCGCGCGCTGGGCTCAAGGATGCCATTCTCGACCACCTGCTCGAGCTTGAGGTCGATTCGAACAACATTCCGGCCGAAGACGTCGCTAACTTCAAGGCGAATTCCACGCTACGCGCCGCTATGGCGGGTGTGAGTGACGACGACTTGCAGTTCGCCCTCGCCCGAGCGCGCAACACCTACGCGCAAGTCACACAGCGGCCGGTTCCTGCTGTTTTCGACGAGAATAACCTCGGCGGCGGTCTGAAAGCGGGTGCTACGACGAATACGTTGACGGGCTTGGGCGGCGTAGTCGTCAAAGGCGGCCTTCGTCGAGACGAGCTCGGAATTGACGTTATGGCGCGCGCCGGCGCGTTGATGGTGACGGGCCAGGCGGACGCGGTTTGCGACTCTGATTTCCCGACTTCGGGTGCCGTAGGCCGTGCGAGCTTGCTCTTCGCAGGCGGTGCAGCCAACGGCTGGGACGAGTCGCGGCAAGACGTATTTTCAACCGGCTACATGCTGCGTCGCTCCCTCGGAGCCTTGGGGTACGAAAGGCAGCAGGCCGGTTTTGCCGAGACCGATCCGATCGTCCAGGCGAGCCAAACCGGTGTTGCTGAGCTCGCCGCCTGGGCGGGTCCCGGCAAGGTCGTCTTCAAGTCAGTTCAGACTGAGAACCCCCCATACGTCTCGATGGCGTTCACGCTGACGGGCTTTCAGCTCTCTGATCTCGGGTTGAACACTGGCAGCGCCACTCAAATGGTTAGCGAGGTACAGAGCAAGCTGGCGATCGTCTACGGAGAGCCGTGGGTAGCCGATTGTGCTGCCGGCATCCGGACCCAGTGTCCAGACGACTTTGCCGTCAACTACATTGCTCGTCCGACCGACGTCGTCATTACCACGCCGGACTTGGCTCAAGGTGCGGCTCTAGGAACGCGCGCGCCGTTGATCGACTTCAACGCCGAGCAGAGCTACGCCCCGAACTTTCTGCCAGTGCCTGACGGGTTCCAAGGGCTGGACGGCAACGATACATGGGTCGACAGCACTGGAAAGCACGTCTACCTCGTCGCACAAGCAAGTCCTGGAAAGACGAACCAAGGTCGTGTGCTCGCCGCGATGCGCGTGAACGGCGTCTGGTCTTCGACGATCGCGAGCGAGTATCGCCGAGAATTGTTGAATGCCGCTGTCGGCGTTCCGAGTGAAACGGATACAAGGTCCTTCGATCTCGGCGCCGCCTCCACGTCTGTCACCCAGGGGTATTGCATCGAAGGCGTACGCCGTAACTTCTTCGTCCCACTCGAGAGCGAGCTGACAGAAAACGGCGACCAGTTCGAAAATTCTTGGCGCCACTACTTGGAGCGCGCCAAAGATACCGCTGCCCGCTCGGACGAGCTCGCCAATCAGCTGCTACAGTTGAAGAAAGAGCAAGCTTATCAACAACAAGGTGCGCAAGAGCAGCTCGCGCAGACCTGCGGTCAGTATGCCGATCTGAGCGGCCTGAGCTTCAAAGATGGCGAGCCGGTGCTCCCCAATGACAGCGCCGACGCAACGCTTTCGCAGTGTCTGAAGGAGGACACTTGGGACATCGTGTTCCTCAGCACTGATCAGGCCCCGATTCTGTGCCCAAATGCAGAGCCAAATTCCGACGCCGAGACCAAGTGCCTGAAGAAAGCTGTCTTCAATTGCTTAGAAGATGACGATGGCAACATCACTGGCGACCACCCTTTCTGCAAGCGCTCGGGGCACCTCACCCATACTGGCCTTGCCCTCGCCCAAGCCAAGCCGGACGACGTGAACGCTGATGATTCCTGCGCAAAGATGGCTGGGATCACCCAAAGCATCACCGGCGGTGGCTTCAACCCGACCGAGCTTGCCACCCTTGGTGACGGGACTTGGCGTGAGCCAGCCGCTTTGCAGAGCGTTGCCGACTACATGCAAATGAAGATCGAGGACAACGGCGAATGGGAGGTCTACAGCCAGGGGACGGAAGTCATGGACAGCCGATCGACCTCTGAGCTTTGGCCGGGTTGTCTCAATCATACGCCAGCGTGCAACCCGAAGGGGCCAAGCGCGTCACTGCTGATCAAAACGTTCGACCAGATCTTCCGAGACCCCAGTGACCACACTGACGAGACTCCCGATCCGGCCCAAATGACTCACATCATGTGGCGTGTTGAGGGCGCGATTTGGATGTTGGGCGGACTTGCCGGTTCCTATCACAAGGGGTTGTTCAATGTTCCGTTTCCCGCTGTCAATTTCCCGGAGAACCAGCCCGACTTCTACGCTCCGATCCCGACCGTGTTCGGTCTTGGGACGTATCACAGCGGTCCAAACTTTCGCCCCGATACGACCTCACTGAAGGATAGCGAACTTGCCAACGGCATCGTCGACGACGACGAGGTGAACGCGATGCCGACTGGAACAAGCATCGATATTGGTGCCCGTTTCGACTTCACCGACCTGTATACGGCTCAACCCTGGTTGAAGAATATTTACTCAGGGTCCAATCGCTCCAACTACCTTCACTTGCGAACGGACACGATCGCGCAGACTCATCCGGCGCCCCCTTCTCTCAAAAAATTCCTGACCGATGTGGGAGCCGGTTTCAAGGGCACGCAATGCAGTCAGTTGATGCCCGTCCCTGCCGCATCCCAAGTCGCGTACCCGTACGGAGCAACGAACGATAAGTCCAAGAGCCTCGCCGCTGTGCAAGCGCTCAAACCGGGCGAGAAGTGGGTGCTCTGCGGGCAGCCTGGACACGGGGCGTTGACGATCAAGGGTGACTCGGAAAACAACACCCCTGTCCTCCACGTGTTTTCGCCCCCCACGTTTGAATTCGAGGATGAGTATTCTTTCTCGAGTCAAAATGTCGGCAGCTGCAGCGACGAGGGAACTGGTTGTGGTGATGATCTGTGGCTTTTTTCATCTCCAATCATGCCACATGAAACGTTACCCACTGGCGCCGCGATGTATGCCCCCATGGGGATGGCTAAGCATGCCTCATGCGTAGATGCCGGGTTTCAATCACTGCTCCGCTCGTGCGACGTAAACGGTATCTATCAGCCCGAGACGTGCGGGATGGTCACTCCGGATGAGGGCGGCGCTCCCTACTACTATTGCTCCGCCCCCGGCAAATATCGCCTAACCCGCAATCGTTTGCGCCCCTCGGCGTGTCCGGTGGCGAACCGCGCGCCAATGGTTACCAACGTTGCCCCGCCTTTGGGTGCGTGCGATGCGGCTGCTCAACTAACGCAGGCGCTGGCCATGGCCTGCGCGGTGCAAGCAGGAGGCGCACTGGAGTCATCAACCGCGCTACAGCAGCCGGACGTGACGAGCTTGGACGATCTGCCGAAGCTCAAGCAATGGGTTACCGCGCTCAACAGAAACGCGCGTGTGACTTTGAATTCGCTCTACATGGATAGCGTGCCGAAGAGAGCGATCCCCGACGCGGCTCAGAACGCGAGCTCTCAGTCTCTAGAGGGCGACCGCGGTGCCCAGATTGACGCACTCGGCCAGGCCTTGCGTAGCATCAGCAACAACTGGAGTGTCGCTGGCGATCAACTTGGATTGCTTGCGAGCTACATTGAACAGCTGCAGATTGATATCACAGCCGTCAATCTGAAAGATGAAGAGAAGAAGAACGCGATCGCTATTCAGCGACTGACCATCATCAAGGATATGGTTGCGGCAACAGCCAGCCTATTTAGCCTCAAGAAGATGAACCCGGTCAGCACAATTGCCGCGGTGGCGAGCGCCGGGACCGCAATTGGAACGGGGGCGCTTCAGTTGAAGCTGCTGGCTGATCAGAAAGCAATTGCGACCCAGGAACACGATAATGACATTCGTGGTGCGATTAATAAATTGCATGAGAGTTCGATCTCCGCTTTTGGTCAACTCCAACGCTCGCTGGATGAAGTGAAGGGAAGCGCCAACACCGCGTTGCAAAAGGCTGGTGCGATCGCTTCGAGCCAAAACTCTGCTGTCTATGACGTGGCGAAGGCCGCGGGCTTGCCGTATGTCACGACCGCGACCGGAGAAAAAGTAGACATCCCTGTCAATCGAGTCCTGCGCGAACAGACGGACATCTTCCGCCACCGCTACGAGAAGACCGTCAATCAAGCGAAGTACTTGGCGTACTTCGCACGGTTGGCCATCGAGCAACGGATCGCGATGCGTCTCGATGATATCGATGTATCGATCGGCAATCTAGAAGCCCCGTCGACCTGGGCTGATGACATCTGCAGCCTCAAAGGCATCGATTACAATAACGTTGATGACTTCGGCATCACTTTTGACGACGAGCAGCTGCTGTTCAGTTGGACTCCACCCGAGAGCTTCAGAAAGGGACTCTCGGACGCATCCTTGGACGTTGCCAAGGGCGACCGAAGTGAAATCTTCGTTGGCGATTACGTCAATCGCCTAGAGAATTTCGTCTCTTTCTACAACATTCAATACCCATCGAAAGACGCGGCTGATGTGGCCGTCCTGTCGATGAAGAATGATCTGGTCGTCACGCCGGAGAAAAGGTGCGCGGTCCCGGCAGTCAACCTCCTGCGTTACTCGTCCTCTTTGACCAGCAGTGCTGCCGTCGACGCCACGGATGGCAGCAGCTCGACGGTTGGTTGGGAATCGACCGCCTGCGACACGAACGGAGTGTGCCTCCAAATGCTCACCGGCGACTCACAAGGGCTAGGGTCTCCCCAAGCCTCCGGTGCCGGCACGTGGTTGCATGATGAGCAGGTTGGTGCGCCTCCGACCAATTCGGGCGGATCCGCTGGTGGCGGTGGTGGTGCCGGCGGCGCAGCGGGACCTACTGGTGGAGCTGGCACGGGTAACATCGCCAATCCGCCAAGCTTTCTCGCGCGTCGCGCGGTGTTCCAGCGAGTTCCACTCCAGGCCGGCTCGTACGTGCTGTCGTGGTGGGACCGCCCTTACTACGGCAGTGGTCGTGAGCCCCAAGTAAACCCGCCCTATCGGGTCAACGTTGTCGATCCTGGCGGCGAAACTTTGGCTGCATTCAGTGACGGAGCTCAGGCAGTAACTGGATGGGGCGTCCGACGAAGCAGCTCCTTCCAAGTTTCGACTCCAGGCGTTCACTACGTGGTGTTTGGCGCCTCGCCCACGGCTGACTTAGGAAGCGTTGCCATCGGGAACGTGCAACTCGAGAAGGTGACGTCCGTTGCCGCTCCGCCGTCCCCCTACGTCGAGACGTCGGCATCGCTGACGGTTCTCTCGAACACTTGCGGATCGAGTTCGCACTTTCAGGACGCCTTCGACTACCGCTGCGAGTTCGGTCAGTGCTACTACGATCTCAAACGCCCGTTCGTGATCGATACAGCGGCAATCGAGACAGGCATATCTCCGCTCTCGAGCAAGTTCGCCAAGGGGAACTTCAACTTCCGAGACATCTCGATCGCCCTGAACGTGGTCGGTACAGGGGTAATTGATTGCTCGCGCAGCCCGAATCCTGATTGCAACAGCAACGCCTATGTGAACTACACGCTGCAGCACATCGCGAATCGCATTCCACTCTTCGACTACAACAACGAGGCGAAGTACTTCGACTTCGGAACCGGCGCGATCAACGGCGCCAAGGCCCTCACTGCGGAGCGCTTGATCACTCAGCCGATCGGCAGCGCAGATCAGGGGCTCTTGGGCGAACCGCAGTTCACCAAGACCGAGCTGGGTGGACGTCCGCTGACCGGCACCTACCGACTCCGGATCTACGACCAGCCGGGATTGGTGTGGGAGGCGATCGACGACATTCAAATGGTCGTCAACTATCGCTATTGGTCACGCGTTCAAGTCGGCACACGGTGAGGATCGATGCGCACTCGCAGCGGGAACGAGAGCTCCAAGGTCGACGTTCGCCGAGCGTCGAGCAGTTCGGTCAAGCACGAATCAGCGTCGCTGCTCGCTGGGTTTCGGACCCACAGCGCGTTCTTCGCAAGCGTCACACTCTTCTTCTTCGCTGAATCTGCGCTCGCGCCAGCAATGGCGTGGGCGCAGACTGAAGGCCCGATCTCGGCGAAAGCGACTGAAGCCTCGCTTCGTCACGCCGCGATCGCCGATAAGTCAGACGCCGCACCGCCGGACGGCTCCGTCCTACGCGCCCACGCAGCTGACAAGGCAGATGAAAAGGACGGCAAGGCCGCACCTCTATCGGTAAGAGACGAACAGGCCGAGTTCAAAAGGAAGCCGTTTGCTCGCGCCGCAGAAGACACCGCACCAGCGAAGCCATCTGCGACCACTCCGCCCGAGGTCGATCAGACACTGGCCTTGCCGACCGGCGCGGACAAGAGCGGTGTAACCAGCAAGGCGATCTCGCTGCCGCAAGGCAGCGGCAAAATCCAAGGCATGGGCGAAAGCTTTTCCGCCCAGCTTTCAACCGGCATCGCGACCTTTAGCGTGCCGTTCTCGTTGCCGCACGCGCGCGGTGGCGCGCAGCCGTCACTCGCTCTTTCCTACTCGTCCGGTAGTGGGCTTGGCTTGGCCGGAATGGGCTGGGACGTTGGGGTGCCCTTCATCGCTCGTCAGACGGATCGCGGGCTGCCGAACTACGCGGAGGGCTCCGGCTTTGACCCAAATCAGGATCGCTTCGTGTTCAACGGCGGACAGGAGCTCGTGCCGATTTGCGTCGTGTCGTCGGATCTCGCTTGCTCCCAAGCGCCAGCCGAGATCATGCCTCCATGGAGCGCTGGCGCGCAGTATTTTCGCGCGCGCGTCGAAGGTTCCTTCCTGCGCTTCTTCTGGTCCTTCGACCACCGCACGTGGCGAGTTCAAGATAAGAGCGGCGTCGCGATGGAGCTCGGCGTTCCCGTCGACGGCTCCAATGACACTACCGCGCTCGACACGAACCCGAGCAATCCAAACCAGATCTACCGCTGGCACCTAGTTCGGCAATACGACACCCAAGGATCGGTGAACCCCGCCGGGCCGCTCATTCCCGTCACGCCGAAGAACGTCGTTGTCTATCGCTACACACAGCGCGAAGGTATGGCGTACCTCTCGGATATCTACGACACAACGCCGGTTGCGGCGCCAACGACCACGGATCTCTCGGTGTTCGCCCATCACACGCACCTCGCGTACGAGGATCGGAGCGATCCGACCTTTTCGTACCGCAGCGGTTGGCGAATCGATCAGACACAACGCCTATCGCGCGTGGACGTCGCGAGTAAGACCTTCAACGGCTTGATTTCCGACGAACGGCGTCAAGTCCGCCGCTACCGTCTGACGTACGCAGCTCAACACACCTCGCTGCTCAGCAGTGTGGTTGCGGAAGGCCGGTGCGACGGAATCGAAGTGAACGCGCCGGCGGAAGCGGATGGGCAGCTTCAAGACAATCAAAGCTGTCCGACCCTGCCGCCCATGACGTTTGGGTACTCACACGTCAAGGAGAATGCAGACCTAGCGGGCTACGACGGGTTCAATCACGATTTGCATACGGTCCAGAACAGCCCACCGCACTCGGTCGACGAGGAAATGACCGACCTGTTCGACATCAACTCGGACGGCTTGCCGGACGTGTTGAACACCACGGTCGGAACCTATGGCTACGGCCACGGGGTGTTCTTCAATTCTGTCGGTGGCAAGACGGATTCCTTTGGCGGTGCCAATCTGATGACCGTCCAAGGCGTGCTGGGCGCCAACGCGAACGACATCACGTTTCGCAACCTGAATCTGACCCCACTAGATTTGGACGGCGACGGCGCGATCAATCTGCTGCATATGCCCCAGGCAAAAACGTACTCGACGTACTCGCCGAAGCTGATCAGTGGCGCTTGGTCGTGGGTCGGCAACGCCGTGGACACGGCGTCCGGTCAAAGTCCAAAGATCGACTTTGGCAAAGACGTACTGAACACGAAGGTGATGGACGTAAACGGCGACGGCATGGTCGACGTCGTTGTCAGCACTGGCACGGAGTATCAGACATTTTTGGCACTGACTCGGTTGCCGCAAGGTACCGGGCAATTCGGGAAAGGGCGTTGGACGAGCGCCACGACGAGCACGCTTTCGAATGAACCAATACGCACATGCGTGCCCTGGAGCTCGACTCCGCTGCAGCTCAGCGATCCAGATGCCCAAATCGCCGACATGAACGGCGACGGTTTGCCTGACCTCGTGCGTCTGCGGCGTGGAGACATTCGCTATTGGCCGGGTCGCGGTGACGGAGTGTGGGGCACGGGCGAACGAAGTGCTTGTACGGCCGGTTCATTCAACTCTAACGGCTACATTGCCATGGGCGGGCCCAACTACTCGGACATTCAAGGCACCTCGCTGCGGATGGACGATGTAAATGGTGACGGGCTTGATGACCTGGTTCAGGTACGGTTCGATGCGGTCGACATCTGGCTGAACGTGGACGGTAAGGGATGGACGGAGCGACACATCATTCCTGCCACGCCCGCCAGTCCGTCATACGCCAATCGCGTGCGTCTGGTCGACGTCAATGGCTCTGGTACGCGCGACGTCCTCTGGGCCAGCGCGAACAAGTATCAGTACATCGATCTCGAAGGCGGCAAAAAGTCCTTCCTGCTCACGCACATCGAAAACGGTCTCGGTAAGAGCACGGACATCGAATACGAGACTTCAACCCAGGAGATGCTCACGGCGGAGTCGCTCTCTAAGTGCGATCCGAAGGCGGACGCGCAGTTGCTAGTAACCAATCCGTGGCGCTGCGCGTGGACCATGAAGATGCCCACTGTGGCTCAAATGGTGAAGCGCGTCACTGAGTCGGACAACCTGAGTGTTGCGGGGGGCGGCATCGGGACGTACGTTACCGAGTACCAATATCGCGATCCGCGGTTTGAAGGGCGTCAACGCGAATTTCGTGGTTTCACGCGCGCGCGTTCTAAGCGCATTGGCGACGCGAATAGTCCGAGTGATTACACAGAGAGTGCATTCCTCCTCGGCGAGTGCGAAGACGAAACACCGGAGGATGGCTCGGACGCTTGCGCTGACCGATCGAACGACAACCCGCGCGAAGCGCTCAAGGGTCTACCGATCTTTACCGAGAAGTACGACGAGCGCGGCGTCTTTCTGAGCACTGAGTCGAGTACTTACCGCTTGCGCAACCTATTCGTGGGGCTTGACGGCCGGTACGTGCGTCAAGCCTTCGAAGTTGCAAAGCAGACAGTTGTCTACGACACAGACGCGGGTCCGCAGGTATCCACTGTCAGCAGCAGACCTACGGTCGAGTTGGAATCGACTCCGCCGGACATCGCTTGGGATCCGGTCCTCTATCAGGTTCTGCATCCTGGAACGCCTGCGACTGACGGTGAGTCCGTCCTACCCAGTCGCGCTGGCTCGGTACCGCAACGTGGCACCGCCGGCAGCGCAACGATGCGCACTCTGTCTCAGGTCGACTACGCGGGCAACAAGACGGTAGCGTTCGATTTCGGTTGTCAGGAGGGGAGTGCGTGCCCACTTTCAGAACCGGGCTTCGTCACGGACGAGACGGTTGTTCGCGTGACAAAGCCGGGATTGGTTCCTGGTGACCATGGCGGCTGGCTATGGCGCACGCAAGAGTCGTGGGTAGCGGGAAGCGTGCACACGCAGCCACGCAGCCATACTTTCGTCACCTACGACGACTTCGGGAATCCGCTTACGACCGAAGCAGAACTGCGCGGCACCGTGGCTTTGGAACGATCGCTGACCGCTGACGGGGCCGCGCTTTCCCCCGCGACTAGCGCAGCGGATAACGACCGGCTACCCGTATCGCGCAACACCTACAACACATTGGGGCTTTTGGTGAAGGAGGAAGCTCCAAACTCGACAGACTTCGATGGGCCGGCGGTCAATGGGCGCTGTCGCGATATCAGTTACGACAGTGACCTGTATGGAATGCTCCCGGTTCGCGAGACAGCTCACATTAGAGGCGGTTGCTCAAGTGACGGCGCCGATGTGCTGAACACGCTTGCTTTGCCGTACGATCGCGGGCTCGCACTGCCTTTGGTGGTCACCGATATGCAAGGTCAGCCGACGCGAGTCGAGTATGACGCATTTGGGCGGCTGTCAGCCCTCTATCGCCCCAAACCTGATGTCGCCGGTGTGAGTAGCGACGTTGCCGCAGTGAAGGTTTCGTACACGCTGCCGTCGGGCACCAACCCGGTCAAGTACTCAGTCATTCACACGATGAGCCAAGACGGGCCTACGTACTCGGATGACAGCCACTATCTCGACGCCTATTCTTTTGTAGATGGGCTTGGTCGCGTTCGCTTCGGAATTGGCGAGGCCGACAAGAGCGCCAACGACCTTGGGGCGTACGTCGTTTCCGGTCTGCAATTCTTTGACGCCAAGTCTGCAGTTAGTCGCAAGTATCTGCCCTATTTTAGCGATACAGCGCTTGCGCAGCCGCCGTTCAGCGATGTCCCGACGGCTGCCTATGGTCGACAGCGTTACGACGCTTTCGGCCGGCAGGTCCAAACCTTCGACCTTGATGGAACGGTGACCCTGCAGAGTGTGTATCACGCGCTATCGGTCGATCTCTACGACGCCGCAGATCTGCAGAACGGACCTCATCAAGGTAGCTACGCGAGCACCAGGAAAGATGGTCACGGTCGCGCAATTGCGACGACCGAACGCACCCACGTGAACGGTGGCATCGAGGCCCACGAGGTCCGTACCTCGTACCTCCCGACTGGTGAGCCTGAGATCGTCACCCGTGTTCGCGTGAACAAGTCGGATCAGGCGGTCGTGCGCTGGATGCGTTACGACTCGGTCGGCCGAATGGTCCTGAACGTGGAACCGAACACGAGCCAGAACTTCGACCCAAGTCCCAGCACAGACCCTGTTCCGGGTGCGGGCAGGCTCAAGGCCTGGCGTTACGCATACGACTATGCGGGTGAGCTGGTTGGCACCAGTGACGCACGAGGTTGCGGTGAAAATTTCACCTACGATAGCGTCGGGCGTCTTCTAACTGAAGACTACAGTCCATGTGGGGGGCAGGGTACGTACTCACCGCCCGCATCGAGCGGAATACCCATCACTGATCCGAACGGTTACGAAGTTGTCTATTGGTACGACTCAGCGCCGCTACAGCCTTTTCCACTCCAGCCGAATATCGCGCGTCCCGCGAACTACGCCGTTGCAGCGAGCGATAGCAAGTTCCTCAGGGGGCGCCTAGTCGCGTCGTGGAGCATCGGCAAGGCTCAATGGATTAGCTACGACGGCCGGGGTCGTGTGATACAAACCGCCGTCATTCCGGCGTTGCCGCGAGCGGCGAATGATCGAGCCTTGGCTGCTACTGCAGTGGCCGCACGCTACGGACGCCGCGCGTACTATCGCAACTTCGTGTTCGATACTGCGGACCGCGAAGTGAGCGCGACCACCGGTTCGATGGTGCCAGAGCTTCAAGGGACAGCCGATCTATCGCAGCCCTCAAGGTCGGAGACTAGTGCCGTGATCACGGAGTACTCGGCTCGCGGTACCGTGAAGGCCATACATAGCACGTACGGCGATCTGGTCACCAGCGTGACACGCGGTGCGGATGGCCTCGTGAGCCAAATCAAATACGGCGACTTGGCTGCTACCACGACAGACAGCGACTACGATACACGACGACGCCTCCGCAACATCCAAACGTACCGCGGACCGCCCAGCTACTGGACCAGCCCGCCCTCGAATTACACACCAGCGCCTGGGTTTAATGGTACGGCGCCGCCCCCCACGACCTTTCAGCTCGTCCTCCAAGATCAACAGCTGACCTACGACGTTGTCGGCAATCCCACTGAGATCCGTGACTATCGAAGTTCTGAAGATTGGCCAGCCGGCGCAAAGCCGCTGACCAAGAAGATCGAATACGACGACCTCTATCGTGCCACCCGAATTGACTACCAGGTCGCTGGCGGAGTCGATTCTTGGACCTCGCCCTACGCGGCTGAACTCGCGGGTCAAACCGACCCGCGTCGCGCTCCACCCGCGCCGCACGTGGCCTTTGATTCTCGCCCGGTCTATCAAACCTTCAACTACGACTGGCTTGGCAATACGCTAGCCAGTGACGACGACGCGCACGGCTTCTACGATCGCTCGCTGGGCACGATCACGAACGACACAAATGGGGCCCAGGCGCACCCGTACCAGCTGAAGAGTGCGAACAACAAGTCAGGACCAACAACAAGCCGCTCAGGCCGGGTCGACGTTGCGTACGACGCGATGGGCAATGTCGCGCGCATCAATTTGGAGCGCAACGGCGCGTGCCTTCCTGTTGGCACCCCATGCTCTAGCCGTTGGGACCTACAATACGACGAAGTAGGTAGACTCAGCCGAATCTCGCGACTCGACCTTCCTGCCTCGTTGCTCCCAGCGATCGGCACAAATACTACCGGCCGCACACGCGATCTTCAATTTCTCTATGACGAGAGCGACGAGCGCACCGTCAAGATGATGACCGATTCGAGCGACGAGGTCACCTCGACGCTGTACCCGTTCGAAACGCTCGAAGTGCGCGGGACCTCGCTTGATTCGAGCACCGCCCCTCAAGGGTACTCTGAGTCGACCCTGAGCTCGACGAATGAGGTGCCATACTTGGTGGCGCGTGGCGTCCGGCTCGCTCGGTTGCACTACGAGCAACCGAGCATTGGAGAGCCTCGTCTGGGCGGCAATGCCTTGCACGTGCTGTTTGAGCTCAGCGACTATTTGGGGTCGGCCAGCGTGGTGCTCGACAAGGAGACGAGCGAACTTGTCGCGGGTTCAACGTTTCAGGGGTATGGCGCGAAGGAGAGCGTCTATCGGCCAGAGCGGTGGAAAGGGTTTCGGGAGGACTACGGATTTACGGGGAAGGAAGATGATGCGGAGTTTGGCATCGTTTACTTCGGGAAACGTTTCTATTCACCGTACCTGAATCGCTGGCTGACACCAGATCCGCTAGCTGTGCACGGTGCGGGTGCTGCCGATTTGAATCTGTATGCGTACGTTCACGCAAGAGTCGGCGTGGCAGTCGATCCGGTCGGGCTCGCTGATGCGCCGCCTCCGCGCCAGGCTGGTCAAACGATTGTTGGGGAGGAGTACATTAAAGCTGTCCTCCAGAAAAACGGGGTAGATCCGAACCCAGCGCCAATTGTCACTTGCACCGGAGACTGCGAAGCCGCTGCAAAATTGGGACAGCCGGAATCCAAATTTGACGGTCTCCTCTATCCAATTTCTGTAGATTCCGCGCCCTCGCGCGAGGAGCGCGATGCCGCAGCCGCGGACGGCGTGAAGGCGACTGGTGTTTCCCTGGCGCGAATCGTCGCGGCTTCGCCGTTTCTCATGCTTGGGCCGTCTGGCTGGTATACCGCATACAAGCTTGATCAAAACCTGAGCCGACTTTCGCCGGAGGCGCCCCATCACCCCACCCTAGCCGCAGACTTCGAGCGTAACCAGGCGGCCTCCGAGATGGTTATCAGCTCGGTGCTGCCTGAACTGAAACTAGCGTCAGGTGGGGGAGTGGTGAGCGGCGGAATGAGGGGCTTCCTCGAGTCGGAACTCGGGGAGTCGATGGCGGGGCACGAGTTCTTTATTCACGGCACTACCGCATCGGCCGCAAATAACTTTGAGCTTAGGGTTGGACGACCTTTCTTTACTGCGATCGACAAGAGTACTGCGCGCGTCTTCGCTGAACGTACTGTGGCAAAGGCGGGCGGGGGCGAGCAGGTCGGTGGCGTTGTGCTAGCTCTCCCCCGAGAGTCTGTGAATCAACTACGAACGCTTCGACAACTTGTCTTTAAGCCAGTTGACGACATGCCGCATCTAATCGAATGGGTTTTTAAGCCGGGCGCGTATGAGACGCTCGTAAGGGATGGAACAATCGTCCCTCTTCCACCCGGAGCGTTGTAGTGGCCCTAAGAAACCAAATCCGCCAGATCCGTGTCGACATCCCGTTGCAGCGGTCTTGTGTGTACTTGTTTGTTGATCCGCCACGAGCGAATTGGCATCCGTGGTGGGCGCGTCTCTACGCCTACCTGAGGGACATCCAGGTAGACGATCTCACCTGGACTTTAGACCTGGTGCAGCACGTGTTGGTGGCTCGACCGGCGCTCACCCTGCCACAGCGTGAGGACATCAGACGATTCTTGCAGACTGCGCCCCGGTCGGAAGTAGACAGCCATCGGACGCTTCGTCTCGCAGTTGCGCTGGATCCGGGCCGCGGAGCGAGGCTTGGGCTTGTGTACTTCAGAGCGTCCGACGAACCGCTCACGGGTGGGAATGGCGGTTCCGGGTGAAGATCTTTCCTGCGGTAGGGCGCCCATCGAAGCAGCCGGTCGAAGATTGAATTCCGACGCGCCATGTCGAGCGAGTGACAGGACCTGGTGTCTTTTAAGACTTGAGTGCAAATGCGACGACAACAACAACGCTGGTGCAGTTTGGCTCAAGCGCAGATTCTTGGGTTCAGCTTTCTTCTCATCCTGCTCTCACTAACTGGCTGCGATTCCACGCCACTCAGCTCTCCCAGCAGCGCCGGCGCAGCCGGCTCAAGCGGCTCAACCAGTGCGTCCGGATCGTCAGGTTCCTCCGGCTCCTCCAGCACGCCTCACGGCCCAATCATCAAGATCCCAACCACGACGAAGATCGTCGTCAAAGTGCCGTCCACCGCCGCCGGAAACGCGGGAAGCGGCGGCACATCCGGCTCCAATCCCGAAACGGGCGGCTCCGCCGGCACTTCAACCCCACCCGTCGCGCAATGCGTCCCCGCTCAGCCTGCGGGTACCGACACTGGCGTTTGCGGTGACGGCTTTCGCTCATCAACCGAAGCGTGCGATGACGGCAACACGCTTTCGGGTGACGGCTGCAGTCCGACCTGCCAGATCACGCCGCAGCTGGTTAGCCAACGCGTGAATGTGCTGGGTACGGTCACGCGAATCCATGCAGGTGGCGATGCCGTCGAATCGTTTGGTGTGGATCGGTTCTACACTGACGGTAGTTTTTACCGGAGCACCAATGTCGTTTCGACAACCGGCGTTGCGAACGCCGCCCCGTCGGAGGTTTATCAGACCGAGCGCGCGGGCAACTTTTCCTACAACTTCAACGGGCTGACTCCGCGCGTTGTTTACACGTTGCGTTTGCACTTCGCCGAGGTCTGGTATGGCGACGATGACGCAGGTACTCGTGTGTTCAACGTGGAGGTTAACGGGGCGCCCGTCTTGGAGAACTTCGATATTGTGAGTGTCGCTGGGGGGGCGAACAAGGCGGTGGTGCGCGAGTTCAGCGCGGCCGCCAATAGCGCCGGGCAGATCATCGTCAAGTTCGTGTCGCTGCTGGATAACGCGAAGGTGAGCGGGCTCGAACTGTTTCCGCCAGCGAATCAGGCCCCTTTGACGGTGGAGCCGATCCTGCGACTCAACGGCGGCGGCGACGAAGCGGTTGGCTCGTTCGAGGCGGATCAGTTCGTTGTCGGTGGCGGAACTTATTCGAACGGAAACGAGATCACGACGAGCGGCGTCGCGAACGCTGCGCCTGCGGCGGTCTACCAATCGGAGCGTTGGGGTAATTTTAGTTACACACTCGATGGTCTGGCGCCCGGGGCGCAGTATGTCGTCCGTTTGCACTTCGCGGAGATCTATTTTTCTACGCCGGGGAGTCGCGCGTTCAACGTCTCGATCAATGACGCGCAGGTACTCGAGAAGTTCGACATCGTGAAGGAAGCTGGCGAGCCGAATAAGGCCGTTGTGCGTGATTTCAGTGCGGTGGCCAATTCTGCCGGGAAGATTGTCGTGAGCTTCGAGGGCGGGACCGACAATGCAAAGGTGAGTGGGCTCGAACTCCTCCGGCCAGTAACTAGTCGCAGCATCGGTGCGGCGCGGCATCCGTTGGCGGCGGGCTGCAATACCGTGGGCGTCACGTTCTCCGATCACAATGACGATTCGGCCGACGTCTTCTTGTCGACCTTCGAATCAGCGGGCCGCCTGGTCGACTCCGTTCGAGTCGCGCAGACTCACGTGTCGACGCCGGCGCCCGGTGTTGCCGCGTTGCCGGGAGATGATTTCGTCGTTTCTTGGACTGACTTCGATGACGATGAGCTCGGCATTTCGCTGCGTAAGGTCGTCGGTGGCGTGCCTCAGGGCAAGTCCATCGTCGCCAATGAAGATCCTGCTTTCTCGCAGAGCGAGTCCGATATCGTGTTCGACGGCAATGAGCTGGTCGTTGCCTGGACGGATTCACACGACCCCGCCAATGGGCCTGACTTGCACTATCGCCTGTTTACACCCGAGCTCGTCCCGATCTCCGGCGATCAGGTGTTGGCCGCGACGGACGCGGTCGAAGACAACGTTGTGCTCGCGGGGCGCAATGGGCATTGGGCGGCCGCTTGGCGCTCGGGTTCGCAAGGCAAGGAAACGATCGAAGTGCAGAGTGGCCCGTCGCATTGGACGGTCGGGCCATTCCTGCCGGGTGCAACCGAGGACAGGCCTGATCTGATTTTCCTCGACGACACGCGCCTGGCGGTAGCGTTCACCAAGGGCACAGATCCGGACAACACGGGTGAAGCGAACGTGCCGCGTTTGCATGCGGCTGTGCTCGATCCGAGAATGCCGGGCGCCACGGAGTCATTCGAGCTCGCGCCCGCGCGAATGCCCTATGCGACGGATACGTCGATCGGCCAAACTGAGCCGAGTCTCGTGTTGGCTTCGGATCACGTGCTGGTCGGCTGGCGCTCGGAGGCGAGGCCCGGCGACCATCTGGGGTCCGAGCTGTGGTCACGCCGCGTGCCGTTTACGGTTACCGGCGACACGGTGACGTTGGATCCGTCGCACTTGGAGATGCCGCTGATTCAAACCGACGCGCAGCGCGAAGGTGACCAAGGTGCGTTCCGTATGGTGGCGACGACGCTGTGGCCCGGTGGCGGCTTGGTTGCGGCGTGGACCGACCTGGGGCGATCGCTCCAAAAGGCAGGGTCGTCGGACGTCGCCATGGAATTCCTACCCGATTTGCCCGAGTTGCCGCCTGCAGTAACGACGTATCCGTTGAGCGCGGATGGTAAGTATTACGTGGTCAACCTGTTGCGGCGCAGCTACCCGCCGCCAACGGTGTCCGCGACTTACGCAAACGATGCTGCAGTGTATGTCAACAGTTACTCTTACGGTCCTCAGTACGCTCTTGACGGAGACGGCTCGACATTTACTTGGGTGACGCCTGCACCTAGTGGTGATTCGGACGCCGTCGTCACGATGACTGTCGACATGGGCCAATACTTCTCGATTGGAGCGATTCGGCCGCTCTACTATCGCGATGGACTGCACAATCCGCTCAGCCAGCGTATCCGCGTCGCGACCATTCCCGGTAACTGGACCACGGTTGCCCCCATGGGGCCCGTCGCTTCGCTCGATACGACTCTTAGTTTCGCTCCAGTGGTTGGCCGGTTCCTCGAGCTGACGATGGTGGGAACGCCGGTGGGAAACAGCGGGGGTTCAGGTGCAGAATTGACGGAGCTTTTCGTGTACCCCAGCGCGCAGACTTCTCCGCCGCCAACTTCTGTGAGTGGCTACGATCTGACTTATCTGTCGACGACTTCAGTCAACGAGAACTTCTTTGTCCCTGGTGTCCAGTGGCCGATGCGCTGGCCAGCGGGTGATTTCTACGCCAAGACGCTGGCGCAGGGGGCTACGGGCGACGGCGTGGGCACGATTGATTTGGGGTCACAGTACGGAGTCTCACGGATCAAGCTCGGCTTTGTTACCAACGCGCAGACCTGGGCGAACGGCGGGCGGCTCGAGCTTGCTGCGATCCCCGATCTGTACAGCGTTGTAGAGGACAGCGGGCTCGGTCAGTCATTCCCCAAGAACCAGACCGAGTACAGGTTTCCAACCCAGTCCGTTCGCTACATTCGAGCGACGAATTACTTCACCCCCGGAGTCGGCCTGTCGCCAGGACTCCTGTGGTCGGTGCAAGCCTTCGGAAATACAGCACCTGTCACCGCGTACTACCCCCTCAGCGACGACGGGAAGTACTTCAACGTCAACTTGCTACGCCATGCGCAGGGCACTCCTCAACCCACTGCCTCTGTCGTCTACTCGAACGGTGCGGTTACGCGTTCGACCCCAACGGAGAGCCTCTTCGATGGCGATGATCTCGCCTTCAGGTGGATGGCTCCGGGACTTGCTGGAGACCCGAACCCGCAGGTGACGTTGACGATCGATCTTGGAGAAGTGCAATCGGTGGGCGCGATACGCCAGTGGTACAATGCGGCGCCACTTAGTTTTAGTCTGCGTGCGGCGCAAACACTTGGTTCCTGGACTCAAGTGATCCCCGACACGCCCCTCGCGTCGACCTTCCTCACGTCGTCGTTCGACGCGACACAAGCGCGCTACCTGGAGCTGACGGTAAAGGGAACGATGGCGGCCTATGGCGTGGTGGATTTCATCGAGCTGGAAGTGTTTCCGAGTAGCACGACCGACCCGGCCCCAGACTCCTCTGGCTCATATGATCGAACCTACCTGACTGGGGGGGCAGTGAGCGGGAACGCGAGCATGGCCCTTGCCGGATCACCTGTGCAAAGCCGTTTTCCGCAGTATATCTACGGCAAGACGGTGGCACAGGGCGCAACGGACGATGCCGTCGCCACGTTCGACCTCGGCCAGGCGTATCGGGTATCCCACGTCGGTCTGGCATTCTTCGGGGCCGACACTTGGGTCGGCGGAGGAAAAATAGAAGTCGACGACGGGTCAGGAACTTGGGCCACCGTGCGTGATAGCGGACGGGGCACTCGTTTTGGATCGACGACGGGAGGCCTCGTCAGCTGTGACTTTTCCGAGCGTATGGTGCGCTACGTCCGCGTCACTGACTACTTTGTGTCCGGCGTCGGCGCATCGTTCGGGCGCATCTTCAACGTTGAGGCGTTTTGAGCGACGGCGACGGGGCCTTCGGTTATGCTAAAAATTTAGCACCAAGCGCTTGCTAAATTTTTAGCACCCGCGTAGCCTGCTCGTCATGGCCAAGCCGCCGTTGACGCGCCGTGAGCGCGAAATCATGGATATCGTGTACCGCCTGGGGCGGGCCAGCGCGCAGGAAGTGCTGGATAATTTGGCGGAACCGCCGAGTTATTCGTCGGTTCGCGCGCTGCTGCGGCTGCTCGAAGAGCGCGGTCACGTGCGGCACGTGGAGGAGGGCGGGCGATACATCTTTTTGCCCGCGGTGCCGCGGGGTGAGGCGCGTCGCAAGGCGCTTTCACACGTCGTCTCCACGTTTTTCGACGGCTCGGTGGAGCAGGCCATGCTCACTCTGGTCGAATCTTCACGACACAAGCTCAACGCGGATGAACTCGAGCGCTTGGCGGAGATCGTCGAGCGCGCGCGTCAGGAAGGGAAGTAGGGCATGTCACACGTTTCACTGGTTGGGGTAGTACTGCGGGTCTCGCTCTTGCTGGCGCTCGCTTTGGGTGTGTTGCCGTTCCTGCGGGGCTCATCTGCCTCATTGCGTCGGTGGCTGGTGTCGCTCGGCGTTTGTGCATCGCTCGCGGTGCCGCTGCTGGCCCTCACGTTTCCAGGGCAGTCGGTGGTGCAGGTTCAAACTACGACATTCGTCGGTCACGTCGTCGCCGAGGCGCTGTCTCCCAGCCTTGCTCCGAATCCATTGCCTGACCTGCCACGCGCGAGCGTTCAGGTGGCACCACGCTCGCTGAGCGCCAGCTCTTGGTTGCTCTCGATTTGGGCTGTTGGCGTGTTGCTCGTCGCGGCTCGCCTATTTTATGGCGCCGTTTGGGCTTGGCGACTGCGTGCGTCCGCAGTTTCGGCACAGTCCGCAAAGCCTGGTGTTCGCATCAGCGCCGCTATCGAAGCGCCCGTAGTGGTCGGCATCTTGCGGCCGATTGTTCTCTTGCCCGTCGCATCGCAGGCTTGGACCGAGGAACGAATGAACGCCGTGCTCCTGCACGAGTTCTCGCATGTGCGTCGGCGCGACGGCCTCGCGCTGTTTGCCGCTCAGCTCGCTTGCGCACTGTATTGGTTTCAACCACTCGCTTGGATCGCGCGCAATCGGCTGCGTCGCGAATGCGAACTGGCCGCTGATGAATCCGTGATCGCCGCGGGGCTTCGCCCCAGCAGCTACGCACAGCACCTGCTCGAGATCGCGCGGGGTCTCGTGCCCGTTGGCGGAATCGCCATGGCAGCGCGCCCCTCCGAGCTCGCCCGCCGGATTCAGGTGCTGGTCGGTCGAGAGGGTTTGCCCTCGCCGTTGACACGCGCGCACGCGGCGTTGTTCGGCGTACTGGCCGCGATCGTACTCGGCTCCGTCGCCTGCGTGGGCGCCGACACGAAGGCGAGCGCGAAACCCGCGCTCGCAGCGTCGCCAATCGCGTCCTCCAACAAAGGCGTGGACGCGCGTTTCCAAGCCATTGTCGACGAGGAATCGCGTCGCCTCCACGAGCAATGGAACGCCGAGCGCGTCGCAATCCTCATTCTCGACCCGCGCACGGGCACCCTGCTCGCCAATGCCGACGACGCGCCCGGCAAACCCATCGTCCCAGCGTCCACCATGAAGCCGCTCGTGATTGCAACGGCCTTGGACGCCGATCTGATCACCCCTGAGCAACGCTTCGACTGCGGTAATGGCTCGCGTAGCTACGGCTCGCTCGTACTGCGCGACGGCGGCGAATACGGCACGCTCGACGTCGGCGAGCTGCTCGCCGTTTCCTCGAATGTTGGCGTATCGCGCATCTTCGACGTCCTCGGCGGAGAGCGTATGGGCGACGGCCTAAGACGATTCGGCGTCGGGGCGCCCGCAGAAATTCCCAGCGCGAGCATGCAAGGCGCAGTCATCGCCATCGGAGCCGGCAGCACCACGACGCCACTCGCGTTGGCCTCCGCGTACGGCGTCTTCGCCAACGACGGTCTGCTCGCAAGCTCGGGAAACACGCCCGGTGAGCGCATCATCAAAGCCTCCACCGCAAGCACCGTCCGCAGCTTGCTCGAAGGCGTAGTGACTCGTGAACGCGCGACCGGCAAAGCCGCTGCGGTATCCGGCGTGCGCGTCGGCGGAAAGACGGGCATGGTCGACGAGGAGGACTGCGGACGTTGCCCACAGGGTACCGGCACCTTCGTGCACTTCGTCGGCATCGTGCCGATCGATGCGCCGCGTTGGGTGATTTACGTCGGCGTCGGGAACGCGAAAAAAGAGGGAACCGGCGGAAGCATCGCCGCGCCCGCGTTCAGTCACATTGCGACACGCGCGCTCTCGCTCTAGACGCGCTGCTTTCGCCGCACAAGGGTGATAGATCAGGCCACCCATGTCTCTCTACGATCAGACCATTCCGCAATTCAAAAACACCCTCACGCAGCTCGACAAGTGGCTGGATGCCGCCGTGGCCTACGCCAAAGCCAAGTCATTCGAACCGGCCGTGTTGCTCAATTCGCGCCTCGCTCCCGATCAGTACCCGCTCGTTCGTCAGATCCAAGCGGTGTGTGACGCCGCCAAGTTCACGGCCGCGCGCGTGACCGGCAAAGAGCCGCCGAAGCATCCCGACACCGAGCAGACCGTAGAAGAGTTGCGCACGCG
This sequence comes from Polyangiaceae bacterium, assembly GCA_035634635.1. GTDB lineage: Bacteria > Myxococcota_A > Polyangia > Polyangiales > Polyangiaceae > PMG-095. The sequence goes on from DASQCO010000128.1 coordinate 34,472, forward strand.
CATTCGCGCAGTCCAAGAGTACCTCGGCAGCTACAAGCCGGAAGATTTCGCAGGCGCGGAGACCCGCCAAGTGAAGCTGCCGTGGCTCGAGGGCAAGTACGTGCTCGGCGTCGACTACGTGAATCAGCTGCAATTGCCGAACTTCTACTTTCACGCCACGCTCGCCTACGAAATCCTCCGCCACAACGGCGTGCCGCTCGGCAAGACCGACTACATCGGTCACGTGAATCTTCACTGAGTCGCCGCAGGATTCTGCGCCGCGCGGGAGCTGCCCGACCTCATCCTTGCAGCTCCCGTCGCCGAAGCGCATAGTCGCGCGCGCACATGGGCACGAAGTGGCTGCTGATCGCTCTGCCTCTGATCGTCATCGGAGTGCTCGCTCAGTCGGCTCTTTGGGTGCCGAGCTGCGATAACCAGACCAAGGGCAACCCCGCGCGGCTGCAGACCTTTTTGCGCTCGGAACTTTCCGACGCCAAGACCTTGAACTCGGTCATCTACGTTCACGCGACCGCGGCCGACGTGGTTGAGAACAACATCTCGGAAGGACTCGTGGTTGCCGACGAGAACCTCAAACTCGTCGGGCAGCTCGCCGATCACTGGCAGGTGACCGAGGACGCCTATGTGGCCGCGCTACCAGAGAGAACATTGCCCGATGGTCGCCCGGCCACCGCGGTTCACGTTGCATCGTTGATCGAAGCGGCTTGGAAGGATGCGAAGCTCGGAGGCATCGAGTCGAGCATCCAAGCGGTGGAACCCGTCGCTGCTGAAACTCGCACTCAGGTCGAGACCACGCTTATCCCAGGAACCAAGGGCAAGAAGACACCGCTCGACGTCGAGCTCAGCATCGCGGTTCCAGAGCGGGTGAAGATCCGCCTGTCCAAGGTCGAGTCACAGCTGTTCGAGAAGCTCGAACCGATCTTGGGCGCAGGCTATTTTCAGGGCTTTCCGTTCACGGATCACATCAAAGCCAAAAAGACCGAGCAGCTTCAATACCTGACTGAAAAGCTACCGGAGTTGCTGCGGATCGGTGAACACAACCCGATCGTTACGTTCTATTTGCGCCCCGGTGTTCGCTGGCATGACGGTGTGCCGTTCACCGCGGAGGACGTGAAGTTCACGTACGAAGCTTTGGTGAATCCGCGCAACGCTTCACCACGCGCGTCGTCGTACGAAGGAATCAAGTCGGTCGATGTGTTGAACGACCTGACGGCGCGCGTGACGTACAAACGTCTGTACGCGCCCGCGATCCTCGACTGGCAGATCCCGCTCATCCCCAAGCACTTGTTGGATGATGCCGCTCTGCAGCGAGAGATGGCCAAAATGTCGCTCTCCAAAGAAGCTCGTGAAACCTTCTCGATTCGCAATTCGGAGTTCAACCGGGCGCCGGTTGGCACCGGTCCGTTCCGCTTCGCCGAATGGCGTCCGGAGGAGTTCATTCGCTTGACGCGCAACGACGACTACTGGGGAAGGAAACCCGAGTATCGTGAAATGTTCTTCCGGATCATTCCGGACTTGTTGACCACAGAGCTCGAATTTCAAGCAGGCGCTCTGGATCGTTACGACGCGCAACCCCACCAAGCGGCGCGCTACCGCAAGGATCCGGCCTATCACGTGCTCGATCGCCGGCGTGGCTACTTCACGTACATTGCCTACAACGCGCGCCGCCCGCTGTTCGCGGACGTACGCGTGCGACGCGCGCTCGGCATGGCCATCGATGTCGAGAGCATCATCAAGTACGTGCTCTCGGGCGAGGGCAAGCGCTCCACCGGTCCGTTCTATTCGACCACGCCTTTCAACGATCCCACGGTCGCGCCGCTGCCTTACGATCCCGCAAGGGCAATCGCGCTGCTCGCTGAGGCCGGCTGGAAAAAGAATTCGCGCGGAGTGCTCGAGAAGGACGGCAAACCGTTCCAGTTCACCCTGGTTGCCAGCAATCCCCAGCGAAAAGCCATCATGGCCATCGCCCAAGAAGCCTGGAAGAAGCTCGGCATCGAGTGCAAAATTCAGCTGGCCGAATACACCGTCTTCATCGAAGACGTTGTCCATGCGCTCAATTTCGACGCCATCGTGCTGTCTTGGGTCGGTGCAGATCTCAATCCGGATAAGTACCAACTCTGGCACTCCAGCCAGACCGGTCCCTCTCAACTCAACTTCTCCGGCTATAAGAACCCGCGCGTCGACGAGCTGATCGTGCGCGTTCGTGATGAATACGACTTCGATAAGCAAGTCGCGCTCACGCACCAGATCCACCGGCTAATCGCGGCGGATCAACCGTATACGTTTTTGTTCGAGCCGAGCGAACCGGTCGCGCTCGACAAGAGAATCGTCGAGGTGACTCGCGGAGCAGACGGCAATGAGAGTTACCGAAAGATCGAACCGACGGCCTACGGTGAGGTCGATCGTCGGTTTTCCCAATGGCGAAAGCTCGCGTCGGAGCCCGTCTATGCTCCGTGAGTGCGTACTCGCCGGAGGCCGCCGCTGATGTGGCGCTTCCTCGCACGGACGATCGTGCAGCGCTTGCTGCTCCTGGTCGTGATCTCGATCGTGTCGCACGCGGTGATTCACCTGGCGCCGGGTCAGCCCAGCGAGGTGGACGTGATGAACCCGATGATGAAAGCAGAGGATGTCGCGCGCATCCGCCAATCCTTCCACCTGGACGAGCCGATCTACCTGCAATACGTGCACTGGCTCAAAGATTTGAGCACCGGCGAGCTCAGATCTTTCCGTGATGGTTTGCCGGTCATGCCCAAGATTTGGCGGCGCTTTCTGAATTCCCTGCCGCTCTTTTTGTGCACGACGGTGATCGTTTGGACCGCGTCGTTCCCAATCGGCATCCACGCGGCTTTGAAACGCGGCTCGCGCTACGACCGTTCGACGACGTTGCTCGCGTACACGCTAATTTCGATCCCCGGCTTCTTCTTGTCGTACGTGATCATCCTCGGGGTGGTGCGCGTGTTCCATCTGCCGGTGATTGGGCTCGCGACGTTCGGTACGGAGCACGCGAGCGGCGCCGTGCGGCTGATGGACCGCGTCTGGCATCTCGTGATTCCGTCGATCATGGCGGCGCTCACGGGCATCGCCGTGCTCTCGCGCTATGTACGCGCTCAAATGCTCGAGGTGCTCGGACAAGACTACGTGCGCACCGCGCGCGCCAAAGGGCTCGATGAAGACCGCGTGGTCTACGGTCACGCGTTGCGCAACGCACTCCTGCCGTTCGTGACCATGTTTGGCCTGCTCTTGCCGGGGTTGATCAGCGGTTCGGTGATCTTCGAGCAAATCTTCGCCTGGCCAGGGCTCGGCTTGCTCGGCTTCGAGGCCATCATGGCCCGTGATTTCCCGATGATTCTGACGCTGAACTTCGTGGCCGCGGCGCTCACGCTGTTCGGTATCTTGCTCTCGGACATCCTGTACGCCTTGGTCGATCCACGCATCCGGCTCCAATGAGTATTCCCGTCGGCCCCGCCCCAGCAGTCGAAGTCCTCGCCGCGCCACACGCGGATCCCGAGGCGCTGGGCATCGCCGAGACACCCGCGCAGCAACTTTGGTGTTCGTTCCGCCAGGAACGTCTGGCCATGTTCGGCTTGTACGTGCTGTGCGTTTTGAGCGTCGTCGCGTTGCTCGGCAAGCTGCTGACTAGCTGGTGGGTGGTGTTCGATCCGACCACCGTGCGTTTGCCGGACAAGTTGCTGCCGCCGTTCAGCAGCGCATCGAGTACGTTGCCGGCGGAGCTCGTTCCGCCCTTTCACGTGTACCCGTTCGGCACGGACGAGCTCGGGCGCAACGTGTTCGCGCGCATGCTGCAGGGGTCGTTCGTCTCGCTGTCGATCGGAGTGGTTGCTGTCAGTATTTCGCTCAGTATCGGCGTTACGGTCGGAGGCCTGGCAGGCTTTTACGGGCAGCGAAAATTCGGCCCGATCAGCGTCGACTCGTTGTTGATGCGCTTCACCGACGTGGTGCTGTGTTTTCCCTCGTTTTTCCTGATTCTCACCGTCGTGGCCCTGCTCCCGCCCAGCATCTACACGATCATGATCGTCGTCGGCATGACCAGCTGGATGAGCACGGCACGCTTCGTTCGGGCAGAGTTTCTCGCGCTGCGCGAGCAAGACTTCGTGACGGCTGCCAAGGCGCTCGGTTTGCCGGAGTGGCGCATCATTTTCCGGCACATGATTCCGAACGCGATGGCACCGGTGCTCGTGTCTGCGACCATCAACGTCGCGCACGCGATCTTGACCGAATCCGCGTTGTCGTTCTTGGGCTTCGGCGTGCGACCCCCGTACGCCACCTGGGGCAACATCTTGGCCGATGGTCGCGCGTACATCTTCGATGCGCCGTGGTTGTTCTCGATCCCCGGCGCGGCCATTCTGTTCGTCGTGCTCGCGTTCAATCTAGTCGGTGAAGGGCTGCGCGACGCGCTGAACCCGAAATTGCGAAAGCGCGTCGGATGACCGCAACCTCCGCTGATCCGCTGCTAGCCGTTCGCGATCTGCGCGTCGAGTTCGCGACCGACGCCGGTCCGTTGCCGGCGGTGCGCGGCATCGATTTTAGCATCGCACCCGGTGAAATCGTGGCTTTGGTCGGCGAATCCGGCTCGGGAAAGTCAGTCACTGCGATGTCGGTCATGCGCTTGACCGAGGGGCGCATCGCCGCCGGCAGCATTCACTTTCAAGGGCGCGATCTGGCAAAGATCCCCGAAGTCGAAATGCGCGACCTCCGCGGTGGACAGATCGGCATGATCTTTCAAGAGCCGATGACCTCGCTGAACCCGGTCTTCACGATCGGCCGGCAAATCGAGGAAGTGTTGATCCTGCATCAGCGCATGAACGCGCGAGATGCGCGCGCGCAGGCGCTCGAGCTACTTCAGCGCGTCGGCATTCCTGCGCCCGAGCGCCGCCTCGCGCAATATCCGCACGAGCTCTCGGGCGGCATGAAGCAACGCGTGATGCTCGCCATGGCCATCGCGTGTCGTCCGCGGCTGCTCATCGCCGACGAACCAACGACCGCCCTCGACGTCACGATCCAAGCCCAAATCCTCGAACTATTGCGCTCATTGCAGCGCGAGTTCGGCATGGCCGTGCTGCTCATCACGCACGACCTGGGCGTCGTCGCGCACTTCGCCGAGCGCGTGCTGGTGATGTACGCCGGCAAAATCGTCGAACAAGGCTCGGTGCGCGACATCTTCAAACGCGCTTCACACCCCTACACCCAAGCACTCCTTGCCGCGTTGCCCGACCCCAAAAATCCCGGCAAACGCCTCGCCGCAATCCCCGGCCGCGTCCCATCACCGTCCATGCTGCCCCCCGGCTGCGCATTCTGCGCCCGCTGCCCCCACACCTTCGACCCCTGCCCCACGCGCCAACCCCCCCTCTTCAAAGTAAGCGAATCCCACCAAGCCGCCTGCTTCCTAAGAGAGTGAATGGGCGCCCGCGATCCAGCAACGCACCTCGAAGAAAGCGTCGTTCCGCACGCGTTGCGAGCCACAAAGTCGCGCTCGTTGGCTCGCGATCGAACCGAAAGACTCCCAGCACACTCCCAGAGGGCCGCCAAGTCGCCAAGCCGCCAAGCACCTAAGTGACCCGGCGAAACGAAGTGCACCGCGAGACTCAAAAGAAGTTTGGGGTCGCGTAGGAGGGCGTGACTCGAGATATGTGCAACCGGGAAGATAGGTGACGTTTCTGACCGGGCACATGGGTGACAGGTTAGTGAGCAGCCGGAGGGCTGGCGGGGGTGATCGGAGTGAAGTGATTGCAGCGGGGTTCGATGTACCCGAGGTCGAGATTCATGAAG
>DASQCO010000129.1:0-44232 GCA_035634635.1 Polyangiaceae bacterium
GACGGCAGCGACAAGCCGGGCGTGTTCGTGTTCCGCAATCTCGATGATTGCAGAAAGATCACCGCCTACGCGATGGGCAAGAAGCGGGGCGTGGTGATCGGTGGCGGCCTGCTCGGTCTCGAAGCGGCGCGCGGACTACAGAACTTTTCCCTCGATGTGCACGTGATCCAGCGTGGGAACGCGATCATGGGTCAGCAGCTGGACGACCCCGCCGCCGCGATCTTGAAGAAGACGCTCGAAGGCTTGGGCATCGTCGTGCACACCAATCGAGATACACGCGCCATTCGCGGGCATGACCAGGTGACCGGGCTGGAGTTCAAGGACGGCACGCGTCTCGCTTGCGATTTGGTGGTGATCGCTGCGGGCATCAAGGCCAACAGCGGGCTCGCGCTGCGCGCGGGCTTGGCCGTCGAGCGCGGCATCGTAGTCGACAACCGCTTGTGCACCGACGATCCACGGGTTTTTGCGGTCGGTGAATGCGTGCAGCACCGTGGCCAAGTCTACGGCTTGGTCGCGCCGCTCTGGGAGCAGGCCAAAGTGCTGGCCGCTCACTTGACCGGCACGGACGCCGAGGCCGCGTACTACGGCTCGAAAGTCGCTACCAAGCTCAAGGTGATGGGCGTCGAGGTCGCGTCCATGGGCATCACCGAGGCGACTGAAGAGGGTGACGAAGTCGTCCAATTCACGGAGGCCAAGAAGGGGACGTACAAGAAGCTGATCATTCGCAATGGGCGTCTGGTCGGTGGGATCTTGCTCGGTGACATTCGCAAGGCTCCTTTCTTGTCTCAGGCCTACGAACGCAATACTCCGGTTCCGGAAGAGCGGCTCTCGCTCCTATTCGACATCGGCGCGCCGTCGGAGGAGGCGTCCATCGAGAGCATGCCTGCGGAGATGCAGGTGTGTAACTGCAACGGTGTGACCAAGGGCGCGATCCTCGGCTGCGTCAAGCAAGGCAAGCGCAGCTCGAAGGCCGTCATGGAGTCTACCCGTGCGGGCATGGGCTGCGGTGCCTGCAAGACCCTGGTTTCGCAGGTCATCGACTGGGCGTGCGGTGGCGCCACGGACGAAGATCCTTCCGCGAACTTTTACGTTCCCGGCGTGCCGCTCACCAAGCCGGAGCTGATCGAAGCGATCGTCGCGCTCGGGCTCAAATCAGTCTCCTCGGTGTTCGAGGCGCTTGCCGGCGGTCGGGAAGACCCGGGGAGCAAGCCGGGGCTCGCGTCACTCTTGATCACGCTCTGGGCCGACGAGTACGTGGACGAACGCGATGCGCGCTTCATCAACGATCGCGTGCACGCCAACATTCAAAAGGATGGCACGTTCAGCGTCATTCCGCAGATGCCGGGTGGCGTCACGTCAGCGGCGGAGCTGCGCCGAATTGCGGACGTCGCAGATAAGTACCACGTGCCGCTGATGAAGCTGACCGGTGGCCAACGAATCGATCTGATTGGCGTGAAGCGTGAAGACTTGCCGAACATGTGGCGTGATCTCGACATGCCCTCGGGCTTTGCCTACGGCAAGCGCTACCGCACGTGTAAGAGCTGCGTCGGGACAGACTTCTGCCGCTTCGGTCTCGGCAACAGCATCGGGCTCGCGCAACAAATCGAGGCCCGCTTTCAAGGCTTGGATGCGCCAGGAAAGTTGAAGCTCGCAACGGCGGGCTGTCCGCGCAATTGCTCGGAGGCTCTGGTCAAGGACGTAGGAGCGGTTGCCGTGGAGGGCGGTAAATGGGAAATCTACATCGGGGGAGCGGCGGGAGCTCACGTACGCAAAGGCGACCTACTGTGCGTCGTCGATACGCACGAGGCGGTGCTCAAACTCAGCGGGCGCTTCTTGCAATATTATCGGGAGAACGCGCGCTATCTCGAGCGCACGTACGCATTCGTTCCGCGCGTCGGCATCGACAAAATTCGCGCCGTCGTGGTGGACGACAGCGAAGGCATTGCCGAACGTTTGGATCGCGCGATGCAGCGTTCGGTCGACGCCTACGCAGATCCTTGGCAAGAGGCCACCACTCCGGCTACCGCCAACCAGTTCGCTGAACTCTTGCCGATCGTTCAATGAAGGAGGCAAGGTGATGGAAGTCACATTGGGTCCCATTTCTGCAATACCCGAGGGTGAAGGTCGAAGCTTCCAAGTTGGGGTGGTCCAGATTGCGGTCTTTCGCGGCCGCGACGGCGGCTTGTTCGCGACTCAAGCCGAGTGCCCGCACAAGCGCGGCCCGCTCGCAGATGGCTTGCTCGGCTCCGGCACGCTGCTCTGTCCCCTGCATTCGCTGAAGTTCGATTTGACTACCGGCCGCGCCGAGAACGGCGACTGTGCATTGAAGACCTATCCCGCGCGTCTGAGCGACTCCGGGCAGATTCTGGTTGATTTGCGAGCTCGCTGACTTTCGCTCTTTCAACCGCGAACAGCACTCACCGAACGAAGTACTAACGCTTCGTTTTGCCGGTGAATGCTGCGCGAATCGTCAGATTTTCTTGCGCCTGTTTGGTCACAAACCGGTGAACGCCTCTCTACCCACTCGTAAGGCGAGCTGGGGAGACAGCGCGCCGATAACCAACCAGGAGTACATCATGAGCAGGACAATCGGCATCGACATCACTCTCGTCAACAGCACCGAAAAGACCGTCGTGTTCAAGGACCTGAAGTTCGATGCCAACGACTACGAGAGCGCGCCGGCTTTCCCGTCGAGCCTCGGCCCCTTTACTCAGCTAGTGATCCACGCTGAAGCCTTCTACTACCGAAGGAATGTGCCCTTTTCGGTTCAGGTGGTCTGCGACGACGCGCCGATGCATCTCGAACAGGATCCGTACCACGCCACGAACGTGATCAAGCCCCGTCAGCAAGGCAACCTGAACTTCACGCTCATTTGCCTGCCGACCGGGAACTCGTACGATCTGCACTTGGCCGTCACCGAAACGAAGTACAAATAGGCCGAACCAACAGCAGCTCGAGCCCTAAGAGCGCGAGCGACAGCCGGGCGCGAGCATGTCTGCGCTGGCTTCTGGGTCGAACACGCTCTCGGTGTCGAAGGTCGATTGTGCGGCTGCGGTCCATTCTCGACCTTCTTCACCGCCCAAGAGCTGCCCGAGCCGTAGACGCGCGCAAGCCGCGTACATTCGTAGATCGGATGCTTCGAGGTAGGCTACGGCAGAACGGAGCTTCTCCGCAGCGTGCGCGTCACGGTGTTCATGCAGTGCCAAGCCGCTTTCGAGAATCGCGGCGAGTCCTGGCGCATAGCTCAAGCGCGTCCGGCGCAGCCCCTTCACGTGGCTGGCCAGACGTGCGCGGTCGGCGCTATGCGCCCTCCGTTCTGTTCGGAGCTTGGCCAGCGCGACTCCCCCACAAGCAAAGTGCGTGAGCGCGCTACAGATTTGCATTCTCATCAGTTGCGACTGTTCCAGTGCGGGCCATTGCGCGTCGACCAATGCGAGAGGCTCGTCGTAGCGGCTTTCATACAGGCCCGTGCTGAGCTCCGCCAAGAGCAGTAGGTGATCGGACCATTGATAGTTTCGTTGGCGCTGAATGCGCCGACGAGCACCCTCGAGATGCGGTCGCGCGAGCTGAGTGCCGCCATGCACGAGCGATGCAGGGATGGCGAAGCCGGTGGCCAGCAGGATGGCCTGGTACATGTCGCCGCGGTGCAGCGCATCCTCGACGAGGTGCGGGGCCGCGCGCGCGAGCTCTGCGTGCTCACCCAGATGAAACGACGCGTTTTGTCGATAGACTCGCACGCCTGCGAGCTCGAACGGTACCTCGCTGCAGCGCTCGGTGAGAAAGCCGAGCGCGTCGACCAACACCCGCTTGCTCTCGGTGAAGCGTCCCTCGTGCACCAGCGCGGCGCCGTGAACCAACTTGACCCAGCCGATCACCGCAGGATCGCGCGAGCGGGCTGCGAGCTCGGCTGCGCGAGCGACGAACTCGATGTTGGCGGCGTGAGTGCCAGCCCCGTCGAAGCTCACGAGATACGCTTCCATGCCCAGGGCGCGTGCGCCGTGATCGCACAGGCCATGATCGAGCGCGAGTCGCGCATAGCGAGCGGCCATTTCGACCATCAGGAACGGATCATTGCCGACCGAGCCTTGAATCACGGTCCATAGTGCCGCGAGGCGTGCCTTCACCGACGAGTCTGCGTGTGCGTCGTGTCGAACGCGCGTTCCGCGAAGCGAAAGTCGCGCGCGCGACCACAGCGCGCCGGCGATGGCGTGACGCCGTGAGCGCGGCAGCGACAGCCCGATCGATTCGAGCACCTTACCGAGCAGTTCACGACCCTCGTCCACGTAGCCGCTGGTCATCAACAGGTGCGCGGCCGTGCGGGTATGCTCGAGCGCTTCAATCGAAGGAGCGCTGCTGGCCGCACGCTGATAAGCGCCGGCCGCCTCTCGGCTTCGCCCCGCGGAAGCTAGCGCCGCGCCGAGTTTGAGCAACAGCGCGGCACTTCGACGCTCGTCTTCATAGCCGAGATCGAGCGCTTGCTGGTATTGGCGCGCGGCATAGTCGAACGCCAATGCTCGCAGTGAGGCATCGCCGGCGTGCTCGTAGTATTGGGATGCGCGGCTGTGTTCGCCCACACCGTGGAAATGCAGGGCCAAGTGCTCAGGATCGGTACCCGCTTGGTGGACCAGCGTCTCGGCCAAGCAACGGTGTACTTCGCGCAGAGCCTGCGTTTCGAGCGCCGCGACCACGCTTTCTCGGATGCGGTCGTGGTAGCACTCGAGCAGGCGCTCGTAGCCGGTGCCGGTCATGCGCGCCAGTCGCTCGGACAGCAGCGCGTCCTGCACGTCGCTCTCGGCGCGGGCCGCATCGAGGGCGACACGTATGGGGAGCGGACGACCCGCGACCGCCAATATTTCCAACAAGCGACGCTCGATCGCGGTCATGCGTTCGACACGTCGGAGCACGGTGTCCTGCAGGGTGGGCGAGAGCGAGCCGGTCGAGCGCGCCTGGCGCGAAAGCTCACCGACGAAAAACGGGCTGCCTCCGGCTTCATGGGCGATGGCGGCGAGCGCGTCCGCCGGCGCATCCGGAAACGTGCGTCGAGCCAACGCAATCGCCGCGTCGCTCGAGAGCTCGGCAAGTCGCAACGTCTCCGTTCGGATCAGCCGATTGGCAAGCGCCGCACGCAGCGTTTCTTGCAGCAGGGGATTGTGCTCGGCGTGTTCACTGCGGTAGCTGGCGATCAAGAGCAACGGTGGCGGCTCAGGGAGCGAAAGCAGCGCAGCTAGGCAAAGTGTGGAATCGCGACACGTCCACTGTAGATCATCGATATGGATCACCAGCGGTCGTCGATCGCGGATTCGCGCCAATAGTTCGCCGAATGCGGAAAACGCGCGCCGCTGAAGTTCGTGCGGATCGGACCAATCACGCCTGGGAGCCTGCTGAACGGCCTCGACTCGGTCGAGCACCGGGAACAGTCGAGTGAGCGCGAAGACTTCGCGCGGCATGACCTGACCGGCGACTTCGGGCGTGAGCTTCCGCAGGTGGCGCGTCAGTTGATCGACGATGGCGTCGAACGCCTTGAAGGGCACGCTTTCGTTTTCGTAGCAGCGCCCACGCAGAACGATGGCGTCGCTTTCGGCCTGGATCGTGTCGAGGAAAGTGGAGATGAGCGCGCTCTTGCCGATGCCCGAGCCGCCGGCCACGAAGACCGTCACCAGCTGACCGTCGAGCGTGCCCGCGTACGCGGCACGCAGGGCTCGGAGCTCTTCGTCTCGACCGAGCAAGCCCTCCTGCTCGGAGGGCTGCGCTTCGTGAACCGGCAAAGCGGGCAAGGTGTCGGCAATGAGCCCGCGAAGCGCAGTCTCTGCGCTGGGCCTGCGAGCCGAGTCGCGCTCGAGTAGCGCGTCGCACAGCGACGCCAGATCGCCCGGTGCGTCGGGGGCGAACGTGTGTACCCGCGGTGCCGATTCGTACTGTTTTCGAGCCAGAACCTCGCCGAGCGGCCCGCGAAACGGCAGCATCCCAGTGAGCGCCTCGAAGAGCATGACGCCGGCTGAATACTGGTCGCTGGCTGCGGTTGCGACAGCGCCCGCGGCTTGCTCGGGTGCCATATAGGAGGGCGTACCGCTGAAGCGTTCACGGGTCAGGGTTTGACCCACGCCACCGGGCTCGGGATCGCTGGCGAGCCCGAAATCGAGCACCACGACTCGGCCGTCCTCGCGTACCAGCACGTTGGAGGGTTTGAGATCGCGATGCAGCTTGCCACGCTGATGAACGGCCGCGATGGCCGAAAACAAGCGCGCGAAAGCGTCCCGCGCGCGAGCCTCGTTCAACACTGCGGATGGCCGCACCCATTGATCGAACGGAACGCCCGCGACGAACTCCATGCTGAAGAACCACTGCTCGTCCTCACAGAACAACTCGAAGAGCTGGCAAATGCCCGGGTGTCGCAGTTCCGCGAGCGAACGAAACTCGTTCTTCAGGCGGTAGACTTCGTTCGGTTCGAGCCGGCTCAGCGTCTTCAGCGCCACGCTGCCCGTGCGCCGCTGGTTGTCGCGAGCCTCGTAAACGACGCCCATGCCGCCTTCGCCGATTCGGCGAACGATTTGCAACCGGCCGCCCAGTAGCGCGTTGCCCGGTTGCAGTCGCCGCCCTGAGGCGACGGGCACGGGCGAAGAAACGTGCGCAGCACGGCGTAACACGTGATCGAAAGTCGTGTCCGTCGCCTCGTCTGCCTCGGTCCACTCGTCGAGTTTGGACATCGGGTCCTATTGGCCCCGGCAAACTAGCCCATTTCGAGGTGGGGGCCAATTGGCCGAAAAGCGCTATAAGACCGGTAAAAATGAGCGCAGCGCAGAGTTCGGATTACGAGCCCGCCATACGTATGGCATGTGAGGCCAAGGCGTTCGACCGCGCCACACGGCTCGCGCTCGAGGCGTACGGCAAAGAAATTCTCAGCTTCTTGTACTCGCGAGTTCGCAATCCGAGCAACGCGCAGGATGCGTTTTCTACGTTCGCCGAAGACATCTGGACCGGCTTCCCTGGCTTCGGCTTTCGTTGCTCGGTGCGAACCTGGATGTATACCGTCGCGCGAAACGCAGCCGCACGCATCATGGCGTCCCCCGAGCAGCGCGCAGCGCGCAACCTGGCGATCTCGAATGTCGGCGAGATCTCGGAGTTGGTCGCTCGCCTGCGAACCGAGACGGATGCGTTCCAACGTACGGACGTCAAGGACCGCTTCGCCGCACTGCGCGATCAGCTGTCGTCGGATGACCAGATGCTCTTGATCCTGCGCGTCGACCGAGGTCTATCGTTTCGGGAACTCGCTCTCGCCATCAACGGCGACACCGAACTCGACGATGCGGCGATCGTTCGCGAAGCGGCCCGCCTGCGCAAAGCGTTCGAGCGCGTCAAGGTCGAGCTTCGAGTGCTCGCGGAGCAGGCCGGCCTCCTGCGGCGTGATTGAGCCTAAACTTCGCGCAGCTGCCAACCGCTAGCGGCGTCGAACTCGAAGATTTGGCGCGTGCAACCCAGCACTTCTTCAGGGTCGTGCGTCACGTACAGGAGCGTGGAGTCGGTATGCCGGCCGATGTAGTCGGCGATGGTCAGCACTTCACTGCGGTGCCGCGGATCGAGGCCGTGGCACGGCTCATCCAAAATCAAGAGCGGAGGTTGTTTGATCACCGCGCGCAGAATCAGCGCGACGCGCTGCTCGCCGTAGGACAGCTGCGTGAACGGTTCGGCGCGCTTGTTCAACAACCCCACGACCGATAACCAGCGCTCGGCGGCGTGAATCTCCGCGTATCCGGGCTCCTGGTACAAGCCGATTGAATCGTAGAACCCGGACAAAACGCACTCGATCAAGTTGGCCGTGCAGCGATAGGCATACTCGACGTGGAGGGCGTACGAAACCTGGCCGAGTTGCTTCTTGATGTCCCACACCGACTCGCCCGATCCGCGTTTCATGCCGCAAATGGTCACGTCGTTCGCGTACACCTGCGGGTTGTCGCCGTTGATCAAGTTGAGCAGCGTGGTCTTGCCGCAGCCGTTGGGGCCGCGTACGAGAGTGTGCCTACCGCGAGTGATCTCGAAGTCGAGGCCGTCGAGCACGTTCCGCTCGCCGTACGTGACCGTGACTCCACGCATCAGGACGAGCGGCGCGTCGGGCGTGCTGCGCGCGGTCTCGGGGATTCTGGCTGCGGCGCGCTCCTCCAAGGTTTCGGCCAGCGCTTGTCCGAGTGATTCGGCTTCGTCTGTTTCCAGGCCGCGGAGCTCTTTCGGGATGCCGCGGGCTTCGAACGCTGAGCGCGGGCCGGCGAAAGCGACGCGCCGATCCACGATGTGTAACACGTGGGTCGTGCCTTCGGGCACGTGTTCGTAGCGGTCCGTGATGATCAACACTCGGGTCGCCGAAGCATCCGTGCGAGAAACGTTCACTAGTCGATCGAGCTCGCCCGAGAGTACGAGTCGCGTCGCGCTATCGAGCCCTTCGTAGGGTTCGTCGAACACGAGCCAGGCGGGTTCGCGCAGCAGTTCGCGACACAGCAGCACCTTGCGGATCTCTCCGGTCGACAAATACTTCAAGCCGCGACCGAGCACGCCCTCGATGCCCAAACGGCGCGCGAGCTCGTCGAGTCGAGCGGGGACCGCTGGCTCAGCGGCGGCCGGCACTCCGCGCTTGCGCCGCAGAATGAAGTCGCGCGCAGACGTGCCCGGATCGACTCCGCCCTCCAAGAAGTCACCATCGTCGTGGTAGCGCTCGTCGAACACGATGTCGCGTTGCCGTTCGAACGAAATCAGGGCGACACTTGCCGAGGCGGGCAGCTGAGTTCCAGCGCCGCTTGACGCGCTGCGCGAAGCGACGTCGAGCCCGCCCGCGAGCGCCTGGGCGATTGCGCTCTTGCCGCTGCCGTTCTCGCCGGTGATGACCCAGGACTGGAAAGCCTCGACGTTCCACGAGAAATCGCGGAAAATGGGCTGGCTCGCGGGGCCAATCGTGGCTTCGTGAAAGCAAACGGTCGAGGTGCTCATGGACTTTTGCGCGCTATGTTGACAGGGCCCGGCCGGCGGACAATGTTCCCGGCCCGTTTGTCAGGGGTTTCTCCCCCAAGGCCCCAAAAAGGGTACTTCAGGAACACCGAGGTTTGTGCCGATGAGTTACTTCAATTCACTGCCGTTTCGCGAGGCTCTCAAGCAGCTTGGCGTGTGTCGCTTCATGGACAAGAGCGAGTTCACCGATGGTGTCAACGTTCTCCGCGGCAAGAAGATCGTCATCGTCGGCGCTGGCGCTCAGGGCCTCAATCAAGGTTTGAACCTACGCGATAGCGGTCTCGATGTCAGCTACGCCCTGCGCAAGGAAGCGATCGCCGAGAAGCGCGCGAGCTACCGCAACGCAACCGAGAACGGCTTCAAGGTCGGCACCTACGAAGAGCTCATCCCGACGGCCGACGTCGTGGGTAACTTGACGCCCGATAAGCAACACTCGCCGGTCGTCGCTGCGCTCCTGCCGCTGATGAAGAAGGGCGCGTCGCTCTGGTATTCGCACGGCTTCAACATCGTCGAAGAGGGCATGCAGATCCGCAAGGACATCACCGTGGTGATGATGGCGCCCAAGGGTCCGGGTTCCGAGGTGCGCGTCGAATACACACGCGGCTTCGGCATCCCGACGCTGATCGCGGTCCACCCGGAGAACGATCCGGAGCGCAAGGGCTGGGCGGTCGCCAAGGCGCTTGCTTGCGGCACCGGCGGTGACCGCGCGGGCGTGCTCGCGAGCTCCTTCGTCGCCGAAGTGAAGAGCGACTTGATGGGTGAGCAGACCATCCTTTGCGGCATGCTGCAGACGGGTTCGCTGCTCTGTTTCGACAAGATGGTCGAAAAGGGCATCGACAAAGGCTACGCCGCCAAATTCATCCAATACGGCTGGGAAACCGTGACCGAAGCGCTCAAGTTCGGCGGCATCACCGGCATGATGGATCGCTTGAGCAACCCGGCGAAGCTCAAGGCCCACGCGCTCTCGCTCGAGCTGAAGAAGATCATGGCGCCGCTCTATCAGAAGCACCAAGACGACATCATCAGCGGCAAGTTCTCGAGCGGCATGATGACGGACTGGAAAGCCGGAGACAAAGACCTGCTCGCCTGGCGCGAAGCTACCGGTAAGACGCCGTTCGAGCAGACCGCGCCGAGCGATGTAACGATCAGCGAACAAGAGTACTTCGACAAAGGCATCTTGATGGTCGCAATGGTCAAGGCGGGCGTCGAACTCGCGTTCGAGACCATGACCGACGCCGGCATCAAAGCCGAGAGCGCCTACTACGAGTCGCTCCACGAGACTCCGCTTATCGCCAACCTGATCTCGCGCAAGAAGCTGTACGAGATGAACAAGGTCATCTCCGACACGGCGGAGTACGGCTGCTACCTGTTCGACAATGCCTGCCGCCCGCTGCTCCGTGAGTTCATGCTCAAGGTCGAGACGGACGTGATCGGTAAAGGCCTCGAGCTCAAGGACAACGCAGTTTCGAACCGCGAATTGGTCCGCGTGGACGCCGAGATCCGCAATCATCCCGTCGAACAAATCGGGACGGTATTGCGCGCTTATATGACTGCGATGAAGCCGGTCATCTGAGCCATCCGCTACTGCGCTGAGGTGAGAAGCTGTCCGACATCGGGCAGCTTCTCGCGTTTTGTCGGCCCCGCTTGCGGAACCGGTTTCTCCGCAAAATTACGGGGTTTTTCGGCCTGGCAAGCCAGCTCCTGAGGCTCCCAAACAAAGGCGACGTACAGACGCGCAACGATTTTTTCGACGGAATCGGTACAAGATTGCCACTAATTCTCCCGAGCGACACGCCGTTACTCAAGGCTCGCCCTGGTGAGAACTCATCGTGTTTCGTGAACCGATCCGCTTACACACAGGTCAAAAACTCGGTCGCTATGAGCTACTCATGCCAGTGGCTCGGGGAGGACTCGGGCAAGTCTGGGCTGCGCGCATGCGCGGCGCGCGCGGCTTTCACAAGCTAGTCGCGATCAAGACGCTGCTGCCGGCCCCCGGCGACTCGCAGCAAATGGAGCAGCGGCTGCTGGACGATCTTCGGGTCGCCGCCCTGATCCAACACTCGAACGTGGCTCAAACGCTGGAGCTCGACGAACAGCGAGGGACGCTGTACGCGGTGATGGAGTGGGTCGATGGTGAGCCGCTGAGCCAGGTGATCGAGAGCGCCGAGCAGGGCGGGGGCATTCCGCTCTTGGTCGCGGTGAACCTGATTGGCCAGGCGTTGCGTGGCCTGCAAGCGGCCCACGAGCATTGCGATGAAGCGGGAAGGCGCTGTCCGGTGATCCATCGCGATGTCTCGCCGGACAACATCTTGGTGAGCTATTCCGGTATCGCCAAGCTGGTCGACTTCGGCATCGCTCGGGCCAAGCGTCAGGACCGGACGCTCGGACGTGAGAATCGCATCGAACGCAATTTCGGCTACGCAGCGCCAGAGCAGGTGCTAGGTGTTGCCGTCGATCAGCGGACGGACTTGTTTGCGGCAGGCGTGACGCTCTATCTGCTCACCACGGGCCGGCATCCCTTTCAGGGCAAAGATTCCGCGACGACGCTGCACAACATTCTCAGCGACGAAGCACCCGTGCGGCCTTCGGTCCTCAAAACGAGCTACTCGCGCACGTTGGAAGCGGTCGTGATGAAGGCGCTCGAGAAAGACCGCGATCGGCGTTGGCCTTCGGCTGAGGAAATGCGCCTCGCTCTAGAACGAGGAGTGCCGCAGGCGTTCGAGCTCGGCTTCGAAGCCCAGCTTCGCACCTTCATGGCCGACACCGTGGGTGATCGCGGCCAGAAGAAGCGTGAAGCCATCCGTCGCGCCGAAATCGTGGTCGACGCTGGAGCCGGCGAGCCAGGCGGCGGCACATCCAAGAGCAGCGTGAAGTCTTTGCGCGCGATCGCCGTGAATACCAGCGGGATGCGCAGTGACTCGATTCCGGCGCCTCTCCAGACGCCTGCGCTCGCTCGTCGCAGCGTGATGCCCACGATTCGACCATTGCTGGCGCGCAGCGTGCCCACGCCACGCTTGCGAAAGCCGCTCTTGATCGGAAGCCTTGCCGCTGCTGCACTCGGGTTGGGTTTGCTCGTGTCGCGCGCTCCAGGTCCACAGCAGAGTGCTGCGGGCGCGCCCGAGGTCGGAATGGTGGATTTGAATCCACCGCGACCAGGTGCGGTACACCCTGCCGTGTTGCCGAGCGCCGCGGCCATGCTGCCATCGCTGAGCGCGGCGGTGCCAGCGAGTGCCAGTGTCGCGCCGGCCCCGAGCAGCAAGCCGCCCGTCCCGCGCGCGCATCGTTGAGCAGCCGTCAACGCGGCAGCTTTGTCGGTGTCGACTTTGCGAGCTATCAGCTCGGCGTGCAGGCGTGAGTGTGACGGGCTAAACTCGCTTGGTGCAAGTCGCAGCGCCCCTGTCGCTTCTGATCCGAAAACGGCAAAGTGCGGACGATCGCAGCATTGTTCGCCTCGCGGTGCAGGCGTTCGCCGAGTATGACGCGCAGCCCGCGGCTACCGTGCAGCGGCTCGTTCAGCGAGGCACGACCTGGGTGGCGTGGCGCGGGAGCGCGCCGCTCGGATTTGCCACCATTGTCGCGTCGAACGAGAGCGTCGACCTGTGCGCGATTGCCGTCGACGAGGAAGCGCGTGGCCGCGGCGTAGGTCGTGCACTGCTCGCGCACGTCGAGCTAGCCGCGGCGCGCGCCGGCCTGAAGGAAATCAAGCTGCATACGGCACAAGCGAACGTGGCGGTACTCGAACTATTCCTGAAGTGCGGCTTTCGCGTCGAGCGGCGCATGCCGCGCTACTACCGCGGAGTGTATGACGCCTGCGCTTTGTCGAAGCGCGTGGCTTGGGCTCGCCGCTGAGGGCTTCAGCGGGCTGTGCGGTCATTCACCAATAGCTGACGAGCTGCTCCACGCAATCGAGTGCCGAGAGCTGCTCGGGTGTCGTGCTGCCCGGGACGATGCGGAATACGCCGGCTTGGTTGGCATACACGAGGTCCTCGTTCCTGCCGACGTCGAATGCGAATACCTCGCGGGCCAGCACTTGGGGGCCTTTGGGGGTGATGCGAACCAAGTCGTGACTTTGCGCGGTCGCGTTTTTAGACGCGGGTCCGCTCGCCAGAAAGTTGCGGAAAATGCCTGAAAAACGCGCAGCGATCGACGTCTGAGGCGCATCGTCGAACGCGCGTCGGAGCGCATACAGCAGGTCCGATGAGACGAACACGACCGCCAGGTGGTCGAAGTGCGCGTCGGCTATCAAAACTTCCACGCTGCTATCGGCGAAGCGCAGCCGATGCAGCGCAAACGGGGTACGCCCGACGGCTTTGCCTGCCTGCGTGCGTCCGATCCCCGCCGAAGCGTAGACGATTTCCTGGCGACCGCCGGGGACCCAGCGCGGTGCACGGTCGATGACGTCTCCCTCGGTCACCGTGCGCAGCCCCTTGCCGTCGTCCGAGAGTACGCCGATCGCGCTCGTGCCGTCTGACCCTGCTACGGTGCATGCCAAGGCTTCGTCCGCAGGACTGAAATCGAGCTCGCTCAGACGAGCATCGACTCCGTGAAATAGCCGCTGCTCTTGGCGAGTACCGGGGATCTGCGCAAAGACCTCGTACGTCGTGCCAGTGCTGATCGCGTAGCACAGCTCACCACTGGTTCTGCCTCGGGTGAGGCTCACGATTCGCGGTGCTGTTTTGGCGTCGAGCGTTGCCTCTCGCTCCACCAAGTACGGACTTTCCAGCACTAGCGCGGGTTCGTCTTGGCGCAAGACCTCGATCCTGCCGCGGTGCAAACAAGCCACCTGCTCGGTCATCAGGCGGCCAGGTTAGCGCAAAACGCGATCACTCGAGCTATCTCGTGCGCTTCCCAGGAAATGCGCCGCGTGATATCTCGAAGTACCCTGAGCGATTACTCGTGCCGCTTGCGAACCTTCAGACCACGCTGCTGTTTGCGTTGCTCGGTGCGGCGCTGGTTGCTTCGTGCGGTCAACCCGCCGAGCACGAGGCATGCGCCGTTCAAGCTCGGACCAGCTGCCCCACGGACGCGCTCACGTTCGACACTGGCATCGCTGAGCTACTGCACGCGCGGTGTTACCCGTGTCACGCCGCTGATGGTGTGGAGAGCAGTCGTCAGCTGACTGACTATGCGCACGTCTATGGCGAGCGCATGAGCATCGCCGGACAAGTGGCGAGTTGTTCGATGCCACCTGCGGGCTCACCTCAACTGACGAGCAGCGAGCGCCAGCAGATCCTGGATTGGTTTGCCTGCTCCGCGCCCGAGTAGGCGCGACGTATGGCCACCCGCGCCGATCGACACGCTTCGTGACACCCGAAGGGGGTGTGATCTGATCGTCGCAAAGACCGACTAAGTAGTGTTAGGGCACGTCGACGAAGAACGCGACGTGACCGTGAGGCGACTCCTCGCCGTCGTTGCACTCTTCGTAGAGGTGAAAACGAACCACCCAGCGCCCGGGCTGATCGAAGCGAATCGGTCCGCCTTGGAACACACCGGGTGCGGTTTCCTTGAACTCTGCGTTGAAGTTCTGCGTGGGTCCAAGGCGGTCCGGCTCGCAAGGCTGATAAACCTCCACGCGACTCAGCGGGAGCTTCTGTTCGCCGGTCAGCGATTCGAGCGGTTGCGCAGTCGCCAAGTCTTGGGTGGTGACCGTGAAGGTCACGTTCTGATTGAGTCGAATCGGCGTCGAGGTCCACGAGACGTGATACTTGCAATCGTCGTCGTCACCCTCGCTGTTGGGCAGGGTGTCGCCGTACTCCGCGTCGTGCGTCTGATTGCAATCACTTCCGCCCGCTCCGTCCGCGTCATCTCCCGCGCTGGGCGCACCGCCTTCGCCGTCTTCTTCCGGCGCGTCTCCGTGGCAGTACGCCGGATCGACGGTCACCACGGAGCCTCGGCAATGCGCGTCCGCCGCGCCGAGCACCGGGCCTCCGACTGCGCCTGTTGGGCTAGGCGTGTCCGACGAACTACAAGCGCCGGCAAACACGCTGCACGTGGCAGCGAGAACGAGCCAGGGGACGAGTTTCATGATTGGGGTCTGCTCGAGTGAGCGCAGCAACTACGGCAATCGCGACGGAGTCGGGATCGCGCCGCCCGATGACACATAGCGGATGATCTCATCCGAGAACGCGCGATCGTACACTTCACAGTCCTTGGTGACCTCACCAATGCTGAAGCCATGGCAGGCCTTGCGCCGCGCGGCTTGCGCCTTGGAGATGGTCGGCTGCTCTTCCAGAGCCTTGCGCAGATCGAGCCCGAGGCGGCGCCATTCGATCTTGGAGTGGACGATCTCGCGCGGGGCTTCGCGCGAGAAATCGCCATCGTGAATGGTCGCACAGGCACCGTTCCAGCGTAAAACGTCGTAACCGGCGTTGTCGCCTACCTGCATCTCGCCGTTGTTGTCGCGGCGCTTGAGGGCGATCACTTCTTCGCCGCGTTCGAGCTTGTCGCCCAGCAGTGACGCACCACCGGAGGCATTGAAGGGCTCCGCGCGTGCCAGCATGTACAATCGCTTCCAGCGCGTGCCGGGCTTGAACATGTTCAGCGCGACGTCCGGATACACGTCCTCACACAGGCGCTTCACCCAGCCGGGAGGGGGAACGCACTCGCGCTTGCCTCGCGCGCAGTGGTCCGGCAGGCCGTGCTTGGCGCTCTTGCCGCCTCCCGCCGAGGCCGACGGATCATTCGAAGCGACTTCGGGGTGCTCCGCCTTCGGCGTGCTGCTCGAGCCGCAACTCACACAAAGCAAAAGGAAGAGAGTCGTGATCGTGCGCATCGAATTTCGCTCGTGAGTACCTCTGTCTCGCCGAGCGCACAAGGTGAACTCCCACACATCCCCGTGGCGTCGTAAAATTGTACTTTTAGCGTTCGAGCGAAGCTCAGTAAACCCGCGATTCCGCTCGCAACTGCTCGCTCGCGCGACGCCGTCGAATCTCGAGCACCAAATAGATAACGACGGCAACGTTAATCAACATTACCAACGCCTTGGCCGCGCTTGGATGCCCGATCAACTCATAGACCTCAATCGGCAGGAACGAGATCGTCACACCCGTGGTCATGTATTCGGCCCAAGTCTTTGCGAGCAGGAGACCAACGCCTTCGATCGCGAACACGCTGGCGTAGCCGAGCGTGCCAATGCCGAGGCGGCGCATCGTCTGTGGATTGATGCCCGCTACCTTGGCGATCAACTCGTCGATCAAGTGCGTGTGCGCGTCGAGGCGAAAGAACGTAATCCAACGACGCACGGCTTCCGCTGCGTCGCGATGAATGAGCGACAGCAATCCCACCCCAACCACGAATAGGCTCGCCGCCTTGAGTAGTTTCAGCACGCCGATCAGCTGTAAGCCTCGGTGGGTTTCGCGGGCCATGCGGCAAGCAGCCTACTCCCTCGCCAACGTCGCGCTAAGCGGGCAAAATGGCCGCAGTTTGCGTGATCGCGGCAAATGTGCTTCGTATCTATCGTGAGCATGAACGTGTCCCGCAGCCGTGCACGCCTGACCGTAGTACGGTCGCAGGGGCGCGGTGCGCGTTCGCTCGGCGCACATTGGCTGCGGGCGAGCTGGCTGCGCGCGCTCGCGCTGTTGGTCCTATTGCTCGGGCTGGTTGCGCAGCAGCGTGTGCTCACGTCAGCGGTGCGGCCAAGCACCTCTTCGGTCGCTCGCTTGGTCGCCGAACGAGTGCAGAGCATCGAGACGCACGCCGTGCGGGCCGACGCTCCGCTGCGCGTCGCGCCTGCGCCGTTCTTCGCACGTCTCCCGCCGTTTTCCGAGCCGGTCGTCGCGTGGCCAAACGTTCGCTCGCAGGCTTACAGCGTGTCGTCGCCGGCGAGTCCGGCGTGCGCCTCGATCGGCCATTTTCATGGTCAGCGCCGTATTCCGCGCATGAATTCCGAAGAGCCTCCCAGGGCCTGAGTTCGCTCGAAAAAACCTGGTTGATCGGCCTTTGGCTGCCTCAGTGAGGCAGAAATGGAAATATTCGTATGTCGACTGAAGATTTGAACGCGTCCTCTGCAGCAATTGTTGAATCGACGGAAGGCAAAGCAGCTCCCAAAACGCATCCGGCTCCGCCCATGTTGTGGATGCTGATCCCGGTAGCGCTGCTCGTCTTGCTCGCCTTTCTGAGCCGCTGAAACGGCAAATGGATCTCACGTGGCGTCGTCACGGCTCACAGCGAGTGTGAGCGCGGCGCCACGCGGGCGCCGTTTGGTGTCGACGCGCGAGCTCGGTGCTAGGGTCCCGACCACTGAATGTCGGCTGGCTGCGGCACCGCTCGTGCGCCGTTTTCGTTGTTGCTGGCGCTGGCGCTGAGCCTTGATCCGGGCGTTGCGTCCGCGCAGGCCAAGACGCCAGCAGCGTCGCCCGAGCGCGAGATCGTACCGCCCAAGCCGCTGACGGATCTGAACGTCGCGTATCCAGCGCAGGGGAGTGGGGATGCGATCGTCGTCCTGACGCTCACGGTCGAGACGGATGGGGCGGTCAGTCACGTCGCTGCCGCGCAGGCGAACGAGCCCTTCTCTAGCCAAGCGGTGA
Organism: Polyangiaceae bacterium; assembly: GCA_035634635.1. Taxonomy (GTDB): domain Bacteria; phylum Myxococcota_A; class Polyangia; order Polyangiales; family Polyangiaceae; genus PMG-095. The sequence continues at coordinate 17,517 of DASQCO010000129.1, forward strand.
ACGCCGCCCAAGGCTGGCGATTCCAACCAGCGCTGCGAAGTGGCGTCGCAGTGCGGGCGCGCATTCGTGTGCAAATCGAATTTCACCCTCGGGTCGCCGAGGTCCCCGAAGTTCCGGACGTTGCGAGTGCGCACGAAGCGAATTCTGGCGACACACGAGCCGGCGCTGAACCGCAGCCACGAACCAAAGCGCGTGCTGCGCGGCCCGTGGAGATCGAAGTGCGCGGCGTGAAGATGGACCCATCGCGAACGGTGTCGCTCTCGCGCGCTGAGGTACGGCAGATCCCTGGCGTCTTCGGTGACCCGTTTCGGGCCATCGAGATCATGCCCGGTGTTACGCCGATCGTCTCTGGCTTGCCCTTCTTCTTCGTGCGCGGGGCGCCGCCCGGTGACGTGGGCTACTTCTTGGACGGCATTCGCGTGCCGCTCTTGTTTCACATCGGCGCGGGGCCGTCAGTGGTGCACCCTGGGTTGATCGAGCGCGTCGATCTCTACCCGGGCGGCTATCCCGCGCGCTACGGTCGCTTCAGCGGCGGCATCGTCTCCGGTGAAACTGCGCCGCCCGCGAGCGAGCTGCACGGCGAATACAACGTGCGCTTTTTCGACGCCGGCGCGCTCTTGGAGCTGCCCTTTGCCGACCATCGCGGTGAGCTATTGGTTGCCGGACGCTATGCGTTTACGGCGGCATTGTTCTCGCTTTTGTCGCCCCAGACCAAGCTCGACTATTGGGACTATCAGGCGCGCGCGAGCTACGCAGTCACACCAAGAGACACCCTGAGCGTGTTCTCGTTGGGCTCGTACGACTTTCTCGGTGAACGCACTGCCACGCGAGTCTTGCCACTGTTCGGTACCGAGTTTCACCGCGTCGATGCGCGTTACGATCACATGCTGTCGTCGAGCGGCAACCTTCGCTTGGCCGTCAGCGCCGGGCTCGACCGCTCACAATTGCCGGACGATCGTTTCGTGCGCGATCGCTCGCTCGGGGCGCGCTCGGAGATCAATCTACAGCTGACTCCAGACGTCTTGGCGCGTTTCGGCACGGACGTCACGCTCGACAGCTACGACGTGCAGATCGACGCCACTGAGCTCGGCCCTTCGGCGGCGCGCGCGGCAAGCCTATTCCCGACGCGCACGGATTTGGCGAGCGGGCTTCGCGCAGATTTGGTCATCAGCGCGAACTCACGTTTTCAAATCATTCCCGGCGTGCGCTTCGACTACTTTTCGTCGCAGGGTGAGTCAGCGGTAGCCGTCGACCCGCGGCTTTCGACGCGCCTCGCAGTCAGCCGTCGTTTGAGCCTGCTGACCACGTTCGGTTTGGCCCATCAAACGCCCGCGTTCGTCGTCCCTTTGCCGGGATTTCAACCGGGAGGACTACGTGGAGGGCTGCAGCTAGCCGTGCAGCAAAGCGCGGGTGTGGAGTACGATCTCGGGAGCGCGACGAACCTGACTGCGACGGTGTTCCACAACGGTTTTTTCAACATGAGCGACCCAATCGGCGCCACTCAACGCCAGATCAGCGGCTGCGCTCCGGGCACGTTTCCGCGAGACACCCTCGCGGGCGATCGTGGGGCTGACCCGAGTTCGGGGTTCTCGGGCTCGTGCACTCCGCGTTTCACGGAGGGAAGAGTCGGCCCCGATCGCAGCGGGGGCGGCGGGCAAGCGGCCGACAGCAATAGCGCGAACACTGCGGCCGACGCGCTTTCGGCACGCACCGACGGTCAGGCGTATGGTCTAGAGCTGTTCCTCAAACGGCGCCTCACGAGTCGCATTGGCGGTTTTCTGTCGTACACGCTCTCGCGCTCCGTTCGCTACTTCGAGGGTAGCGAGTTCGTTGCTGCCTTCGATCGCACACACGTATTCAATGGCGCCGTGGCCTACGACTTGGGCCGCAATTGGCGAGCCGGCACGCGCGTCACTTTCTACACGGGGCTACCCAAGGCGGCTGATGCCAATGATCCGAACGACAGCCGTTTGCCAGCATTTTTCAAGCTCGATCTGCGCGTGGAGAAGCGCTGGCAACTCGGGCCACGCGCCCATCTTTCGTTCGTCGCTGAATGGATGAATGCGACCTTGAGCAAGGAAGCAATCGCCACGACCTGCACCTTGCGCGGGTGTCAGACACAAACCATCGGTCCAATCACCATCCCCAGTCTCGGCATCGAGGGAGGCTTTTGAGCATGTTGCGCGTTCACTTTCTGATCTGGGCGCTCGCGTCGACTTTGCTGAGCGGTTGTGGTGCTGGAGCAAAACCCGAGCCAGCGCCACCGTGTGAACAGGCTTGCCAAGACGGAATCGCCCTGCGCGGCGTGCGCGAGACGATGAAGCTCGCCTACAACCTATTGATCCAGGCCCGACCGGTGGGCACTCAAGATGGGACGACCGATTGCCGCTCGTCGGATGGGTCAAAAGGGGGCACCGTGCACGTGTTCGGCGAGGCAACGTCCAACGCGGCCCAAGGCGCCTCCTTCGTGGACCTCGAATATGACTTCGATCAATGTGTGTACTCGGTACCACCGAGCGCGACACCGAACGAGAACTACTCCTTGGTAATCACGGGGCCGGTGACTCAGCAGGGCACGCTCGCGGTTCAGCCATCCTCGACCACCGCGCTCCTAATTGACAGTGAAGGGTTGAACGTGTCCGGGACGGTGTACGACCCGCCGCTCGCCATTGAACTTTCTGACTGTAAGCTTTCGGTGGCACAGCAGGGCAACCGCGTTTCAGGCGTCATCTGTGGGCGAAATGCGGGTTTTACTTTCTAGGTCCTAAGCGAGTCGTGAAGCGTTTGGAACGCCGAGCGACGATCTCACTCCAGCTCATGGGGCTCTCTTGCTCGCACATGCGGCTCGTGAGAGATTGCCTGCGCGCGCGGGGTTCCCCTATTTTCCCGCGGAAACAAGGAGTCCACATGCCCAATCCATTCGCCCATGTCGAGCTCAGTACGGATGACGTCAAGAAGGCAAAGAAGTTCTACGCCTCGGTCTTCGCTTGGAAGCTCAACGACATGCCCGCCATGGCTTACACGATGATTGACGTCAGCGGCGGTACGGGTGGTGGCCTGCAAAAGAAGCAAATGCCTGAGCAGCCGACGGCGTGGCTTCCTTACGTGCAGGTGGAAGACGTGAAGGCGACCATGGCCAAGGCCGTGAAGGCCGGTGGTCAAGCCGTGCTCGAGTATCAAGAGATTGGGGAAATGGGAGCGATCGGCATCTTCGTAGATCCGCAAGGCGCGTCGCTCGGTATTTGGGAGGCCAAGGCACCCGCTGCTGCCGAACCTGCGCCGGCGCCCGCCAAGAAGGCCGCGAAGAAGGCTGCCGCCAAGACCGCTGCTCCGGCGAAGAAGGCACCCGCGAAAAAGGCGCCCGCGAAAAAGGCGCCCGCCGCGCCCGCCTCAGCTCCCGCTTCAGCGAAGAAGGTCGCCAAGAAAGCCGCGCCCGCCCCAGCACCCGCTGCCGCGTCGAGCAAGAAAGCCCCCGCGAAAAAGCGCTGAATTTCCGCGCTTTTCGTGATTGTTGCCGCATGTGGGCAGGGACGCGCTTCGATGGGCGCGTCCCTTTGCTAAAATTACCCGCGCGCGCGTAACCCCGTGGCCAGCACGCGCATACCACGTGGAAGATCGTGGACTGCGTCGAGATTCGCCAAGGCTTCGTCACTGGAGGCGCACCCTCTGGTGCGTCCGTGGACGAGCACTTGCGGAGCTGTGCGCATTGCTCTGAATTGTTCGGCAATGGAGCGCAGCTCGGGCGTCGTTTGGCGGACGCAGTGCCGCGCACGCTTCCCGATCTCGCGGCGAAGCTCGTCGCGAGCGAATCGCTGATCGAGCGCGAACGGGGGCTTCGCGCATTCTTGCGCAGTCGCTCGACGCGTGTGCGTTTGCTGCTGAGCCTAGTTTTTCCGGTCGTTCTGCTGACGCGGGAGCTGCTGAGGACACACGTGCCGCTACGCGACATGGGCACGAGTCGTTCACTCTCAGGGTTGCTCTTGGTCGCGCTGCTTGGGGTGATCGTGCACAGCGCGCTCCGCCCTTTGCCGCTCGAACGCTCCGCAGCGCGACGGCGCTCGCTGTTCGCGCTGTTCGCTTGGGGGGTACCTTGCGTGCTTTGTTTCGCTCCCGAAACTCGCTTCAGCGCCGATGAATTGTCGAGCAGCGGGTTCGCGCTGCGCTCGCTCAATTGCTTCTGTTACGGCAGCGCGTTGGCTGCGCCTTCATTTGCTCTGCTCTGGGCGTTCGACCGTGACGATAGAGTTCCGTACCGAGTGTGGGCGCTGGCTGCGGGGTTGGTCGCAGTGCTTTCGAGTCTGATCCTGCTGGTTCATTGCCCAAGCACGCAGCACGCGCACCTGATCGCGGGCCACTTCAGTATTGGTCTGGTTTGGTTCGCGGCAGTTTCGATCGCAAGTTGGCGAGGCCGCGCATACTGAAGTGCTCGGCGATCGTCTGCGTGGCCGGGACGGCGAATCGTCGCTGTTTCGAGCGTTCGAGGATCAGAGCGCTGAAGCTGAGTCGCAATTTTTCTCGCACACACTGTGGGTGGGCGAATCGCTCGGGTTGAAGATCGCAGTTACATCTCCTACCGTGAGAACCATGCGTAGCGTTCTGTTGATCGTGCCGCTGATGCTCGTTGCTTGCGGAAACGAGGAGGAAATCAAAAAGAAGGTCGCAGCAGTCCAACAGCAGGCCGACGAACAAGCCAGCAAGGCCAAGCAAGCTGCCCAGCAAAAGCTGGATGAATTGCAAAAGCAGTTCGACCAGCTGAAGACGGAAAGCACCGATACCAAGGCCAAGCTGGACGAATGCAACACCAAGGCGCAGGCAAGCGCGGACGAGCAAGCCAAGAGTGCTGACGCCGCCCTCGTCGTGGCGCGAGGTGCATTCAAGTCGGCAGCGAAACTCGAGCTCGCAGACGTCAACAAGGCCATCAACGAGCTCGGCCCCAAATCAGCCAAGGCGAACGCCAAGCAGAAAGCCGCTTTTCAGGCGGCGCTGAAGCCAGTGGCCGCGCAGCAAAAAGCGTTGGCGGCTGACTTGGCCGCATTCGACACTGCGACGCTCGACACGTTCAAGACCGTCAAGGCCAAGTTCGAGCACGATCTCGCGCTGCTCAAGAACACGAAGAACATCGCGAAATCCAAGCTGCCGCCCTGAGCTCTTACTCGGCGTGCGCTGCGCGTCAGTCCGCTTCGGGATCTGCGCCGGTTTCGCCCGCGAACGGCGCCGGCGCTACCTTGATCGATTTGTAGCGCGCGATCTGGACCTGACCCGCGGGTGCACCTCGCGCCTTCTTCACGTCTCCGGCGCGGCACACGTGGACTTCGACGCGAGCGGCGTTGCGTGCCTTGGAGTACCACGCGGCAAGCGCTGCCGCGCAGCGCGTCACTTCCTCGGGCACGACTCCCTTGTCGGGGTTGCGAATCACCACGTGACTACCTGGCGTGCCGCCCGCCACGTGCAACCACAGATCGTGCGGTTGTGCCACGTTGAACGTGAGGTGGTCGTTGTCGGTGGCAGCCTTGCCGACCAAGATCTCGAAGCCAGCGAGGGTGAAGGTTCGGTAGGGGCGGCCTTTGCTGCTCACGTTGAGGGCGCCATCTCTGTCACACACCACGGGTGTGGGCAACGCGCCAATCTTCGGCCAACGTTGCAGGAGCCCGGAATAACTCGGGCTACTCAGCGCTTGTCAGTGCGAAACCGCGTCCAGGAAAGTGGCGCGACCACCCTTCCGGATCACGCAGGCAACGCATTTGAAGTAAGCGCGAACCCCAAACAGCCGCACGATTAGCGGCGCGTGGGTGACCAAGTGACGAGTGGTGATGACGCCGCGCATTCGGGTTTGTTTCCGGGAGACGGCTTCAGTAAGCACAACCCGGGCCAACCCACTTTCAATGAGTTAGCGAGCTTACCCCCTCTAGGTGTTTCACAAATGCAATGACAGCCATTCGCTTCTGCAGGGTTTCAAGCAGATGGTCGGCTGGTCGAACTGTAGAAAATTCGCCGAAACAAGTAGCGCGGTAGCCCGTAACCATCGGTTTTCACGGATGGTTGTCGGGGTCGGCGGTCTCGTCAGGAGGACCAGCGTTGTCACTGGGGTGCTGAAGCTTGGTCGAAGCGCTGGGCGTGGGCTCAGCCGGCACGGGCACAGGAGTCACCGGCGTCGGTGTGGCTGGAGAACCACTGGCTGAGGGCACACCCACGAACCGTCCGCTGTCGACGATGCGGTCGAACTCATCCTCCAACGCACTGAGTGTAGGCGGAGCCGCGTTGTCACCATGATAGTGGCGGACATGCTTCAGCCCTCCGCCACGCCGATAGGAGAGGAGCGCCCAGTCATCATCAGTACTCTCGACCTTGTCGTAGTCGCGTAGTTGATTGAAGTTGGCGCGGTCGAACGCTCCTTGAAGCTCGAGCACCTGAGCGTCCGAGATCTTGTACTCTTGGCGCCCGACGACTTTGACCCAGCGCGTGCCAACGTAAACGACGGTACCGTCGCTATTCACGGTCAGGCGGTAGACCGGGCACTCACCGTAGCAACCCGTGCGCTCCAGCGTCGCGACCGCCGTCGCACCGGGAACCGTGTCTGGCGGATGCGGTTGATCGATCGAGGTCGTGTCTGCGGGAGCTTTCTTCTTCCTCCCGCAGGCAGCAAGAGACACGAGCAACGTGCAGGCGAGCAGCCACGCGAGCCAGCGCCTGGAATTTCGAAGAGCCTGCGGCATGCTGGGGTTCGCGTTCTTAGCGCTGCGCGCTACCGAGAATTAGAGGAGGTGATAGACGAGGCTGATCGAGGTCACGATGTCCGTGTTTTCGACGCCCGGGATAGGATTGTGATCGTAGCGCACGCTGACCGCAGTCGCGATTGAAAATCCCTTGCCCACCGCAGACGTCACCGCGCCGTCCCAGTTGATGCGGTAATTCGTGGCCGGACTGAAACCTTGCAGGTATTCGAGCCCGGTACTCACCTTCACCGAAGTGCTCAGTTCGCTGGAATAGCCACCGAAGGCGCGCACGCTGTGGCGGTCATTGGTTTTGGCTAAAAAGTAGTTGTCCGCTAGGGCATCGGCGATGGCCTCATCGCGCCGAATATCGTGCTGGAAGTCGTAGCCGCCTTCGAGCCAGAGCTGCTGCTTGTCTTCGTCGATGAAGTAGTAGCTGGCGCCCGGGTCCAGGTTGATTCTGAGCTCGAGGCCCTGGAAGCGGTCATGGCGCGCAGAGACCGAGCCGAACACTGCGAAGGAGCCGGCCAAGAATCGGTCGTAACGCAGCTTGCCCTGGAAGTTCTCGACCGTGGTCTGCAGACCCTCACCCTTGTTGACTCGCGACTCGGCGTAGTTGGCGGCGAGACCGGCGCCGATCTGATCGGCTTCCTTGCGCCAGCGGAACTTGCCGCCAGCCGTCGCTGCCAGCGAGCGCGAGTTGCCAGCTGAGGCGAGCCCGCCCGCCGAGATCTCCAGCTCGGTTGCGTCCTTGTCGTCCTTTTTGTCTGTCGCCTTTTCGAAGCCCGAGGTCGCCACCTCCGTCTTGCCCTCGCTCGCCTTGGTGCTCTTGACCAAGCTGTCAGGAAGTGCCGTTTGGGCGTGGCCTGTTGTGCTCAGTGAGAGCCCGGCCAGGAGAAGCGAAGACGCGCAGCAGTAGCAGTTGATCTTCATCGGTTGGTCCCACTCTGGAATCGCCGGATAGACCCGTCCCTGATTCCAGTCAACTGGCCCCCAAACCTGGGCACGGGAGCCCGCGCCGGAATCGACATTTTCTCGCCGTTCCCCGAGCTGCGGTGTAGAGCAGCGGGGTGCACCTCTCACGTCCTTGGTTTTTGGGGTTGGGTGCGGCGTCATTCGTCATCGTCTGCGTCGGATGTCACGAGCCAAGTCGCGCGCAGCCGACCTCGGTGGCTCAGTCACACAGCACCGCTGCGGCGGCCGCACCTGCGAGCGCCACTGAGCCGCCGGCCGCCGAGTCCGCGTCGGTCACGCCGCCCGTTTCGTCCGCTAGCGCACCAGTGGTGAACAGCGCCGAACCGGTAGCGTCCACGCCACCCGCAGTTTCCGAGGACGAAACCGAGGCCCCGCTGTTAGACGAACACGGAAAGCCCCTTGACCAAACCGATCAACGTCCGACGTTGACGTCGCCCTCGTTTCAAAAACGCATCGAGCTAGTCGCTCGCGCGATCCTCACTGGAGACACCGAGCCCGCGTTACCCGCGTTCTTTCCATTAGTCGCGTATCAACAGGTGAAGGACGTCGCGAAGCCTGAGCGGGACCATAAGTTTCGTCTGCTCGCAAACTTCAAGCGCGACTTGCTCGAGTATCACCACGCGCTCGGAGCAGCAGCAGCCGAATGCAAATTCAACGGCGTCACTGTGTCGGAGAAGGACGCCAAGTGGATGGCGCCTGGATCCGAAGGAAACAAGCTCGGCTACTTCAGGGTCTTGCGCTCGCGTCTACGCTTCACACTGCCCACGGGCCGGTCGCGTGAGTTCGAGCTCACGTCACTCATTTCGTGGCGTGGCGAGTGGTACGTAGTCCATCTGCACGGCTTCAAATAAAAGCGCGGGTAGGTGCGTGGCGAAGTGCGCTCAGTACCGTGCGCCTGCTGCAATCAGGTCAGATTTCGTTTTGTTACGAGATTCTCTCCCTTTTGGGTGGGAGCGCCACGCGCGCTCCCGCGGATTGCTCTCGCGGAGACGTCTAGGGACTACGGCGACGTGACCGGGTAGAACTTGGCAGCGGTAGTGGTAGCGAGAGGGACTATGGTCGCTCAGCTGTGGCTGTCCACATCGCCAGCGTCTACCTGGCGCAATGATACAGTGGCGCAAGGTGAGACGTACGGTCTGTGACGCGCTCGAGCGGCGGAGGCTAGAGCTGGAAAAAGCACCAAAGCGTGCTGAGGGCGGCGGACAGCCCGATCGAAAATCCGGACAAAAACGATAGGGGCCGCGAACGGGAGTGCTGAGGCCGGAATCAATGCCGCGGCGCATTTGCTCTTAGCGTTGGAGGAGAAGACGCCGTATAATTGTGAGTGCTGTGCCCGGGGTGAGCTCGGGCAAGGTTGCCTCGGCGTTGCCCGGGGCGTTCAACAGACACCTATTGCGGTCCGACCGTGTTGGTGCCAAGAATCCGCAAACAGCCGCTGCACTCCCGGGGGACTGTGCATGAGCGCGGTCAACTAACCATGGCTAGTGATCAGACTATCAACACAATTGCGAAGGCCCTCGGGGAAGCGGATGAAGGTCCGCTCGCGCAGATCAAGGCTGTCGTAGACAACTTGGGCGAACAGGCGTGCCTCACCCTCCTTGCGGAGACGGAGAAGATCGAAAAGGCCGGCGGCCTCATGCGCGGCGATGGCAGCGGTCGGCGCAGCGCCGGCGGTGTGTTCTTCTTCCTCGCACGCCAGCGCTTGCCGCGTGATGTGCGCGCGGCGATCTTCAACGACAAGAAGCCGCGCGATCCAAACGCACCCAAGTCCACCCCCGCAGCACCCAAGTCATCTGCGGCGGGCGCTCCTCCCCCTTCCTCGGGTCTGCCTCGACGTCGCGTGTTCGAAGTGGTGCCCGCTTCGAAGCCGGCACACTCGGCTCCTATCCCGACCCCGCGGAGCGAACCGCGCGGTGAGTGGCCGCCCACGCCGCCACCCGGCGCCTTCATCCCGCCGGAGCTCCCAGCTGCTGTCGTTCAGGCGAAAGCCAAGCAGGGGGCGCAGGTCGCGCTCAGCACACTCAATCCTACTGACCAGTACCTGGTTCTGGTTGGCCTGCTCGCGGATCTGCACGCACAGTTCGGTGGAGAAGTGCCGCGCAGCGCGACCGTTGAAGTGCCGCGCTCGGAGCGCAAGCCCACCGGGATTTCTCAGCCGCCTCCGGCGATCGTGACTCCGGTCGCTGAGGAGGAAGAAGAAGTAGAAGAGCCGAAGCCGCGGGCGACTCCGCGCGCCAAAGCTGCACGCCCAAAGGCGACGGCCACTAAGCGGTCTCGCGCGTAAAGTTCCTGACACTTCAGTAAGTAACCAGCGTCGTTCCACGCTGGTTGGAAAGAGGCCGGCACCCCGAGGTGGCGGCCTTTTTTGCGCTCAAACGTTCAGGTCATTTTCTTAGCAGCTCGCTCGCGGGCCGCCCCGATTTCGCGCATCGTGGCCCAACCTCAGCAAGTTGTCTCGCCGAGTCGGCCAAGGTCATATTACGCTCCTGGATTCTGTGAGAGGGCGGGCGTGACCTTGATCGTCTTAGCTATTTTCGAATTGAGCTTCGGTAACTCATCCGGTTTCACAGCCGCGGGCAAAGGTGCGTCGTGACAGATCGCAACCGAGTGACCACTGATCCTGGCCTTGGCCCCGTCGAGCGTGAACACGCCTCGACGTTGCGCTCGATGACCGCTGCCGAGCCAATTCCGGACGACGAGATCCCAGGCGCACCGGTCTATTTCGAACCCAAGCCGCTGCACGCCGTCTCCGATCACAAAACACTCGAGCTCGAAACCGTGAAGCTTGCGAAAGACATCGATCCTCGCAAGCTGCCCACCGAACTCAAATTGCGTCGTCCGGTGTTGCACGTGCTGCCCGCGTCCGATCCGAGTTGGCCAGCGCCTGCACCGCCACCGGATGCCGGCGCTGTATCGCCTCTCTTCGACTCGAACTGGCCGCCGCCGGAAACGGTGCTTACCACGAGCACGCCGCCACTTGCGACTCGCCGGCGATCGTTCGTGCCATTGGTGTTGTTGGTCGTGCTCGCGGCGTGCGTCGTGCTCGTGTTTGGCGCGCGGCGTGCGCGGCATCGTTCCGCGGCGCCCACCGCGGCGGTGCAGACGATGCAACCGGTGCCCGCTGCGGCCCTCGTCGCAGCGGCCGCGCCGAGCGGCGTCGAAGCGTTACCCAGCGCGCTACCCACGCCGGAGCCCGCTGAAGCCGCGTCGGCCACTGCAACTGAGCCCGAGGGTTCCGCGGAATCGCTCGAGATTGCGGAAACAGTACCGAGCGCCGCTTCGTCCGCGGCCGCCGCTGCGTCCGCTTCGGCCGAACCCGCGCCGAGCGCGGCTCCAGCGCGCTTCGCGGAGGCACCGCATCGCGCGCCCAACAGGTCCACATCGCCCGCGAACGCGAGCAGTTCCGTGCTGAGCGCGCCGACCACGGCCAAACCAAAACGCGCGATTTACTGAGTGATGATGGCATCGATACGATTCGGATTTGGGCCAAAGGCGCTGAGCCGCGGTCTTGCGTGCGCTTGCTTACTGATCGCGACGAGCATAGCCGGAAGCGCGCATGCGCAGGGCGATAGCGCTGACGGCGATCGCGCGAACCAATTGTTCAAAAAGGGCAAAGTCGCCTTCAACGCCGGCAAATACGACGACGCTCTGCGCATCTACAGTGAAGCGTGGAGCCTGAAGCAAAGCCCGGACATCGCTGCAAACCTGGCCCAGACCGAGTCCGAGCTGGGCAAGCACCGGGACGCCGCCGAGCACTTCTCCTACGCACTCGATCACTTGTTGCCGAGCTCGACGGACGAGCAAAAGCAGGCCCTGGCCGAAGGCCTCGCCCAAGAAAAGAAGGAAATCGGCACGCTGCGCGTCACGCTCGAACCGTCGGACTCGGTGCTCACGATCGACGGCGCCCGCGTCACGGTTCCGCCGCGTGGTGATGTCTTTCTCGAGCCAGGCGAACACGCGGTGTCAGTCAACCATGAAGACTGCGAACCGAATCAGCAGACGATTCGCATCTCGCGCGGAGCGTCTCAAGTTCTCTGGATCAAACTGACCGCGACGGGCGGAACGCACGGTCCTGCGGCTGGGGCTACCCAACCGACCGACGTCACGACGCCTCCGTCGGGCAGCCACTCGCACCGCTCGATCGTCCCGGCCGTCATCGGCGGCGGGCTAGTTGCAGCGGGCGCGGCTGTTGGAGTCGTATTCCTCGTGTCGGCGAATTCCGGCCAAAAAGACGCAGACAAGTTGCGCGCCACATTGCCCGACGAGCCGAACGTTTGCGGCGCGGGCTCGCCCTACGCGTCCGAATGCGCGACCTTGCACGACAAGAACTCCGACATTGACCGCGCGCGCACGATCGAGATCGTCGGCTTCAGTGTCGCTGGTGCCGCCGCGGTGGGGACCGCCGTGTACCTGCTGTGGCCGCACTCCCATTCCAGCTCCAGCGCGAGCCTACCCGGGGGCTTGTCGCCGACGTTTGCGATCACGCCCAGCGCCACCAACTTTGCCCTCAGCGGCCGCTTCTAACCTTATCGAGCCACGGACCGAGGACGCCATGAAACTCAAACGCCTCAGCATCGGAACCCTCGGACTGCTCGCGGTCAGCGGCTTCGCTTGGAGTTGCTCCGGCAAATCCGAGGACTGCAATGCCAACTTGAACTGTGCGCCCTACGGCGGCGAAGTTGGGTACGGCGGCTCATCCGGCGCAGCGAGCGCGAGCGGGAGTTCTGGGACGAGCGGTGCGACTGGCGGCATGAACGGAAAGGGCGGTAGTTCCTCGAGCGGCTCCGGCAACAGCGGTGACGGCGGCGCCGACGCAGCCGCGGGCAGCGGCGGAGCCATGCCTCCGGCGTGTGACGGCTCGCTGAGCCCGGAAGTGGATGGTTGCGTGATCTCCGACGAATACGGCGTGTTCGTATCGGCGGCGGGCAGCGACACGGACGGTAAGGGAACGCAAGCCGCACCGTTCGCGACGGTCACCGGGGCGCTCGCGCAACTCGACCAAATCAAACACGTGTACGTGTGCGCGGCGGACTACGTCGAGCCCGAGACGCTGGAGATCCCCGATCGCGTGTCGATCTACGGAGGCTTTTCGTGTGACGGCGGAGCGTGGAAATACGATTCGCCGTTTCCCGCGCATTTGCTTTCAGCACGGCCGATCGGCGCGACGATTACGAGTGCGAAGGTTGGTGTGCTGATTCAGGATCTGCGGATCGACGCGGCAAATGCGCCGGAGGATGGCACGGGCGCGAGCAGCTTTGGGATGCTGATCATCGAGAGCAAGGCCGTCGTGCTGAAGCACGTCGAGATCCGCGCCGGGAAGGGTGGGAAGGGGAAAACCGGAAGCGATGGCGCGACGGGCTTGGATGGGGTGGATTCTGGGGACGTCCAGAAAGGCGTCGCAGGGACCTGCACCAATCCACCAACATCGCTGACCGGAGCTCAACCCGTTCAGAAGATCTGCGAGTCCCAAGGCGGATTGGGTGGGACTGCGTTTGTTGCGAACACGTACTCCGTGATGCAGGACGGCAGTCCTGGATATCTCGTGAGTCCCTCGAATGGCGGAAAGGGCGGCGACGTGTTTGGTCAACCGGGAACGCGCGGCCAAGATGGTGCTCAAAGCATGCAAGGAGATGCTGGAGAAGCTGCGCCTGCATTGGGTATGTTCTCTGCGACGGGCTACAAGGTTGCTAACGGCGGTACTGGTGTTGCAGGGAAGCCTGGGCAGGGTGGCGGCGGTGGCGGTGCGAGCCTTGGAAGCGCCAGTTGTATTGGCGCGACTGGAGGCGCCGGCGGCATGGGAGGCTGCGGCGGCGACCCCGGTGTTGGTGGGACGGGAGGCGGCGCATCGGTTGCATTACTGAGCTGGCAAAGCATGGTTTCGCTGGATGGGTGCAAGTTGACAGCGAACACGGGCGGTGCCGGCGGAGACGGAGGGAAGGGGCACGCTGGTGGATCAGGAAAGACTGGCGGTTCGGGGGGACCCAAGATGGGGACGGTCGGCAAGGGGGGTGACGGCGGCAGCGGCGGCGACGGAGCAGACGGTGGCAACGGTGCTGGTGGAACAGGCGGCCCCTCGATCGCATTGGTCTACGACATCCCCGTGAACGCAATTACCCTCCCGACGTACGGTGTTGCAACGACGCCCTCGGCACCCGGAAAAGGCGGAACCTTCGGCAAGCCTGGCCCCGACGGCTCCAAAGGCCTCACTCAAGAAACGTACTCGCCGCCGTCGCAGCTCTAAGCGAGTCCGCTTGGCGATTCTCGCCGCCTCGCGCTCAACGCCACTGGAACTCGATAACGCTCAAACGCAGCTCGCGCTGCAATCGACAGCAACACGCGGTGATCGAATTGCACTCCGCGCGCTATGAGCTAGCAACTCCCTCCGCTCGTTGACCGACAGGGGCGTACGTCGAACGTCGATCGTCGCTTCGGGCTTGTCGCACCTTTGAGAGACAGAGTGATGAACCGCAAATACCTGCTGGCTTGTTCTTTTGCTGCCGCTGTTGCTGCGCTTCCTGCTGCCTGCTCGCAGAAATTCAGCTCGTGTGACGACCGAGCGGCTTGCACGGCCGCGCACGCGGGGAGCTCTGGAAACGCGGACTCCGGGCGCGACCAAGAGCAAGACGGAAACAGTGGAAAATCCGGCGGCGGCGGCGCAGGCAACGCTGGCGGAGATGCAGGTGAGAGCGGCAGCGGCGGAGAGGGCGGCGCTGACGATTCGCCAACCCTGTTTGGCGCGTGCTCGTCGAAGGGGGCGCTCGCGTGTGAACACAGCGCCAGCGCGCAGCGCCTTGCCTGTGACGGGCATCATTGGATGGCGGGTACGACTTGCCCAGCGGATCATTTCTGCGACTCGTCTGACGGTTCATGCGAGATGGCGGTGACCGAGTGCGTCTCAGCAACTCCGGGAACGGTGGTCTGTCGCGGCGATAGATTGCTGACATGTGGTCCTGATCTCGTGACTGCGAGCGAGGGCGAAACGTGCGCGGGGCGATGCAAAGCGGGCGTGTGCCAGGCCCCGAGCTGCGGTGACGAGAAGGTCGAGGTCGGCGAAGACTGCGACAACGACGACAAGCGAAACCCTGGCGACGGCTGTAGTGCCACGTGCCACGCCGAAGCGATTGCGCTCGCTCTGGGCGGGAACACGACCTGCGCCCTTTCCTCCACCGGCGTGGTGAAATGCTGGGGATTCAACGGCTCCGGTGAGCTCGGATTGGGGCACACCGAGAACCGTGGAGACAGCATCGTTCCTCGGCAATCCGACGCCGTTGACCTTGGCGTGGGCCGAAAGGCCAAAGCGATCTCCGTGTCGGCGAAAGGCTCCGCCTGCGCGCTGCTCGACGGTGGTGATTTGAAGTGTTGGGGCAACAACCAGTTTGGGCAACTCGGCACGGGTGATCTGACGAATCGTGGCGATAAACCCAACCAGATGGGGAACGCGCTGAAGCCAATCGCCCTCGGCGCAGGTCGAAAGGCGATCAGCGTCAGTGCTGGCGCCGACTACACCTGTGCCGTCTTGGACGACGGCAGTGTGAAGTGCTGGGGCTCCAACGGCTATGGCCGACTCGGCACTGAGAACAGTGCGAGCCTGCAGGCGCCAGACCCAATGGCGGCGGTCAAGCTCGGCCGCAAAGCAAAGGCCGTCAGTGCATCCGCAGATGGCGTCACCTGCGCCTTGCTGGACGACGGGACGCTCAGGTGTTGGGGCAATATCTGGTTCGCGACGCACTCCGACTATGCCGAGCTGGGTGGGGATCCAGGAATCGGCGATTTTGCAGGCGAGATCAGCGGTTTGCCACCGCTTACTTTCAGCGGGGCGTCGCCGGTGCAGACTCTAGTTGCTGGGCGGGTCTCCGCGGTGATCTTGGGTGATGGTTCATTGCGCTTGTGGGGCAACTCCTCGGACGCTCAGTTGGGACCTGGTGCGGTCTATCTCGGTTTGACTCCGACGGAGCTTGCGGCGGTTCCTCCGGTCGAGATCGGGATTGGCCAAACTGCGAAAGCAATTGCACTGGGCGCAGCTCACGCATGCGCTTTGCTCAATGGCGGCGTGGTCAAATGCTGGGGCGACAACTCCGCGGGGCAGCTCGGCCTCGGCAATGCCGACGCGACCAACGCAACGCCTAGCGCGATGGATGCGGTCTATCTAGGCGGCCAACGTGCGCTGCAGATAGCGGCCGGGCAGAGCCATTCTTGTGCGATCCTGGATAACGGTACGATCAAGTGCTGGGGCGCCAACTCCGTCGGCCAACTCGGTCTGGGCGATGTTCAAAGCCGAGGTGATTCCGGCGGAAAACTAAGCGCGAACACGACCGTTGATTTGGTGTTCTGACACCCACCGTTTAAAGTGGCGCTAGCGAAATCCGCCGCAACGGCATTGGGCTCAAAAGTAAATCAAATTTGCTTGGCGCGGGTGGCCGGCGATGGGAACGTTTGGCCATGACCTTGTGTGCCGCCAATCGGATCTTCGCTTTTCTTCCGTCAATTGTCATCGCGAGCGTTTCGCTGGCTCTCGGGTGTTCGAGCAGTGACCCCGCACCAGCCGCTCAAGGCGGTACATCAAACGGTGTTGGAGGTACGACGAGTCAGGGCGGCTCTGCAACGGGCGGAACCGGTACGGGCGGATCTGCACCCACGATAGGCGGATCGGGCAACAGCGGCGGCTCCCTCGGAAGCAGCACGGCTGGCTCGGGAGGCTCGACCAGTGGCGGCAGTGCGAGCGGCGGAGCGGGCGGCGTGGCGAATGTCGGTGGTGCCGTCGGAACGGCCGGCAGCACGAGTGGCGGTCAGGGAGGCACGGTTGGTGGCGCAGGTAGTGGCTCAGCTGGGGCTAGCAGCGTGCAGAGCTACACCTGCAACTTGGTCATCGGCATCGATAGCACAGGCGAGTGGTTCACCAGTGGCTTCGAAAATCAGGTGCCGAACGATCGCTGGGAGATAATCTACCACCACCCGGCGTATATCGAAGATTGGGCCAAGAGCGCTGACGACGTCTACAAGTTGGCTCCGACCTCACCTTGCAGCATGAACGCGGACAACCCAGATCGCGTCATCTTCAATATGTTCTCTGATGGGTCGGACTCCGCGATCAACACTAAGAACGCTTGGGTGACAGCGCTCACTCAGTCGATCGCGAACTTGAAGGCCAAGTACTCGCGGCTGAAGCGTGTCGATTTGCTCACGATGACGCGCGCGCCGAACAATACGCCTTGTGATTCGGGCAACGCAGCCGGCAGCTCGGTCGCGCAATACGTCGACGATGCAGTCACGATGCTGGTTTCAGGTGGGCCGCCTGCGGTCGTCGCTTCCCCGAAGTTCTTCGCCAAGGACTGTAGCGTGTTCACCAGCGGTGGCCCGCATTTGACGGACGCGGGCAAGCCCGTGATCGCCAAGTTGTACGGCGATTACTACTCTGCCGAGAAGTGAGCGGGCACGCGGTCACTTCTCCACGAACAGTGTCGCCAGGTACTTCTTCGTCAAGCGCTTGAACGCTTCGCCCGCCATCGCCTCGTACAGGTCGGCGGCGTTGCTGGCATCCGAGATCGATCTCAGGTCGGGTGCACGCCAGACAGTGAGCTTGAACGTTTGCGGGTCGGTGTCACCCGGAATGTCGAAGGAGATCTTCGTGATGAGCCCGATCCCTGACAATGCAAAGCGCGGTTTGCGGCTCGGGAACGAACCGGAAAGTTCGACATGATACGTGACCAGGATCGTGGGAACGGTGGCCTTCGGTTCTGCGTTTGGCTCGACCGGCTGCCCCGCTTGCGCATCGAGTAGATCGCGCGGAAAGTGCGAGTTCAATTCGCTGGCGAGTGCGGCGGCCATGGCAGCCTCTCGCGGCGTTTCGTGGGCGTCGTCAAAGAATTGACCGGGGAGCGTCTTTTCGCCGCTGAAGTAGGGGCTTTGACGCAGGGATTTTTCTGCTGCCTGCAGGGTTTCGGTGGGCTTTCGCTGGAAGCGAATGGTGAGCTGCGGGCCGTTCTTGGCGGTGTAGCGCAGCAGCCGCTCCATGAATGGCAAGAGGCGCGCTTGGTTGAGCGCCAACGCGGGCTTGAGTTGGCGGAGCGCGGTGTCGATGCGCGCGGTGATAGCGCGGTCGATGCTGGCGCTCAAGAACGAGTAGCGCGAATACTTGGCTTGGAAGTCTTTGAGGGCGCCGAGGGTCCCGGCGGCTTCGGCCTGCGCGAGCTCTTTCAGGAGCGCTTGTTGAAGCGCAGACTCGATTTCGATCTTAATCGGTGAGTTGGGGTGCGCGTCGAGGTAGTGCTCGAGGTCGGTGACGTTGCCGCTGCGTTGAGCGTCGCGCAATTCCGCGCGCGGCAAGAGCAGCGCTTGCACGTCCGGGTTGTGCCCCCCGCGTTCGAGATAGGTGCGATACGCTTCTGTGGTGTCCGCCTGGCGTGCGGCGGCGTACAGGCGCTTTTCGCTCAAGTGATTGCGAATCAGGAACGCCGCGCCGCCCAGGAGCACCCCCAAAAATAAGGCCATGAAGGGCCAGAACTTCAGCCACTTGGGCAGTTCTTTGCGCAGGCTCTCTGCGGGGGCGAACGGGTTCTTGAAGCCGTTGTCGATCAGCGGATCGGCGAGCGCTTGCTCACGCGCGCTCGACACGGGACCTGAAGTCGCCAATTTGTCGCGCAAGCCGAGCACCGTCGCGGCGGCTTGTTCTGCCTGCGTCGCGTCGGTCGTTGGAAATTCGAAGTGTCCCCCTTCGAGCTCCACTCGCAACGCGGAACGCGCCATGTCGAAGCGCGCTTCGGTCTGTTCGGTGATGCGGTGGACGACGAACTCGGGCGCGCGCGCGTCGATGACGCCAATCGGGTACAGGTAGAGCGCGGGGGGGTAGGGCACCGCGTAAGCTTTCACGTAGCGCGCGACGGCCATGAAGAAGCTGGCAGCAGCGAGCACGAAGCAGCCCGAATACAAGGCAATGAAGGTGCTCGGCGCCAGCGCGATCCGACTGCTCAGATCGCCGAATCCGACGCGCAGCAAGGCGATCCCGCCGAGCGTCGCGGCGACGCCGAAGCCGCCGTACACGAGGCTGCGCGGATCCGTTCCGAGCGGACGAATCGCCAGCGGCGCGGGCGCGGCCGCGCCTGCAGTGGTTGCGAGGAAGCGCTCTTGAACCGGACGTGTGAGGCCCCAAAAATCTACCTTAGCCATTGCTTGCCCCCGAAGGCTGGGCCTTCGCGCGTTCGACCAATTCTTTCAACGCTTCGCGTGTGACGCCGAGCCGTTCAGCGATGCGTTCAGCGAGTGAAGTCGTGGCCACGCCCGGCACGAAGCCGTACGTGGGGTTCTCTTGAGCGTCTAGCTCGACCTGCAGAAATGAAAGGCGTGACACGGGTCGCTCCTTCTCCAGTCGCGAGGCAAATTGCAGGAAATGCGTGGTGATGAAGGCTTGCGGTTCGAGCTCCGCGAGCAGCGAGACCACGAGCTCGAAGATCTCTTCACCTTCGGAAGGGTTGGTGCCAGAACACAGCTCGTCCAAGATTACCAAGCTTCCGAAGCGGAGCTGCTCGAACATGCGACGAATGCGTAAGAGTTCGGTGCCGAGACGACCCTCGCGTTGATCCGAGCTCACCTCGTGCGAGAGCGATACGAAGAGGCCATGTCGTACTTGCAGCTCAGCGTGCCGCGCGGGCACGAACGAACCCGATTGACCGAGCAGTTGCGCGAGCGCGAGCGCCTGGAGTAGTCGGGTTTTGCCGCCGGAATTAGGGCCCGTGATGATGACCAGCGCACGCGCATCCGCGCTGATGTCGGCGCTCTTGGGCGGGCGACCCTCGAGCAACAAGAAGGGATTGAAGAGCGCGTCGAGTCTGCTTTGGCCCGTGGTCGCGGTGCTGAACTCGGGCAGGCACATCTCCAGCCCGTTGCGTTTGGCGAGTTGGCGCAAAGAGAGGCTCGCCAGGTAGAATTCCATGTCGACCAGCAACTGGAACAGCGAGATCACGCAATCTTGCACACCGTCAAAAGCAGCGTTGGCGAGCCGACCGAGTAGTTCGGCTTCGCGGAAGCCGTAACCTCGAAGCCAGAGGGTGAGCTTGGTGAGCAAGCGCGACGCTCGCGTGCGATAAAAAGGGTTCTCTTGGTTCTCACCGGCGCGCACGATTTGAAAACTGCGCAGTTCGCCGTCGTAGCCAACCTTGACTCTGAGTTCGATCGTGGCGCGATCGCTCTCGTGGTCGAGTAGATTGACCAAGGTGTCGTACGCCGGCGTTGCCTGCTGTGCGATTGCGAACTGGCGAATGCGCTCGAGACCCGGACCTGCTCCGTCGAATGCCGTCGCGAGTTCGTCCAAGAGCTCGCGCACCGAACGCAGAATGTCGACGCGCCGACCAATGGCGTCGTAGCGTTTGCCGCGATCCGGCGCTTCCAAGCGCTGCACCAAGCCGCGGATCTTCAGCGCCAGTCGGCCGAGTTCCTCGGCGCGTTCTGGCGTAGCGCTCAGTTCACGCAGGATTTCATGGCGAAATTGCGTGACTCGCAGAGCACTCGGCGGGTGGGCGATCAAGCGCTGCAAGTGTCCGCGCTCCGGCACGTATTTTTGTCCGGCGACCGTGAAGGCCAGGCAGCGGGTCACGAAGTCGCTCAGAAACAACTCGCGCGCGAAACAATCACTCGAGAAATCGCTCGCGCCAAACTCTGCGCGATCCCAGATTTTGCTGAAGCTCTCGGACGTGCCGCCGGTCGCGAAGGCGAAGGTCAGCGCCTCGCGCAGCGCGCGTGCGTCCAGTCTTCGGTGTGGCTCTGGATCGAGCAGATCGGGTACGGAATTCATCAGCTGCGAACGTGACTCAAGGCGTGCCCGTGCAGGTGAGCTTGTTGACGGATGGTGGTTCGCACGCGCAGCAACCGGTGTAGACCACGTTGCCTCCGCATTTGTCCAAGCAGGTGTTGGCGACAAAGCACTCCATGATTTCGCAAGTTCCCTTACCGCCGTGACCTGAGCCTCCTGAGCCGCCGGGATTGCCGACGCTACCACCGTGACTGCTCATGCCACCGTGACTGCTCGTGCCGCCCGTATTGGCACCCGTGGTTCCTCCAACCGCGCCAGCGCCGCCCGCTGTGGACGGCGACCCGCCGGCAGTCTCACCGCTTCCGCCGTCGCCAGCGTGGCTCGTGCCAGCGCCGCCGCCAGCGTTGCCGTTACCGCTGCCGCCGCCAGTCGCCGATAAGTCCGAAGAACAACCCAGGCACACGCAGAAACCCGCCAAGCCGAGGCAAAAGCCACGCTCGAGCGAGTGTTCGCGGGCACGACTCATCCTTCGACAGTACCACGCGCGTGGCTGAATCAGGCATGTGGCGCGGAGCAAGCGCGCCCCGTGCACCGCCGGCCCGGACGGCGACACTGTTATTTTGGGCGTTCGCTGTGCGACCAGCCGATCTCGCGGGCAGTCAGCGCGCCGACACCGAGCTCCCGCAATGAGTCGGGCGGTCGCTCGGTGTCCGGAGCAATGACGAGATTGCGGGTCATGACTTCTGCGTAGCGCTGTGGGTAGAGCGGCACGCGCTCGGGTTCGACCAAACCTTCGGGCAGCAATGCGCGCCCGTTCGCGTCGTACTTGTCGCTTGCGCCGAGCGTGTGAAAGAGCTCGTGCGTGATCACGAACAGCGCAAGATCCACCGTGGACGCGCCGAGTTCGACGCGCGCTACGCCGACGCGACCGCCGAGTTCACTCGAGCCCTCCACCCAGCTTCGCTGTCGGTCACGCGGCGCGCTCAGCAATAGGTAGATGCGCGAGTCGAAGCCGCGCGCGGGCAAGTTGCTTCCGACGTCGACGGCATGCGTCCAACGCCATAGCTCGTATGCGTGTCGAGCGAGGCTCGGCAGTGTCGCGTCCGGGTCGCCAGGTGGGGCACGGTCGACCGTGACCGGGCCGAAGAGCGTGAAGCGAACAGGCTCGGGCAATTGCCCGCCGTGGCGGCGATATTCGTCGCGCAAGCGCGCTTCCAGCGCGGGGAAACGCGCGCGCAGTGTCGCGATTGCACCCGGATCGACCGGCCCCAATTGCACGAACGCAACGGCCACTTCGAGCGGCCTGTGCCAGTCATTGCGTGAGCGCCGCGAACGAACGTCGTGCCACGCCCAGGTGAGCGTGGCCAGGAGCAACGCGAGCAGCACCCCCAATCGCACGCGAGAGCCGAAGCTGCGGCCCCGCTTAGCGAACATCGCTCCTCGGCGAGCACGCGATTGCGATTGGCATGATATCGCAGCATAGCTTGGAATCAGCCGATTCCAGAGGTGGGTTTCTCTGCGCTCGAAATGGGGAGTAGCCTCGACTCTGAGTGGACGAGCCAAAGGTCGGCAAGCGCGGGGACGCGCCTATGCAGGCGACGGAGCCTTCGGCGCCGTCGTCGCCGCCGTCGCCTGACCAACACGAGCTGTCCGACCCGAGCGCATTTCTCGATGCGATCATCGAGAATATCCCACACATGATCTTCGTGAAGGACGCCGAACGGCTAGCCTTCAGTCGCTTCAACCGAGCCGGCGAAGAGCTTTTGGGGATGCCGCGCAGCGCGCTCCTGGGCAAGACCGACCACGATTTTTGGCCGCCCGAGCAGGTCGAACACTTCATTCGTAAGGATCGAGAAACGCTGGCCGGCGGCAAGCTACTAGAAATAAATGAGGAGCCAATTCAGACGGCGCGGGGCCTGCGCTGGTTGCGCACCAAGAAGATCCCATTGCGAGACAGCGCTGGAGTCCCTCGTTTTTTACTCGGGATCTCCGAAGACATCACCGAGCAAAAACTCATCTCTGAGGAGTTGCAGCGGACACGCGACGAGCTGGAGCAGCGCGTGGTCGAGCGTACGGCACAGCTCTCACGCTTGAACGCCGAGCTGTCGCAAGAAATCGCGGACCGCAAACTAGCGGAAGAGGCGCTGCGCAAGAGCGAGCAGCAGCTTCGCCAAGCTCAAAAGCTGGAAGCCGCGGGGCTACTGGCCGGCGGCGTCGCGCATGATTTCAACAACTTGCTCACCGTAATCGCGGGTTACGCCGAAGCGCTACTCAACGACGCGGGAACCGCGCCGTCGATGAAAGACGACCTGACGCAGATCAGCCGCGCCGCCGAGCAAGCCACGACGCTCACGCGCCAGTTGCTAGCGTTCAGCCGGCGGCAAGTGTCGACGCCCGAGGTCTTGGATCTCAATGCGATCATCACGGAGCTCGAGAAGATGCTTCGGCGCTTGATCGGTGAACACATCGTTCTGGCGCTCAGGCTGTCGCCGAAACCTGCGTTGATCAAAGCCGATCCGGGGCAAATCGAGCAGGTGATTTTGAATTTGGTCGTCAACGCACGCGACGCGATCGAAAACGGTGGACAGATCTCGCTCGAGTCGTCGCACGTCGATCTGAGTGAGGCGGATCGCCCGCTTCGCTCTTGCGTGATGCTCACCGTTCGGGACACCGGTCAGGGCATGGATGAGGCGACGCGCGCCCGCATCTTCGAGCCGTTCTTCACCACCAAGGAGCGCGGTCGTGGGACGGGCCTCGGCCTTGCCACCGTGTTCGGCATCGTGGAGCAGAGCGGTGGCTCGATCACGGTGCACAGCGAGCCGGGCTTTGGTTCGACCTTCAAAGTCTACTTACCCGCCACCCCTGGCGAGATCAGCGAACCGCCTGCGACCCATGTCGAAGCGACGCTGCCGACGAAGGCGCCGATTCGCGTGCTGCTGGTCGAAGACGAAGAGATGGTTCGCTCCGTCGCGCGACGCGTGCTCGAGCAACATCACATGCAAGTCGTCGAGGCCGAAAATGCCAGCGTCGCCCTGACCATTTTCCACGAGCGCCCGGCCGATTTCGACGTCGTGGTGAGCGACGTGGTGATGCCGGGCATGAACGGGCCAGCACTCATCGAGTTGCTCTTGTTGCTGCGGCCCGACCTAAAGGTACTGTACATGTCCGGCTATGCGAATGACGCGCTCGTGAACCACGACGTCGTTGAGCGAGGTTTCGTATTTCTGCAAAAGCCGTTTGCGCCGCCCGAGCTGGTGCGGAAGGTGCGAGAGCTCGCCGCGCTCGGGATCGCGGAGAAAGCCGCTGCGCGCGCACCGCTCAGTTCAAACTCGGCCCGACGATCTTGAACCAGAGCGAGCGCGCGCTGCCGCATTGCCGGCAGCGCAGCTTGGTTTCGCGCAGGCGCACGCCGTTCTTCACGTGTGCCGAATGCTCGACGAGCTCGTGGTGGGCGCCGCAAAGCGGGCAGGGCACGCTCAGCGCGTGGCTCTCGATGACTGCCGCCGAGCCAGCGTCCAGCGGACGCTCCGGGTTACCGCCAGCCTCCAACGAGAACAGGCGCTCGCGGTCTTCTTTCAGGCGCTCTTTGGCTCGCTCTTGCTCACGACGGAGAGTTCGGTTGCTTCGTTTCGGCGCGCGCTTGGCCATCCCAGCAATCCTCAGACTGTGTCCAACAAATAGCGCAATCTGCCGACGATGACATCGAGTGCTTCGGCATTTTCGCCACCTTCGGGCACGATCAGGTGGGCATGCTGCTTACTCGGTGCGACGTGCAACCGATGCATTGGCCGGACACTCCCGCGGTATTGCTGCTCGACCGAATGTAGGTCTCGGCCGCGATCGAGCACGTCACGCCGAATGCGGCGGAGCAGCCGGATGTCGTCATCAGTATCGACGAACAACCGCAGATCGAAGCGGTCCCGCAGTTCCGGCACGGCGAACAGCAAAATGCCCTCGACCACGACCACGTGGCACGCGGGCACGGTGACGGTTTCGGCGCGGCGCGTGTGGGTGGCGAAGTCGTACTGTGGGCATTGCACGCTGCGGCTCTGGCGTAGCTCGTCCAAGTGGCTGGCGAGCAGCGCATTGTCCAAAGCCGCGGGCTCGTCGTAGTTGATGGCCTCGCGCTGCTCGGGCGTGTAGCCGGTGCGATCCAGGTAATACCAATCGTGTGAAATCAGCGTCGAGCTCTCGCCGAGGGCTTCGCCGATCTTGCGGGCCAAAGTGGTCTTGCCACTGCCCGTGCCGCCCGCGATGCCGAGTAGCAGTGACCGCGTTGCGCCAACCTCGAACAAGCTCGGACGACCCATAGTCGGACGATACTAACAGAGCGATCCCCGCGATTTTCCGACTCATTTCAGGTAGGGTTACGGACCCGTGACAGATCAGTGGCTGGTTTTCGCTGGGTTCGCCCTGGCGGTGGTCGTGGTTGCAGGCCTTTTGCGGCTGTTGCCGGCCGCGCCGCGGCGTCGCCTGCGCCGTTCCGTGATCCTGCTCGGCTTCTATGCGGCGACGTTGGTCGTGAGCGTAGCCCTGCATTGGACTTCGGCCCCAGGTTTGGTCGCGGGCCTGCTGGTGGCCGCGAATGTGCTCCAGCTGCTGCTGGTGATCAATCTGGCGGCCATCGCCCTGTTCGACCTGCTGCTGCGGGCGCTTCGGGTCGACTATCCCGACATCCTGCACGACGTGATGGTCGGCGCGGCGTACGTCGTGGCGCTCGGCGTGCTCATGCATCGCGCGGGGGTCAATTTGACCAGCATCGTCGCGACGTCCGCGGTGGTCACGGCCGTGATCGGTTTGTCGTTGCAGGCGACGCTTGGCAACGTCGTGGGCGGCATTTCGCTCCAGCTCGATGACTCCATCAACGAGGGTGATTGGATCGAGCTCGACAACAAGACCCAGGGTGAGGTCAAAAAGATTCGCTGGCGCCACACGGTGATCGAAACCCGTGATTGGGACACCTTGATCATTCCCAATGGTCAGCTGATGACGCAGTCGATCCGCGTACTCGGCAAGCGCAGCGGTCGGCCTGTTCAGCGGCGAATGTGGGTGTATTTCAACGTGGACTTTCGCTTCGCACCGGCGGACGTGATTCGCGTCGTCGAACAGGCGCTGCAAGGTGCGCCGCTTTCGGGAGTCGCTAGCGATCCCAAGCCGCACTGCATCTGTCACGACATGGCGCGCGACAACGGTGACAGCGTTTGCTACTACGCCGCGCGCTATTGGCTGACTGACTTCTCGCGCAACGACTCGACCAATTCACTGGTGCGTGAGCGCATCTACGCCGCGTTGAAGCGCGCCCAAATCCCGCTCGCGATTCCGGCCAAGACCATCTTCGTTTCGCAAGACGACACCGAGCACCGCGATCGCAAGCGCGCGAGAGAGCTCGAATCACACATGTCCGCGCTGGCGGCGATCGACCTGTTCGCGAACCTCTCGGAAGACGAGCAGCGCATGCTGGCCGCCTCAGCGCGGCTAGCGCCGTTCAGTCGGGGTGAAGTGATCACCCGCCAGGGTGCCAAGGCGCATTGGCTCTACGTGCTGCTCAAGGGCAGCGCCGCCGTGCGAGTGAGCGCCCCGGATGGTGACGAGCGCCAAGTGGCCGTACTGGAAGCCCCCAATTTCTTCGGCGAAATGGCGCTAATGACCGGGCAGCCGCGTGAAGCGACGGTGATCGCGCAAGACGACGTGCAGTGCCTGCGCGTCGACCGAAAAGATTTGGAAGGTATCATCCAGCATCGCCCTGAGATCGCTAGTGAGATCTCGAGCGTGCTGGCCACGCGACGCGTCGAACTCGAAGCCGCCCGCGATGGACTGGATTTGGATGCGAAAAGCGAGCGACTGAGCAGCGAACGCAGCCGCATCCTGAAGTCCATTCGTGGCTTCTTCGCGCTGGAAGATGACAAGTAGGCGACGGTATTCGTTAAGATCCTTTTGTTATACAGCGAGCGCGGCGGCGTGGTGGTGGGCGGGCCGAATTTTCCGAGAGAGCTGCGTGCTGGGTGTAGCGAACGTGCTATCCCTGGGATACAAGTCGCACCTTAAAATTTGCGGCAAATATTAACGTTTCCGGAGTGTGGATGAAGAACTTGCGAAGTGTGGGCGGGCTGTTGGCGATCAGTGCACTGCTCTCGTGCGCGACGGCCATCACCGATGGCACGGTGCCCGGCCCGAACACCCCGCCGGACGGCGCAGGTTCTGACGCTGGCGGCAGCGCTGGCCTCGGTGACCCCGGTGGGTCGCCTGCAACGGGTGGTTCCGCTCCACAAACGGGAGGTTCGTCCCCAGC
>DASQCO010000130.1:0-71739 GCA_035634635.1 Polyangiaceae bacterium
TAGTTGAACACGTAGCGATCCGGGGGGTCCTGGCGGAGCACCGGCGCGCCGGTGAAGGCGCCAAAAAACACTGTCTTGTGCTGCGAGGCGTAGGGCGCTGCGACTGCCGACGTCGGGGTGCCCACGTTTCCGATCACCGCGAACACCTTGCGCGTCTCGGTCAGGTCTCGCATGGTCTCGGGCACGCGCGCTGCTTCGTAGCCATCATCCAGCGCAATGAGGTTGAGCTTTCGCCCGTGCACACCGCCCTGCTGGTTCGTGAGCCAAAACGCCGTCTCCAAGCCGAGCTTCATGCTCTCACCGAGCTGACGAGTGGGTCCCGAAAAGACGGCGCTCATGCCGAGCGTGATTTCCGTGTTCGTGACGCCTCGCGCTTGCTCTGCTGGGGGCTGCGGGGCACCCGCCCCGACGAGGGCGTGAACGTCCGCAGCTTTGGCCGAGGTTCCGCCAACGCCGGCGCGCAGTCCGAGAACGAAGGCGAGCGCGACGCCCGCAATCAGCACTCCGAGTCCTAGGACGCGCTTGTGCTTGTTGGGCTCGGGCTCGGGCAGCACCCCGCCAGGCATCGTCGTGGGTGAACCAGAGACTGTCGGCGGGATGGAGGTTTGACGGACCCCGTACGCGCGTGTGGCCGCGGTGGACGTGAGGCTGCTCGCGTCCGTGCGCGGCGTCTCGGGTGGCACTTCGCCCAAAATCAGGTCTTTCACGAGGTCGCTGCCGCGCGCGCTTGGCGACAGCTCGGTCTCGATGATTTCGCGGATGCGTGCGCGTTCCGCGCTGCAGGCTTCGCTAAGCATGCGCCCGAGCTCCCGATCTGTCCGGGGAGCGAAGTTGAACCGCAAAAATCCCTCAATATCTTCAGCGAGCGCTGCTGCGCTGGGGTAACGGTCCTCCCTGCGGCGCGCGAGCGCTTTGAGGCAAATACGTTCGAGCGCCGGAGGCACGTTGCGACCGACCTTGCTCGGCACCGGCAAGTTTCCGGCGATCACGCGCGAGAAGATCTCGGCCTGGGTCAGACCCTGCCACATGCGACGACCAACGGCGAGTTCCCACAAGATCACTCCGGCAGAGTAGATATCTGCTCGGCGATCCACCTCACCAGCCTTGGCTTGCTCGGGGGCCATGTATGCGGCTTTGCCCTTGAACATGCCGACCCGCGTCTCGCTCGTCGAGTCGCGAGCCTTCGCGATGCCGAAGTCGGTCAGTTTGATTTGCCCGTCATAGCCCACCAAGATGTTACCCGGAGAGACGTCTCGATGAACGACGCTGAGCGCTTTCCCGTCGTAGTCGTTGAGTTCGTGGGCGTAGTCCAGACCCGAAAGCGCTCGTACGAGAACCATCAGCCGAAAGCACAGATCGAAACCCGGCAACGAATCGAGCTGATTGATCAAACGGTTCAGCGGCTGACCCTCGAGATACTCCATCGCCAGGAAGTAGCGGCCGCTGTCCTGCCCGACTTCCAGTGTCTGGATGACGTTGGGATGACTGAGGCGTGCCGCCAGGCGCGCTTCATCCAGAAACATTTCGATGAACTCAGGTTCAGCGACGAGCTCTGGCTTCAGAACCTTGACCACTAAAAGCTTTTGAAAACGGGTGTTTTCGCCGCCGGAAACCGCCAGATAGACGTCGGCCATGCCGCCGCTACCCAGGCGCGTAATCAACCGATAGCGACCGACACGCGCCTGCCGGACAGAGTCAGCGTCGACCAAAGGCAAGGATTCTTCGTTCATTGAATTGGTCACGAACCTACGACCTCGTGTTGCGAGTCGCTCTGTTGGAGCACCCGAGCCCGAAATGCGATACGGCGTTAGTTCGACGCGGTTTCGCTGAACGCGCGATCTTCTCGCAAGAACATACCGCAAGCCCGCTACGCGACAGTATAGATATCACCCTCGAGCGTCAAGTCATCAATCGCTCGTGCGCTCGTGCGCGTCATATCGTGATCGGTAAACAAGGTTTCTGTGTGGCTTCTCGATGTCGTTTCGAGTGGGCGGTTCTGGTGGCGATTTCCGCCAAATAGAACGGAATTTCAGCGGCTTTTGCGATTCGAGAGCGGAACTCGTGCAATTGCCTGCACGGATGCTGCGGAGTCCCTACACGCACATCGTTTATATAGCTGTCAGTGCGCTGCTGATAACGGCGGTTCGTCGACGTTGTCAGCCGAGCGTTCGCGCACGAGCGCCCAGAGTAGGCCGGCACCGAGCACGTCGAGCAACGGAAGCGCGACGAAGAAGGGTGCGTAGCCGTAAGTCGAGAGCAATTTCCCGAGCAGCAGCGTGAAGATCATCGTGCCCAAGTTGCCGCAAGTTCCGGCCATCCCGGTGACGGTCGAGACCTCGTTCTGACGGAACAAGTCGGTCGACATCGTGATCACGGTCACGGACAGGGTTTGGTGTGCGAATCCACCCAAGCACAGCAGGCCAACCGCGAAGTAGGGGCTCTCGACGGTGCCGACGAATGCGACCGGTAGCATTAACAGGACGCCCACGGTAAACGCGGTGCGCCGCGCATTGACCAACGACAAGCGGGTATGACGTTGTACCGCCGACGCGATAAGGCCGCCCGATAGGCTGCCAATGTCCGCCGCGAGAAATGGCATCCAGGTAAAGATTGCGAGCTGCTTCAGATCGAAGTGACGCGCTGCCACGAAATACGATGGCACCCAGAAAGACAATGTTCCCCAGGTTGGGTCAGCGAGCAGTCGCGGTAAGCCAATGCCCCAGAAATTGCGCTGGCGGAGCAGGCTGATGATCGACGGCGGCGTGCTGCCACTTTGCAAGTGGCGCTCTTTGCCCGCCAACACGTAGCTGCGTTCGCCTTCGCTGAGTAATGGGTGCAGTGATGGGTCGCGGTACAAGGCGAGCCACAGCCCGGCCCAAATGATACCGATTCCGCCGGTGACGACGAAGGCGGCTTGCCAGTGATAGGCATAGATGGCCCAGGCCACGAGCGGCGGGGCCAGCACCGAGCCAAGCGAGGCCCCGACATTGTAGATCCCGCTAGCTAGGCCGCGTTCGCGTGCTGGAAACCAAGCGGAGATCGTTTTCATCACGGCTGGGTTTGCCGAGCCTTCCGCAAAGCCCATCAAGCCGCGCAACGACGCAAGGCCGAGCCAACCGCCAACCAAGCCGTGCGCCATGTTGACGACTGACCAGGCGATGGCGAAGAGGGCGAAGCCCACGCGCAACCCCAGCCATTCCAGGAAATAGCCACAGACTGGCTGCAGAATCAGACCGACCTGAAAGCAGGTGAGGGTCAGCGCATATTGCTGATCGGTGAGTCCGAGCTCGCTCGAGAGTGTGGGCTTGGCGATGCCCAGTGAGTTTCGAGCGAGAAAATTGACGATCCCGCCCAGCATGAGCAGAACGATGATCCACCATCGAAGTGCTTTGAGCTGAGGCATGAGGGACAGTTGCGAACCTGGGCGGGAGAACCTGAGGGGTGGGCGGAGTTTCCGCTTCTACATCAGGCTACGCTGCCTTGGGCGGCGTATTTCGCCTGCTGGGCTAATTAACGCTGAGCGAGAGAACGCAGAGATCGAAATCCTTGCGCTCCTCTGCCCCGTAATCAGCGAACTGTAAGAAAATTGTGTCGATCAAGCTATTCGCTGCGAGATCGTGATTAGGTTCATTGCAGTTCGAATTGCTTACGAAATCTGCACTGTGCAGCTGCAGCTCGGTTCCCTGAGTCACCTTTGACTGTTGATCGAAAATGACCAGACAATGCTTCTTACCTGGGTCCTCGCCTTGGACGTGAACGTAGATCGTTGGTATCACCATATTTGGCGCGCTAATGAGTCTGATGTTCAAAGTGTTGAAGTTAACTGGACCCTGCCTCGGGATGAAATAGAGGTCGGCATAGCTAGTTCGCCTGCCCGTGACACAGACGCACGTTCCGTCTTCTTGGAAGAGTCCTATGGGATCATCCTTGGGTAACGGGTCAATCCACCCCGAATTGCCTCCCATAGGGATCCCCGTATTGATCCGCCAGTCCGTCGCATCGAGCTCCTTGGTATAGCCCGGCCGGCACTCAACTGGACTTGTGGCTCCGCCCGCGCCACCCCTGCCGCCAGTACCAGCGCTACCGCCTTTCGCTGTACCTCCTCCTCCTCCGCTACTCGTCGCTCCTCCGCTCTCGTCATCACCAGCGGCCCCGCCCGCGCCAGCGTCGATTCCGCCGCTCCCGGCGTCACCGAGGCCTCCATGCGCGGTGTTGCTCGAACCTCCAGCACCGCCGTGGCCCGAGGGACCACCGCCGACAATCGCTCCAGCTTCGCCCCCAACGGCGGCCTGTGCGGTTTCGCGTGCGTCAATCCCAGCGAGCCAATTGCAGCCAGCCGCCAGGGCGAACGAAAGGCAAGAGAGCCATTTGAATTGCATCAGAACGTGCCCCGGAGTCGGAGAGCTCCGAATCCCACACCCAATTGGAGAGTTTTTTCCTTGGGTTGATCCTCTGGCGAGGTGAACCACAACACGAGGCCTCCAGCGGCCGCAGCGGCCGAGACGGCGAAGAACGCCGTGGAGAGGTTGCCTTGGGTGACCGCGGTCCTCGACTTTTGCGTGTCGGCCGGGTTTTCACAGCGCTGGGCATCGCAAGCTTTATCGACCTCGCCGTCCTTGTGTATCGCCATCAGGCCGAACGCAGTACCAAAGCCAGCCGCGACCACGCTGGTTCCGCCTAAAATCAGCGCAGTGAGGCGCTGACCGTGAAGACCTTGTTGGTTCGAGGGGGCGCTCTCCGTTGCGGCGGGTGTTGCCGCTGAGAAGGTGATGCGCTCGGGACGGCGCAGCTGCCGCGCACTGAGGACCAGCTCGCTGCGGATGGGAGCATAACCGGGAGCCTCGAACACGAACACGTGCTGCCCCGGATTTGCCTCGATCAGCGCAGTCGCTGCTTGGGCGGGCTGGAGCTCGCCGTCGAGTCGGATCTGCACGGGGCTGATGGGCTTGCCTTGTTCGTCGCCGAATTCGAACAGCACACTGGGAATGACTTGGTTGATCTCCGTAAGTCGACGTTCGCACTCTTCACGGATTTCCGTCGGGCATTCGAGCGCAGCGCATTCGCGTAGGTTCTCGCGCGCCGCGAGCTGCTTTCCGTCATTTTCGAGCGTGATGGAGCGCTCGTTGGCATCCAAACAGGCAGCCGTGTCGCGCGCCTGCGCCTGAGCGGGTGCCGGCAGGGCGAGTAGGCTCGCGAGAGCGCCGATGAACGCGAGACGCGCGTCGAGCTCGCGCTCGCAGGCCCGAAAGGCTGGGCAGGCTATGGCTTGGTGTTTGAAAAGCATTGTCGCTTGAAGTGCTTTCGCCCTTGCGCATCTATTGTGTACGGCGGGTTGCAGTCGGATGCAGGTAAGGCTCCGATATTGCCGGTGGCGCGGACGCTAGGCGCGGGCGGTTGTGCTGAACTGTGAAGCGGCGCAGTGACCGGTTTCGAAGGAACGACAGGCGCCTTGCTCGGATTTTTCGGCGGCGCAGGGCGTGGCTGGATGCTTTCCGGACCGTCGCCGCTCGGCTTGAGGACTGACGGCGGCGGCGGCGGATCGATGGGCATCATCGGGGGCGACGAGGCGGATTCTTGCGGCAAAACGCGCTCGCTCGAGGATGGCGCTGGTGTTGCGGCACGCGGCGTTGCGCTTGGAATTGGTGAATCACCGGCGCGCAGGAGCTGCCCCGCGCCGAAACCGACTGCAGCCACGAGCGCAATGACGGGGGCGGCAAGCAGGAGCCGCTTGTGGTTCGATGGGGACGGGACGGAGCTGTGCGTCGTCCAAGGCGCCATCGTTCCTGGGACGACTCGAGCAACTCGCGTGATGTTGTCTCGCGCGTGGGGCTCTGCAGCAGCTTCTTCATTCTGTGTGGGAGCTTCGTGTTCGCTTGCTGCCGTCGCGGTTCGCGAAATGGCCGCGATGCGCTCAACGAGCAAAGTGGCTTGTTTCGGCGCAAAGGGTTCGAGTGCGTGAGCCAGTTCGGCGACGTTGGCGAAGCGCTGCTCGCGATCCTTCTCCAAGCAGCGGCGCACGACTTCTTCGAGTCCGCGTGGCAAGTCCGAGCGAAAGCGAGAAAGCGCAGGAGCGGGCTCCAACGTTACGCTCAAGGCCAGGTGCGCCAACGATTCCCCGCGAAACGGTGGTTCACCGGCGAGCAGCTCGAAGAGAACGATGCCAAGCGCCCATATGTCTGTTCTGACGTCCACTCCTTTGGCGCTGCGCATCTGCTCGGGGGACATGTAGAGAGGCGTCCCCATCGTCATTGCGGTCAAGGTGTCGGGCGTTCCTTCGAGATGAGCTGGGCTTTCGGCGTCAGTGAGTTTGGAGATGCCAAAATCCAAGACTTTGATCACGCGCCTGCCGTCGCTGCGACGCGTGCAAAAGAGGTTGGCGGGCTTCAAATCACGATGGACCACGCCGAGCACGTGTGCGTCCGCCAGCGCAACGCAAGCTTGCAGCACGAAGTCGACCGCCTCATCGACCGTCAATCGCCCGCTTCGTTTCAATAAGGCAGATAGATCCTCTCCCTCGAGGTACTCCATCACGATGTAGGGCACGCCCGACTGGAGTTCGCCCAAGTCCATCACGCGCGCGACGTGCTCGCTGCGAATCCGAGCGGCCACCCGCGCCTCGCGCAGAAACCTGCTGATGGCGTCCCCGCTGAAGCTCGAAAGTACCTTGATCGCGACGCGCTCGTTCAACCGCTGGTGGACAGCGGCCACGACTGAGCCCATGCCGCCACGGCCGATGAGACGCTCGACCAGATACTTTCCGGCGAGCAGTTGACCCGCTTCAATTTCACCCTCGGCCATCCGGCAGCCTGGGCAATATCTACTCGGGCTCGAGCCGTGACTCAATCGATGCCGGGCGTTTTGTTCGCCGGCACGAGCTCGCCCTTTCTTTCTAGTTCCTCGCAGGCACGAAATGTCTCCCCGGCTTCGCCGAGGCGTGCTGGTGTTCGAGCTGTGGCAGGCAGAATGAGGCAGAATTTCATCGCCGGAGCGGGTATTGCGTTATTGACAGCCTGCCAAGCACCCGCCGGCGTGTCGGCTGCCTCTCCTGCTCGCGCCGAACCGCCGGCTCCTGCTGCAAGGTCCGCGGTGTCGGCCTCGTCCGCGGTATCAGCCACGCCCGCGTCATCCTCCGCCGCAGGCGCTGCGTCGTCACCGGTCGTCGTGGCGTCGGCTGCTGTGCCGGTATCGTCAGCTAGCGCCATTCCCGTCGCCACGCCGTCTGCGGCTCCGCCCACACGAACCACGCTTCCGGGCCGGCTCGATCACTTCTTTGCCGGCTACAAGGATGGCAGTGACTTCGAGTTCTTGCGCGCAGACTGCCAAGCAACGCTGCAGGACTTCATCACGCTTCGCAACACGAGCGTTGCTGACGTCATCCGCAACGTGAAAGCGTTCTTTCGCGACAAACGTAGGATCTCGTATCAGCCCGACGCTCAGCGGATGCGCGTGCAGGCTCGCAACGATGGCCAGCTGGTGTCGATCCCAGTCGCGATGTCGTGGGCGTATCCGACCCCGAAAGAATGGCTAGCAAACTTGCAAGCATTGGAATTCGACAAGCCGATGATTGAGCGTCAGGTCACGGTGAACGTCGAAATCGAGCTCGCTGCGGACGGCCGTATCATGCGCTACCTGGAGCGCGGCGTGGAGCGCCCCTGGCTCCGCGTCACCGGAGACGAGAACTGCGAAAATTTCATCGACGGAGACGCTCCGATCGAGCCGTGGCTCGTCCTCGACCGAGGAACGACGGTGCGCGATCTCGGGGAGACCATCGTGCTCAGCTTCAACACCAAGGGGCCGAACATCGCGCGGAGAGTGCGTTCGGAAGACGAAGAGGGCTGGGCGATCAGCAGCGTGTCGTTTGCGGTGCCAAACCCTTTCGGCGGGTCATCCGCGGGCGGTTCGGATTGCCTGGCGCCCGTGCCGGCACCGAAGAAGGCCCGCTAGCC
This sequence comes from Polyangiaceae bacterium, assembly GCA_035634635.1. Classification (GTDB taxonomy): domain Bacteria; phylum Myxococcota_A; class Polyangia; order Polyangiales; family Polyangiaceae; genus PMG-095. The sequence goes on from DASQCO010000130.1 coordinate 7,947, forward strand.
CAAGTCCTGGTCGAAGGTTGCGGGTACCGTGGCGAATCGAAGCTTCAGGGGCATAGGTCGCTTGGCAGTGATGTTGTGGATCGCGCTCGAAGCGTGCTCACGCTCGCCGGTCGAGGCACGCCCGAGCCCGAGCGCAACCACACCAGTGCCAGCGCCCGGTGCTGAACGCTCGGTGAGACGCGCGCTCGCGCTGGGGTTTACCGGCTTTGCCACGCTCGCGTTCGATTCGACGCGGCTAAACGGCGACCACACGTTGGTCGTGCGCTTCATGCCGTTCTACGAGGGCGCGTATCGCGGGGTTTTGGTTTCGGACGAGAGCGGTGGCTACCGCGTGGGCATGGCGCCGTATGCGTCGCTCGGTCAACCCGCGGTCGAGGTGAGTCTGGGCGGCGTCACCTCGACGAGCCCGCTACCGGCGCCGATCTTGTCGAATCACGACTTCCGTTACGGGGCGCCGCCCCAGACGAGTCCGCGCTGGTTAGAGCTAGTGATCAGCGTGCGTGGCTCGCAGGCTCGATTATTCCTGAACGGTGAGCTGCTCGACACGTGGGGCGTGACGGAGCGCGCGTTTTCCGGCCCGCTCTATCTGGGCCGCCTGGCGCGCTCTCTGGGGGTCCAAGATCAATTCTATGGCTTCATCGACGACGTGCTGGTCTTCGATCGCGCTCTCGACGCGCCCGAAGTGCGCACCCTGGTGCAGACGGCGCGCAGCGACACGAAGCTCCCTGGACTCGTCGGGATCGCCGACTTCGACGAACGCAACGAGCCCGATACGAACCTCAGGTATCGCCTGAGCGGTGCTGCGGAGCTGATCGCGCTCGGCAGCGAGCGCGACCGCCGCGCGGATAGCTCGAGGTTTCCTGATCCGATCGGCGTGCCGAGCCTAACGTTGCCGTTTGCGCGTGGCCAGGTGTGGATGGTGATTCAGGGCATGAATAGCGCTCGCTCGCACCACGACAGCTCGGCGTTCGCCCTCGATTTCCAACGCATGGATCCTGCGTCGCAGGCTCCGGTCGAGCGCCAGGCGGGCGCAGCGGCGCGCCGCAGCTCGGGCCAGCCGATCTTTGCCGCTGGGGCGGGGAAGGTCGTCTCGCGCGTGGACTGCTTCGCAGACGACAATCGTGGACTCTGCCCGGGGATGAAGCCGCGCCCAGAAGGCGATCCGGATCACGCCAATCGCAACCTGATTTGCATCGAACATGCCCCGAGTGTCGTCTCTTGTTACCTGCACTTGCAGGCTCGGAGCGCGCGAGTGCGAGTCGGAGATCACGTGCCTGCCGGTGCGCTGCTTGGCCTGGTCGGGCAGACCGGAGCTCGCGAAGCCCATCTGCATTTCGCGCTGAGCGACCAGGCCGAACCGAGCAAGCCGGGCGCGTTCAGCGATCTGACGACCTTGCCGTTCGAATTTCAGAACTACGAAGCTTCGAACGATTTCGGGCGGACCTTCGAGCACGTGCGGTCCGGGACACCGAGCCCCGGACAGTGGCTTCGCCGCGCTGATCGCTGAGTCTGGCAGCAACAGTCGGGCCTTCGTCAAAGATGGAACGGTTTTTCGAGCCGCTGCGAGTCTGCGTTTGCGGCGTTCGCCTTACGGCGCTAGCATCCGCTCGAGGGATGTGGACCAGCCTGCCGCTGCTAGCTACTACGTCCTCTACCGCCTGACGCAGCACGGGTACGGCGCTTCCGCGACCACGGCGAGCCACGCCGAGCTAATGGCGTGCACACCTGACGGCGCTCGGGTCGCACTGTTGCGCGTGCGTTCGTCTGGGCTGAATGGTCGTTTCGAGCTCAGGGAGCTCGACCGGCGTCCCTCGGGGAGGAACGTTTCGTACGCATTCGTCGACTTCGGAACGCGCAAGGGTGAACCCGAAATCTTCATCCTGCGTCCGCCGCTGGTCCTCGCGATGCTGGCAATCGACGCCAATTGGCCTCGCGACGCGCGCGCATTCCAGGGCATGCGAGAGTTTCGCGAAGCATGGCACTTGCTCGGGCTGGGCCCGCCGTCGAGCGCGCGCTCTGACGGTGCGACGTCGACCGGCTGTGAACCGCCGTCTGGCTTGACCGGGTAGCTCTAGGCCTCGCTCAATTGAGCGGTGCGGCCCTGGCTAACTTGCGCGTGCTGTTTCGGCATCAAGGGCTCCGGTGGGGTGAGCGCCGTGCAAGGTGGCTCGGCCAATGACGGTGCAGAGTTTCCGCCCGCGCGGGAGTCGTTCAGAGGTATTCTCAGTCCGACGAGTGATTACTGAAGATTTCGCGCTACCGATTGGGGATGAGGCCGAGCGCTTGCTGGCAGGGCTCGCGCGCTTGATTCGACTGCGTGGAGTGGAGACGTTCGTAGCGGCTCCCTTGCTCTTGGCAGAGCCACGGTATTTTCCGGAGCAGGTTGCACCGCGAGCGCAAGGGGTCGCAACCCTGCTGCGACGGCTGCTCGCGTACGCCGGGCTCGAGCCGAAGCGGTTGATCATCGAGGTCTACGCGAGCTCACACGCCGATCCGCACATCGTACGCAAAGACAAGAAAGAAGCGGCGGCCTGGTTCATGGGGCTTGCCGACGGCGTTTACCGCTTCGGAGTGAAAGAGTCGGAGTTGCGCGATGAACAGGCGCTGATCGGCACACTGGGGCACGAGGTGGCGCATGCGTACCGCGATCACCATCGGCTGGTCGTTCCGAGCCGCGAGACCGAAGAACAGCTCACCGACTTGACCACGGTCTACCTTGGTTTCGGCGTATTCACGCTCGCGAGCAGCTATCAATTCAAGACTGGGCACTACGACGTGCAGGGACGGCGGCTGCTGTACGAGACTCAGGGGCGCGGCTACTTGCTTCCCGGTCAGCTCGCCTACTTGCTGGGGGCTCAGCTTGCGGCGCGTGGCGTGCGGGAAGACTTGCTCGACGCAGCGCTCGCTTCGCTATCCGACAACCATCGCGACGCCGTCAACCGCGCCGTGGCCGAGTTGCGCGCGGACGAAGACGCGCTGCTGCATAGCCTGGCTTTGCCGCCGGTCGCTGCTTGGCCCGAACCGCACCGCTTGGCGGATGCGCTTGCGCCGCTACCAGAAACCGCAGTCGTCATTCGCGATCACGTGAAGTCCGCGCGTGAGAGCGCCGAGCACCAAGCCGTCGCTTTTCGAATCGCGGGGTCGCGCGTCATCTTGGGTCTGTTCGTCGGTCTCTCACTCGGCACGACCATGGCAATCGTCGCGGAGATGGAAGCGCTGTTTTGGCCTTGGGTGCTCTCGTTCAGCGCACTGGGGGTATGGATTGGTCGTCAGCTGAAAACGCCCAGCTGCTCGAGTTGCGGGCGCACGGTCATCGTCGACGCCGAGCGCTGCGGCTTCTGCAAATCCTCGCTGGTCGGTGATCTCGCAAACAAGATCGACCTGTTCGACGCTGAGGAGCGCTACCGCGCCGGACAACGACTGCGCTTGCCCGACGCGCACGACGCCATCGTTCCCGACGCCAGCGCCATGCAGCGCTGCCCGCAGTGCGAATGGGTGCCGAGCCCGAGCGATAGGTGGACCTGCAGCTGTGGTCGCCGCTGGAACACCTTCAAAACCAAGGGGCGTTGCCCCGACTGCGACAAACTTTGGGACACGACGTGGTGCTTGAAGTGCAAACAGCCCTCGCCGCACGTCGAGTGGTACTTGCAAGATGCGCGGCCGGGTTCAAAGAAGGTGATGGCGAAGTCAGGCTAGGGCGCATGGCTCGTTAGCCATGCGCTCAGATCCTCCGCCAACGCATGCGGCTCATTCATCGTGATCATGTGGCCCGAGTTCGCGTAGTGGCGAATCGAAATGGCGCGCGCTCCTGTCGCGAAGCCGAGTGTCAGTTCGCTGGGCGTTTCGCTGATGGTCACCGCACCTGCCACCGCGCGCAGCGCGGGCGAAAGTGCGCTTTCAGGAACGACGAGATCGCGCCGGCCGTCCGTAATGAATGTTGGCACTTGCTGGGCATTGGCCAAGAACGCGGCGCCAACCAAGTTTTGCGTTTGCCAATCGGGGTTGGCCGAGCCCTTCCCGGGCATCAGGGGGGAGTACGCGAGGTTGTAACTCTGGCCACTGGGCAGTTCGCCGAGCAATGACAGCAACGCGGATTGATCTGGGGTTTCGTCGTCGGCGACGTTGCACTTGAAGCCGCGCGCGCGTTCCGTGCCGCTCAGACCCGCGATCTTCTCGAACGGGACGCCATAGAGCGCCTCGGCGCTTTCAGGCGACACTTGGGCGCTGTCGGCGGCGAAGAAGCGAGCCTTCTGCGCTTGGATGGTCACGGCGTAGTCGTATGGGCTGCGCGAGTTCTGCTTCGCGCAATCGCAAGCATCCTCGACCGTACAGGGCGAAGAGACGCTTTGCTGCACCGCGGCGAGCAGCGACGGACTTTGGCAAGCGGCTCGAATCGCGCTCGCGTGCGCTGCACCGACGAGCCACGGTTGGAGCAAAATTTGCCCCCTCAAATAGCGGCTGCGATCGACTTGGCCGAGTGCATTTGCCAGCGTCTCGTCCTGATAGGGAACGAGCGACCAGGCCTGCCTCAGGTAAGCGACAATCCAGCTGATGCGCACGCCTGCATAGCTCTCTCCCAGCCAGTACACCGGCCCTTTCAGCTCGGAATGTCCGTTCATGAACTGCAAGGCCGCGAGCAACACGTCGGCGGCATCCACATATTCATTGAAAACGTCTTGCGAGCAGTCCGAGGCGCTCATCGCGCGACCGTCGAGCAGGTCGTACGAGAACCCCGCTTGTCTGGGCTCGAGATAGAGCAGGTTGGCGAACCGAGTGAGCGAGTCCGGATTCTCCGCGACCCTGCCATCTGCCTGGACGCTGTTCGGACCGGTTCCAAAAGCGCGCACCACGTCCGCTGCAAAACCATTGAACAGGACGATCGTGGGACGAGTCGCGGCGCCCTGCTCCGCGGGTCGAAAGTCGTAAAAAATCTTGCTCGTGGCCTCGAGCGAGAGCGAGCGCTCGTTCAGGCGCACCGTGCGCGGGGCCAGATCGAGAAACCCTGCTCGAGCGACGCTCGCTGCGCCGCCAGTGCTTTCAGTGCTCGTCTCGGTGGCTGGCGCAGCCGACCCACAGCCAAGACTCAACGTGAGCCCAATCGTCGCTGTCAAACAGCGGATGTTCAGCCCGCGCATGCCTTCAATCTATGCACACACGCGTGTAGGTGGCCATGAACTCGCGGCGGGTCGTGATTTTGAAGAGCTGAGCCAGGTTGCGCCACGCGCGTTCGACCCAAGATCCGAACGCCGCGCCAACTCCGTGCTCAGCGCGGTTCGGTGGGCAGACTCGAGCGATTTTTGCGTGCCGGCACGCATCTTGACTAGCAGAGCTGACCATGAGGCTCTGTCACTCTCGACGGAAGCTTTCGAGAGTGAGCCAATCGTCACTCGAGCTACGCGCCGCGCTCGGACGCCCGCGCCCGCTTGCCCAACAATAAGAAGCGCGCTTGGGTTTGGGTAAGCGGGCCGAGCACGCGCTGCGCGTCGCGTAGCTCGCAGCGAGTCTGCCTTGCTGAGCCAGCCGAGCGCCTCGGCCGCGATCATCGACCGACGTAGCCGTGCGAGGGCCCCTCGTAAAAAACTAGCGGCGACTGAATCCGCAATTCGAGCGAGTGTCCGTGAGGGCGGCTCGCGATTGGCAGCTCGCGCGCGACGCTCCCGCGTGGCCTGTCAGTGCTTTCGTCTGTTCACCTCGGAAGATTCGACTACTGCTGCCGCATCGTGCGTATTCGTTACTCGATCCATGATGGTTTTCCCCCGCGACACCCACTGCGCGTTGCATCCCGATTTTGAATTTTTGGAGGCCTTCATGTCCGCCTTTTCACGCAAATTTACCGCCGTCTTAATGCCTGCCTTGGCGCTTTGGAACTTCGCTGCTTGCTCTGCCGATTCGACACCCAGAGGATTCTCCTCGACGGGCGGATCGACCGTGGGCAGCGGCGGGAAATCGGGCACGAGCGGCGGGTCTGCCACGACGGGAGGATCGGGCACGACGACGGGCGGCTCTGGCACGACGACGACTGGCGGTTCTGCGACGACTGGCGGTTCTGCAACGACGGGCGGTTCTGCAACGACGGGCGGGTCGGCAGCCACGGCAGGTGGGTACTCTTCGACGGGTGGAAGGTCTGGTGTCGGAGGTAGCTCGAGCGGAGGGACCGGGCCCGTGGTCGTCGGGGACGGCAAGTGCGTGCTGCCCAATTTCCCTGATGCCGCGGCCCTCAAGGACCTGGGCATCAAACTGCCCGATCCCTTCACGTTCTATGACGGGACCAAGGTGACGACGAAGGCTCAATGGGACTGCCGCCGCAAGGAAATCCTGGCGATGGCAGCCAAGTACCTCTACGGCCCGGTCCCGGGTGACTGCGACGAGGTGTCTGGAACGGTCAGCGGTGGCAACGTCTCCATCACCTGCAAAGTCGGGACGAAGAGCGCGGACTTCTCCGCCACCATCAGCGGGTCCGGGAAGTCCATCAACGTGGACCTTTCGTCCGGCATCCTCCCAGCCGGCAAGAAGCTGTCGCTGGGAAGCGGCAACGACGCCAAGATCAAGACGCTCTATGGCATTTCCGAGGTCAACCCGAACATCGTCAACGGTTGGATGATCAATCGCGTGATGGATGTGCTCGAGAAGAATCCAAACAGCGGACATGACCCAAAGACGATTGCCGTCTCGGGGTGTTCCGGATGTGGCAAGGGTGCGTTCCTGGCCGGCGTCTTCAGTCGTGCGCCGATTGTCGTCATCGTGGAGTCGGGCGGTGGCGGTGGCACCAGCTGGCGCATGACCGAGTGGTTCCGCCACGGCGCGGGCAAGTCCCGCTGGGATTGTACGGACACCCCGCAGGGCATCGACAACCTCGAGGACAACGGGATCTGCGGTCCGTGGGTGACCTCAGCAGCCAAGTCGTTCCGAAGCGCCCCCGCGACGGTCAACAATTTGCCGTTCGATCAGCACATGCTCCTGGCGACGATTGCGCCCCGGTATTTGGTGCACTTCACCAACAACAACGGCAAGGGCTCCTGGTGTCACTTGGCTGGAACCAGCGAAGCGCTTGCCTCCTGGGCGGCGCATTCGGTGTACACGGCCCTCGGTGTTCCCAAGAACCATTCGTTCGAAGTCTACACCGGCGGGCACTGCGGCGTCGGCGACACTGGCATTGCCGCCGCCATGTTCAAGCGGGCACTCGACGGTGATATGAATGCGGACACGGGCAAGATCAACATCCAAGATGCCCGCGTGCAGATCCCACAGAGCGAATGGAAGGGCCTCTTCGTCGATTGGAACATGGAGACGGTGCTGAACTAGGGCTGCTCCTCGCGCTGGGGCGTCGCATGGCAGTTGGTGTGTTCGCAGTCCTTCGGGATGCTGGGCGACGCGCTTCGCGACGCCCCGCGTTTTTGCTGGCTTCGGTGTTGCTCGGTGCGGGAGGGGGAGGTTGCCATTCCTCCTCCTCCGACGCTGGCAAGGGGGATGGTGGAACGGCTGTCGGCGGACAACTAATCACGGGCGAATCGGGCGGCCGTGGCGGCATCGCCGGTGCGAGCGCCGTTGGTGGCACGAGTGGTGGCGGTGGCCAAGCGCAAGCGAACGGGGGCGCACCTAGCTCGAGCGGCTCTGCCGGTGTCGCTGGACACGCCGAGGCCGCTGCAGGTGCGGCTAGCTTGGCGGGCTCTACGAGTACGGGCGGCTCGGGCGGCACGAGCTCTTACGACCTGGACATGAATGACGTGACGATTCTCGCGCCGCTTCCGCAATCGCTCACGGAGCCGGTGTTGTTTCGCGGTAGCGATCTCGCGGACGATGGCAGTGCGCTCCTTCCAAGCGCGCTGTTCGATCGCGTGGTGACGGAGCCCGGATCCACTGCCGCGCTCCAACCTGAAATCTATGGGCGCCGCGCGCTCGGTTACCTCGGGACAGAGCCGATGATCTCCCAGCGAGTCGTGAATGACACGGCCGAGACGCTGGCTGAGCTCGAGACGCGCTATCCGGCGCATTGATGCGGCTACGGCAGACCGCGCTCGGATAGACTGCCAATCAAAAGAACGCGAAACTCGGTATCCGACAAGCGCGGCAAAATTGACGAGCGAGAGCCGCGCACACTTGGCGCCGAGGTGCGTGCCCGCGGCTGGACGCATGCGTGCTGGCGAGCTAACATCGCTCGGATGCGCGCTTTCACAGTGGGGCTAGTTGGCGGGGGTATCTTGTTGGCGTGCTCCGGGCCAGATCGGCAATTCATGGGTCATGGAGGTGCGGGCGGGGGCAAGCCCGTTGGCGTCGAGGCCGGGGCAGGCGGAGCCAAAAGCTCTGGCGGGACTTCGTCGAAGGGCGGCGTTGGGGGTAATGACGCGATTGGCGACAGCGGCGAGGGCGGCGAGGGCGGTGAAGGCGGCGACGTGAGCGCCCAAGGCGGAGTCGGCGGCGTGGGTGGCGGCAGCACAACGGACTGCGCTGCGGACGAATTCAAAGCTGGTGCCTCATGTAAAAAACTCACGATCTGCGTCACTGGCGAATATCAGAAAACGCCGCCTACGGCCGAGAGCGACCGGCTGTGCGCCCCGTGGTCGGTGTGTGGTGCGGGAACCTACGTCTCCACTCAGCCCACGGCGACTGGTGATCGCGCTTGCGCTCCATGCGCCGCGGGTAAGTTCAGCGGCGCCGTGAACGCCGCGCAATGCACCACGTGGAGTCAGTGCGCCTCAGGCGAGACCGAGAGCGTCGCACCGACCCTCACTTCCGATCGGGTTTGCTCGAAGTGTGGCGCCGGCAAATACGAGTCGGCCGGTCAATGCCTGTCGCTTACCGCCTGTACCTCATCGCAGTACGAGTCGACGGCGGCGACGGCCTCTTCCGACAGAAAGTGCTCGGCATTGACGAGTTGCCAGCCTGGCAGCGCCCAAACAGCTGCGCCCACCAGCGTGACCGATCGGCAATGCGCTGCCTGTAGCTCCGGACAGTTCAGCACGCAGGTCAACTCGACCTCCTGCAAAGCCTGGACGGTGTGCTCCGCGACCCAGAATCAAACGATGGCCGGTTCGTCAACCAGTGATGTCGTGTGCGTCGACAAGCCGGTGTGCTCTACGGCCACGGATCGCACGTGTACCACGCAGTGCCCCTGCGCCAGCGGCGAAGGCGTGTGCACAGCAAACAATCAGTGCGCCAGTGGAGCGACTTGCGTCGCTGGCAGCGGCAAGAAAGTCGGGCGTACGGGCGACACTTGTTTGGCCACCCACTGCAACAACGACCAGATCGATAGCACTGAAACCAGCGTGGATTGCGGCGGAGAGTGCGGCTGCCGCGCCACGTTCGAAGCGCTGTCTTTCAAGGCCGTCCCCGCGAACAGGCGTATCGGCAACATTGTAACCATGAGTCGCGACGGGAAACGCTTCGCTGGATACCTGTTTTCGGGTTTCACCCAATACCCCGCGACGTTCGCTTACGACGGCACGGTGACTGAGCTCGAGAGCTATGGGAAAGGCGGGAACGCCACGGCAATGAATAGCGACGGGAGCGTGACGCTCGGCTACATCAGCTGCGCGGATCCGCCAGCGTGCACGAACGCGAGTAACTCGAACGCGCGCTGGTCCGGCACGGCGGCTCCGAGCCTGTACACCTTCATCGGGTACGTCCGAGCTGCTTCCAGCAGCGCGTCCATCATGGCTGGAGACCAGAGCGAGAGCAGCAGTGCGTTCATCTACGGCACGACTCGGACTCTCATCCCCGAGCTCTGGAGCGTCGTCGCGATGACGCCGGACGGCAAGAACGTCGCGGGCCAACTCCAGAGCACTTCCCAAGCCGGGCTCTGGAATGCACAAACCCAAGTCGTGACCAAGATCGGCGTTGGCAAATGGGACTCCACCCAAATCGCTCACGCCAATGGAACGGACCCCGCGGTGGTCGGCTTTGGTCAGAACAGCGGTTATAGTGCGGCCACTGGCTTTCGCTGGAAGGGCGGTGTGATCACCGAGCTCGGCTTCCTTCCCGGTGACACGAGCACCGTTGCCCGCGCCGTTTCCTCCGATGGCAGTACGGTCGTGGGATACGGCGCCAACGACGCCACGTACCAGCAAGCCGTCATCTGGACGGATAGCAACAAGCTGAGGACCATCATCGATGAGTTGAAGGCGCGTGGTTACGAGCCACCCGCTGATCTCGAGCTTGCCGGCGCAGACTTCATCTCGGACGACGGCAAGACCATCGTCGGCCTAGTGCACGGCTCTGACTTGTCGTTCTGGCGCGTCGTCCTGCAGTAACGAGCGGCGCGAGCTTGCGCCAGCGGCGATTTGGAGGGTAAACCTCTCGCCTCCCGTCGACTGGCCAAATGCAAGACTACGAACAGCTGGGCGCTTTCTACCTCGGCAGCGCTTTCGATTTGCTCGAGCGCAAGCGGCAGCCCGAGCTCGTGATGTACGACTCGCGGCACCTGACGACGCATGCGCTGTGCGTCGGCATGACGGGCAGCGGCAAGACGGGCTTGTGCATTGCGCTGCTGGAGGAAGCCGCGATCGACGGCGTGCCGGCGATCGTGATCGATCCGAAGGGCGACATCGCGAATTTGCTGCTCAGCTTCCCGGGCGCGAAGCCGGCTGATTTTCTGCCTTGGATCGACGTCGAGGAAGCGCAGCGTCAGGGCATGACGCCTGAAGCTTTTGCCGAGAAGGTAGCGGCGGCGCACGCGGCGGGTCTTGGCGAGTGGGGTCAGGACGTGGCCCGCATCCAGCGCTTTCGCGATGCGTGTGACCTCACGATTTACACGCCGGGCAGCAGTGCAGGCGTGGAGCTTTCGCTGCTGCGTTCGTTCGACGCGCCCGATGCGGCCGTGCTCGAAGATGCCGAGCTGTTCGCGGGCAAGGTGGAGGGCACCGTCTCGGGCCTGCTCGGTTTGATCGGCGTGGAGGCGGATGCGATGAAGAGCCGCGAGCACCTGCTGCTCTCGCAGATCCTTTCGCAAGCTTGGGCCGCCGGAAAGAGTCTGGATTTGGCTGCGATTATCGGCGCGATTCAGACGCCGCCGTTCGACAAGGTCGGCGTGATCGCGCTGGAGACGTTCTACCCGAAGAAGGACCGCGCGGATCTTGCCGTCGCGGTGAACACGCTCCTGGCGTCGCCCGCGGCGGCTGGTTGGGCGCGCGGTGAAGCGCTCGATGTGGCGCGCTTGCTGCGCACCGCCGAGGGCAAGCCGCGAGTCTCTATTCTTTCGATCGCGCACCTGTCCGAGGCACAGCGCATGTTTTTCGTCACGCTGTTGCTCGACGAAGTCCTGACCTGGATGCGCCGGCAATCGGGCACGAGCAGCTTGCGCGCGCTGCTCTACATGGATGAAATTTTCGGCTATTTCCCGCCCACTGCGGCGCCGCCCAGCAAGCGGCCGATGCTCACGCTGCTCAAGCAAGCACGCGCCTTCGGGCTCGGCGTGGTGCTCGCGACGCAGAACCCAGTCGATCTCGACTATAAGGGGCTTTCGAACTGCGGCACCTGGTTCTTGGGACGACTGCAGACCGAGCGCGACAAGCTGCGCGTGATCGAAGGTTTGGAGGGCGCGGCACTGGGCGCGAATCGGGGTTTCGATCGCGCTGCGACGGAAGCAGTGCTTTCAGCGCTCGGCTCGCGCGTGTTCTTGATGAACGATGTGCGCGAGGCGGGCCCCGTGATTTTCCAGACGCGACACACGCTGTCGTTCTTGCGCGGACCATTGTCGCGCGATCAAATCAAGACGCTCATGGCGCCGAAAAAGGCCGCGTTGGCGGCGGCACCGAGCAACGGCGCTGCTCCCGCGGCAGCGTCGCCAACGAAAGCGGCTGGCGCCGCTGCTACGGTGGGCGCGCGTCCGAGCGCCCCGGAGGGTCTGCCGGAGCTATTCGTGGCCGTGAGTGGCGAAGGCCCGGTCACGTACCAACCGGCGATCGGTGTCAGCGCTAAGCTGCACTTCGTGGATGCCAAAGCCGGCGTCGATCACTGGCGGAGCTTGGCGTTGCTCGTGCCCTTGGGCGAGCAAACGCTCGACCTCGACTTTGCTGCGAACCAGGCCGTGAAACCGGAGCTGCTGAGCGGCGCGAGGCACGAGCCGCTGACGGGCGCGTCGTTCTTGCCGTTGCCCAAGCGCGCTCCCACGGTCAAGCAGCAAACTAGCTGGAAAAAGTCGTTCGTCACGCACCTGTACCAAGACCAAAAGCTCGAGCTGTTGGCGTGCCCGGCGCTGAAACTCATCGCGCTTCCCGGCGAGCCGCCGGCCGCCTTTCAAGCGCGCGTCGATCAGCTTGCGCGCGAGGAGCGCGACGACGAGATCGCTGCCCTGCGCGCCAAATACGATCCCATGTTCGAGCAGATGAAGACGAAGCTCGCGGCCATCGACGCCAAACTGGCGCAGGAGCGCGCCGAATCGAGTGCGGAAAACGTCGATACGGTGGCAGCAGTCGGCTCGGCGCTGCTCGGCGCCATCATGGGTCGTTCGGTCGCTTCAGCCAGCAACGTGCGGCGCGGAGCCTCGGCAGTACGCCGCGCCGGCCGCGCCAAAAAGCTGGCCGGTGACGTCACGCGCGTCGAAGAGCAACGCGCCGCACTGCACGAGAAATGGGCGGCGCTGCAGGCCGAAGCCAACACCAAGCTCGCCGCGCTGCAAACGCGCGCGCCGAACAGCGTCGAAGTTTCGCGCACCCAACTCGCGCCGCGCAAGACGGACATCGAGGTCGGCACGCTCACGTTGGTGTGGCTCCCGTTTCGACGAGATGCTGCGGGAATGCCGAGCTACGCCTTCTCGCTCACGTGAATGGAGTGAGCGGCGAACCCTGACGAAGTTCGCCGTATGGCGAAAGTCGTCGTCTCGCCAATTTCGTGCAGGGCCTACGCTTCGACGATACCGCGCGCGAAGGAGATCGTTATTCTGAGCTCGTGAGCGAAGAAGCAAAGAAACTGTTCCGAGCGATCGCCGAGCGCTACGCAGCGGCAGGGCATCCCGATCGCGTCACACATCATTTCGACGCTGGAGCGACGACCGACCCGCATCGCGAGCTCGAAGTAGCCAGCCTGATTCAGCGCGTCTTTGGTGTGCCGGGCGGCGTCTGCTGGCGACTAACGGAAGCGGGAGTCGAACAGGCGAAACGGCCCGCTTAGAACCGATCTCAAGCGGGGAAATGCGTGCTAACGTCCTTCGCCATGCGCCTACGCTCGAGCTCCGTACTCTTGATCACGCTGCTGGCAGTGCCCCTCGCATGTTCGTCTTCGGGCGATGGTGATCAGCCGGGCGGTGGCGGTGGCACCAGCGGTAAGGGTGGCTCGAGCGGCCATGGCGGGAACAACGTCGCGGGGGGTTCAGGTGGCACACCGGGAGCGAGTGGCAGCGCTGGCGTGGGTGGCAGCCAAGAGAGCGGCGGCAGTGCCGGTGTGGGCGGTAGCGGTAGCTCTGGAATGAGCGGCAGTGCCGGGCTGAGCGGCGGTGGCAGTGCCGGAATGAGTGGCGGTGCCGGTTCAGCGCAAGGTGGTGCCGGAGGTTCGAGCGCGGGCGCTGCTGGGTCGACAGCAGGAATCGGTGGCAGTGCGGCTGGCGCTGACGGTTCGAGCGCGGGTGCGGGCGGCAGTGTGGCTGGCGCTGGCGGTTCGAGCGCGGGTGCGGGCGGCAGTGCGTCGGGCGCTGGTGGTACGAGCGCGGGCGCCGGCGGCAGTGCGTCCGGTGCTGGTGGTTCGGGCGGCAACAGCGGTAGCGGTGGTTCGGTTGCAGGTGCCGGCGGAAGTGCCGCGGGCGCGGGCGGCAGTCACGCGGGCGCTGGCGGTTCGAGTGCCGGCGCGGGTGGTAGTGTCGCGGGCGCGGGCGGTAGCTCTGCTGGTTCTGCCGGGACGGGGGGCGGCACGAGCCCCGGTACATGCGCCAATCCAGTCGACCTTCCGACGGCACAGTCCGGAAACAGCGGAAACTTCAACACGACCGGTCCAGCTTGTTTCCGGACCCAGTCCACGTTCAACAGCCTCGTCTGTTCGAACTTCGACGGACGCACCATCAAGGTCAATGGCACGCTCGCCGTGTGCAACGTGAAGCAGACATTTGCTCCCGCAATCGGCGGCTGGAACTACTTCGACGTGAGTGCGGGCACTTATGCTTTCGCCAGCTTCGGGTGGTACACGAGCTAAGGTTCGGCGCGTTCCGCCTCACGCAAGCGGTTCGTGAGCACGCGGTACTTCAGGGCTGACGTTGCAGCGTTCAGCCCAAAGAACGCACACCATCCCAAGCTCCACAGACGCGCGACGTGTGCGCCAGTCGTCTCCTGTGCATACATGAGCGCGAACGCCGTAAGCCCACACAGGCTCAAACCCGCAAATCGAAGCGCCCAGCGCCGATGTGAGCTCGCGAGACCGCGCAGCTGCTGGCGCCGATCGGGTTTCGGACTTTCAACATCGACGCTTACCGGTTGCATGGGGCTGACTGAAGCCTTTCGGGCGACGCCGCTGCCGACGGCCGACGATCGCCTTTAGAACGTGAGCGACACGCTCGTGACCGGATCCGTCGTCGGGACGGCGTGCTCGGCGATCGCGCCGAGCGGCGCCGCATTCGATGCCGCGAGCGCCGTTGCGCGCACGCTGTAGGTCTGCCCGATCGTGTAGAGACTGCCGTCTACGGGCGCGGTCGCCGGCCAGGTGCCCACCGTCACCCAGGGCGCGAGCGTCTCGCCTCTGCGCATCTCCACGCGCACGAGCACCTCGGCGGGCGCGACCCCGAGGTGGTTCACGTCGAATGTGAACCGGAAGCGGCCAAGGCCGCCAAAGGTGAGATCGCCCGGCGCGGAGCTTACCGACCGGAAGAGCTCCACTGCGCCGAGCACGGAGATATCCAGATTGAAACTCGTGCCATCGGGGTCCACGACGAGGTTCACGGCCTCGACCAGGCTCGGATCGACGCCGTCGGGGAAGGGGCCGTAGTGCGTGAACTTTAGGTCGACGTTGAGCAGGTGCGTGCGCATCCACGGGCGCTTGCCCGCGAGCGCTTCCTTGACGATGCGGAAAGCGTCGCGCGCATCCTCGATGAGCGGCCGCTCCGGGCGCGCGAGCTGCAGGTGCTCTGCGAGCAAGTCGACGCGCAGCTCGCGCGCGCTCTGGTGGCCGCCTCGACGCAGCCGTGTGTCGACGCAGGCGGCGTTGATCTCGCTGTCGAAGGTCCACGAACGGCGCGTGAGGTTCGCCGACCCGATCGTGAACCACGTGTCGTCAATCACGGCGGTCTTCGCGTGCACGTAGATGGGATCGAGGTTCTCGCGGCTCGCGAGGTGGAACATCACGACGCGCTCGTCGAGGCTCCCCGGAATGGTCGCCGGGTCCCCCGCGGGCAGGTCCTCCACGCCGTAGAGTAGGCGGCAGAGCGTGCGTCGGCGCAGCGCATAGTGGATTTGATCCCCCGTCGGCAGATCCGAGAAGCGCCTCGGCAGGAGGAGGAACAGGAAGCGCTCCGGATCGGCGAGCAGCCAGGCTCGCAGCGCGTCCGCGTGCTCGCGGATCCAGAAATACTGATCCTCGATGTAGATGAAGCGTTTCGCGACCTTCAGGATCTCGTGCCAGGTGTCCTTGACCGACAGATCGCCGCGCACGGGATCGACGATGTCGAACGGCGAGACCGTGCCGCCGTACGCGGGGAAGTGCGGAGACAGCGTGCGGTTGATCTGCGCGGCGTGCGGGCCGTCGGCCTTCGTGACCAGCGGATCGTCGACCACCGGCGTCGGGCCCCATGCCGGATCATCGGGCGGCGGAGCCGACGTGCGGCCGGCGTCTGAGCCCACGATCTGGGGTAGGCCGTTCGCGGCGTTCCACCGCTGCATGAAGTTCCGGTAGATGTCCCACGCTGCCTTCCCTTCGACCTTGCAGTGCACGTCGTGCCAGGTCGAGCCCGGGCGCTCGGGATCGGGCTGCCGGTGCCGGTGCGTGTCCCAGCGCGCCGCGAGGATGTCGATGCCGCCCAGGAACCCGGCGACCTGCCCGCCCGCGACGCGCACGAACGAGCCCTTCTGGTGGTGGACTTGATAGGTCTCGCGGCTCGTCGCGTCCCAGATGGCCTGGCCCCGCTTGCCTCCCACGACGGCGTTGACGGCCTTCACCGTCCCGAGCGAGCTCGTGAGGGCATTGTTGTTCGGGTCTTGGAAGGCGTCGCGCCACGCCAGCACGCGCACGTCGACGCCCGCCCCGATCGCCTCGCGCAGCAGGCCCGCGAGCTCGGTGGGGTGCGCCGGCGCGGAGCCCGCGCCGAGCGCCAGACGCGACGCTTCGGACGGGCTGCGTAGTTCGGGGTGGGCTGGGTCGGGCGGGTCGGTCCGGTCTGTGGGTAGCCTGCCGAGGAACAAATCGAAGAGCTGAGGGCACAGCGTCGGATCGGTCGAGCCCGGGGGCAAGAAGCCGACGAGCGCGCTATCTTGCATGGCGAAGTTCGTGAGCGCGATGCGGATCTCGGCGTCCGCGTTGGGCCCGTGGTCCTCGACGACGAGCTCGCCGCTACGCGGGTTCAGCACGACGACCGCGCGCCCCTCGGCGGCCGTGATCGCCCCCGGCTCCAGGATGACGACCACCCGCCCGGGCACGCCCTCGTACGATAGCCGCAGTTGCGCGGTGACGCCGGGATCGAGCGCCGGCCGCGACATGAAGTCGGCCGGTGCGGGCAACATGACCTCGCCGTAGTTCTTGATCTTCGGCTCGCCCGAGGTTGGCGACCACAGCGTGATGCGTAGCGTCGCCATTGGGTCGCGGCCCAGCGCGTAGACGACGGGCAGCACGAAGCGGCCCGTCGTGCTCACGAACGCCCTCGAGCTCGCGGCGGCGCCTGGGAACGGCGCGACGATCCCGAAGATGTCAGCGTTGAGCAAGTCGCCGGGAATGCGCGGGTCGTCGCCGTGGTAGTCGTCGGAGAAGACCAGCTGGCGCAGCTCGACGTGCGCGCCGGGCGGTAGCACACCGTCCTCCGATACGATCCACCACTGCATCTGATCCGGCGTGCTCGACGGCAGGTCGGCGATGCCCGGCACCGAGCGCGCCGCGACGAGCTTCATTTTGTCCATCACGACCTCGAACGCCGGTAGGTCCTCGGGTGCGAAGTCCTGGGTCTTGGGCGCGACGACCATGCCGCGCCGGCCGAGCAGCGGCGCGTGCGGCTCGATCCAAGCGTTCGTGAGGTAGATCCCCGCGCGCGCCGCGTGGGCCGGCGCGGCATCGTTTACGGGGGCGTCGGGATCGAACGCTGTCGCGGGCTCGGTCGTGTCGATGTCTTTGTACGTCGCGCGCAGCGTCCGGTAGAGCTCGCGCAGGAAGTCAGCGCCGTCGACGAGTGGCGTGAGCAGGTTGCCTTCGGTGTAACGCGCGAGGCGGTTGCGCGGGTTGGCGTTCCGCGGGAACCAGCTCCGGTAGTCGAGCACCTGCAGGCGCAGGAACATCTGCGGCGCGAAGTCGACGGTCACGGTTTCGCTGAGCGTCCCGTGCGGGTACGTGCCGAGGCGCACGTGCGTGCCCGTCATGGCGAGGCGGACCTTGCCCGACGCGCCGGCGAGGCTGCTGCCCGGCTCCGGAACCAGGACGCGGAGGGGGGCAAGGTCATACCCGCCCGCGGTCGGCGCCAGCACCTGCAGGTGCGCCGCAGCCTCGACGTCGCCCGCCTCAGGATCGTCGGGCGGCAGCGTGGGGGGCGTCTCGGATGCGCGTCGCGGCTCGTAGAAGTGGCCGTCCTGATCGCAGAAGACGATGACGTGCCGGTTGGCAGGCTCGTACCCTGGCTCGGGGTGAGCGACCGCGAGACGCCCGAAGTCGGAGTCGGAGGCCAGGCGGTTGAAGGTTGCGAAGACGAAGTCGGGATCGATCGGCAGGCCAGTCGCGTCGAAGGCGCTCACCTCGAGCGCCCCGCCCGACGCGAACCGACCCAGCTCTGCGCCAGCGTCGACGTAGATCGGTGACAGGCCCTTGGTGAAGCGCGTGAGCGTCGGCGCGGCGGCGGGGGCTGGGGGCCAATGTTTCGCCGCGATGGCACTCATGCTCGTAGCGAGGGCTGCCTCCTCGAAGCCGCGGATCCAGAACCAGCGCGGCGTTGCCATGCGCGGCAGGTCCCAGTCGTCCATTGAGGTGGGCACCTCGAGCGACGAGAACAAGAACTCGAGACGCCGGAACGCCGCGGGGAACACCTCGAGCAGCAGCGCGGCGCGCGTGCCGTCTCCAAACGCGTCCGCGGGCGAGAAGGGAGAGCCGGAGAGCCGGCGAAGCGGCGGCCATACTCGCCGCGCCTCTTTCTTCTCGTCTTCGGTCAACGCTGTGCCGCCGAGATCGGGGATGTGCCACACGAGCGCGTTCGTGGGTGCCGCCACGATCGCGTTGGGGGTGCAGTTCAGGCCGAAGCGCTCCGAGGCTGCACCGTCGAGCTCGTCGCCGAACTGGCGGCTGCGGGTGGCCGTGGGCCCGACGAGCTGGCAGTACTTGGGCGCGGACGGCCCGCTGCCGAGCCACGTGAGCAGCACGTCGATGAAGTTCGTGCTCATGCCGGCTCTCCGAGCGGCTGACCCGCCGTCGCGCGGCCGCGACGGTTCTGGACGCGCGCCATGTACGAGTAGCGTTCGTCCGGCGCAGCCACGAGGTCCTCGATGACCAGCTCGTAGCCCGCGGGATCGGGCGTGGCCGCGAGCGCTGCGACGTCGATCAAGCCGTCGGCGCCGACGGTGGTGCCCCTCGCTGCCTCCCACGTCGGTGCCAGCGGAAGACGACGTAGCAGGTAGACCGGGTAGTCGCGCCGGGCGATCAGCAGGCGCACGCGCCGCAGGCTCGGTTGCGCGGCGTCGCGCTCGATGGCGCGCACGACGGGCGCGGTCGGTGGACCCTGGGGTAGAGGCGTGACGCGCATCGCGCCCGTTGGGCTCGAGCGCAGCCCGCCCTCGCCGATCGCGACGAGGCGATAGAAGTAGTCGACCTCCTCGAAGAGACCCGCGTCGATCAGCTGCGTGGGCGCGTCGGAGTTGGGATCGGTCAGCGCGACCTCGGCGACCAGGCGCATGCGGCGCACGTCGTCGGCATCGGCAGCAGCTCGGGTGCGGTACACAGCGAGCGTCCGCGTCTGTCTTGTCGGGTCGGCCGAGATGGTGAACGTCGCGCTGCGGTCGCTCACGCGCAGCTCGCGTACGAGCGGCACGGGCAGCGCCGCGACGCGCGGCACGGTCCCCACGAGGAACGGTCCGGGCGTCGTGGGCCAGGGCGCGCGTGCGCCGTTGGCGTTCTCCACGACGAGCGTCAGGACGGTGAGCCCGCGGTCGAACCCGCCCAGCTCGACGAGGTACGCGCCGCCATCGGCGGGACGTGGATTGGTGTGGTCGGCGGCGAAGGGCTCGCGGTGGGTGACGGCGAGTGTGCGCAAGAGGCCGACGCGGTCTTGCACGGACAGCGCTTCGAAGGCCTCGGCGCTCGTGCCCGATGCGGCGAGGAGCGCGACGGCTGGCGCCCGCAACACGCGCACGCGGCAGTTCGGCAGCGCGGGCAGCGGCAGCCGGAGCCAGCAGCGATTGTGCGCGTCGGGCGGCGTCGCGAGCAGCGGGTCGGCCGCGTAGCTCGGCGGAGGCGGGACGAAGAGATCGACGCGCTCGACGCGGGCGACGGCGAAAGCGCTCGCGTTGCCCTCGGCATCGATGGCGCGCGCGGCCACCGCGACGCGCGCGTAGCCGCTGCTGTCGTACGGAATGGCGACCGGGGAGAGCGTGACCGTGATGCGCTGCCCGCCGCCGTCGAGCGGCGTCGTGCTCACGGCGATAGTCGTCGACGACGGTGCCCCTTCGACGGCGAGCAAGGGCCAGGACAGCCGCAGCGCTGCCGTCGTCGCGCCCGGCGTCGTCTCGAGCTTGCCCCACGTCGCGTCGAGCGGCTCCTCGGCGCTGGTCACCACTCCTTGGCGCACGCTCAACTCGAAGGCCTTCAGGTCGGGCGCGAGCGCCTCGTGCGCGGGCAGCCAGTCGAACCCGATCTCGAGCCCCGTCCACGCCGGGCCCGCCGTCGCGTCGCCCGGCAGCCTCGCCGCGACGCGCGCGGGCGGCGGCGGTGCGAGCGTGTCGCGCACGTCGGCCGTGACGGTCGCGCTGGGGCTCATGCGCCCGAACAGATCCATCGCCGCCACCTTCCACGTCTGCTCGCCGTACGACGGCAGCGCGCGATCGACGAGGTTGAGGCGCGTGGGCGCGCCGTACGGCGTCGGCAAGTGTGGCGCGAGCAGCTTGGTATCGTCGTCGCGGTGGTGCAGCAGCCGATCGCCGCCGGCGCTCGCGCGCGTGAGCACGTGCAGCACGCGCGCGTCGTCAGCCGCCTGGAACAGGTTCCCCGCGCCGGGGGCCCAGTGCAGGCGCACCCGCGCCTGGACGGGCGCACGTGCGGCGTCCGGGATCACCTCCGCCTGCAGATCGGAGGGCGCAGCGAGAGTTGCCGCGGGCGCCTGCCGCAACCCCGTGAGCACCGAGATGATGGAGAGCGGTCGGAATGCGCGGTCGGCCCGGTCGCCGTTCCACGCGATGGGCGCGCCGCCCAGCTGGCCCTGGAGGCGCGCGAGCTGTGTCTTTGCAGTCGCGGGTTGCAGCAGGCGCTGCACCCAGAGCGCGGGGAAGCCCGCCTCGACGACGTAGTCGTAGACGCCGGGCGGATCGATGGCGTCGACAGTCGAAAGACCCAGGAGGCGCGCGACCTGCGGATCGGCTGACGCGCCGTAGAGCATGTCGAAAGGCGAGATCGCGACAGTCATCGGCTCGGGCGCACTGGGGACGGTGGGATCTGGCTCGACCCGCTCGCTGACGCGCACGAGCGCCTGCGGCACGAGCTCGGTGAGCTCGCGCTTGAGGAACTCGCGCATCGCGGCGTCGATCGGCTTCAGCTCGGCGCCCAGGTAACGCGCCGCCAGCGATGCGGCCACGGAGACGGGCGCGGCGTCGAGCAGCAGCGGCGGCGCGCCGCCGTCCTCGCGGTCCCACGGTGCCGCGCGCCGGGGCGGCGCGGCCGCGAGCCGCGTCCTCGCGACCTTCTCGGTGCTGTCAGTTGTCCAGGCGGGGTAGATGCTTGGCGCGTCGGTGAGCGGCAGGAAGTAGCGTCCGACGTCGACCCACCCAGACGCCGCCACGAGGTCGCGTGAAGTAACCCATTGAACGCGCAGGAGGGCCGCGTCGTGGCCCGTGACGTCGAGGTGCTCAAGCAGGCCGCCGTGAAGCAGCAACGTCTCGATGACGAATGGGTTCGGATCGGCGATGGGCGGTCGTGCCCAGCGCACGCCGAGCCCGCGCACCGCGAGCGTCATGACGGCGAGCGCGTCGCGCCGCGCAATCGCGCCTGCACCTGTTACGCGATCGGCGCGTGACAGCGCTCGCTGAGTGTCGCCCACGGTCGCGATCGCGACGGCGAGATCGGCAAGATGCGCGCGCAGGTCCCCGCCGATCGCCGCCTGATCGACGAGCCGGCGCGTCGGGCGGCCGTCGTAGAAGCCGCGCGCGACGACGAGCCCGCTGCGCTTGCGCCGCGCCACCGTGAGTAGGACGTACGCCGCCGGGCTCGACAGCAGCTCGCCCGAGGTGGGGGGAGTCGCGCCCTCGGCGCCGAAGTCGAGCGCCAGGCCCGCTTCGTCGATGCGCAGCAGAGACTGGCCGCCCGACGTCGCCGGGCCGAAGACGAACCCGCCGGCCTTCGACACCGTGAGCCCGGACGGGAAGCGGACGCGAGCGGCCGCGCCCAGCTCGGCTTGACGCGTGAGCTGCGCGCGCACAGGCGGCGAGCCGGGAGGCGGCGCCTCGAAGTTCACGCCGAGCAGGCTGGGCCGGCGCGCGAGGCGGAAACCCGTGCGCGGAAAGCCCAGCAGCCGGTGGAACAGCCAGCGCAGGTGGCGACCGTCGGGGAGGTCGGCGTCGCCCTGGGCGCCGAGGCCGACGAGCTGCAAGAGGTTCGGATCGATGATGCTCATGGCGGCCCCTCGGGCTCGAGGAAGGCGGGACGCGCTGGCACGGGCAACGCGATCGTCGCGAAGTCCGTCTGGCGGCTGCCGTCGGCGGCGACGAACGCGTCGCTTGCGACGAGAGTGAGCGGCTGGGACGCGAGCGGACCGAAGGAGGTCGCACCGTCGCGGAACAGGATCAGCGTGCGCGCGCCGCTGGTCGTCTGTACGAGCGCGATCGGGAGCGCTGCGTTGGCGGCCGTGCGCAGCTCGAGCGCGCCATCGCCCGGACGCGGCAGCGGCTCCGGCCCGTCCAGCAGCAGTGCGACGAGCCGCTCGCCCGTCGCGTCGCGGCCCCACACACGCACAAGCTCGGGCTCAGCCGCTGGTGGGCGCGGCGGCAGGCCGAAGAGGTCGGTCATCACCGTCGCGAGGAGCGCGTCGTCGAGTACGCGCGCCGCGGCGCCGACAGCCGCCGCGACGGCGGTGAAGGTGGGCGAGGGCACGAGCTCGTCGAGCGCGCCGGTCGCGCCATAAGCCGCGACGTGCGCGGCGAACGTCGGCCAGCGTGACGTGTTGAAGGTGAACCGGTGCGCGGGCGCTTGCGACGCCCAATCGACGGTCGCAAGATCGGCGGTCGTCTCGAGCGCAAAGGTCGCCGCCTCGTAGCGACGCGAGGTCGCGAGGGCGTTCGTGATCCGCACCACCGGAAAGTGCCAGTGCACGTCGACGCCACCTGGAGTGCACGCCGCGCCCTGCACGACGCCCAGCCACGCGAGCTCGCTGTCCGGCAGGTCGCTCGGAGGCTCGGGCGTCGCGTCGAGCCAGCGCACGTCGACGCCGCCCCGATCGTCGCCCAGGCGCAGCGCGAGGCGCCGGCCGAACGCCGCGTACAGCTCGTCGATGCGGCGGTTACGCAGCTCGAGGCGGATCGCGCGATCCGGGTAGACCGATACGGCGCCGCTCGCGGGCACGGTGCGCAGATCGTAGCCGGCCTTGCCGTCGAGTGACTCGTCGGCGCCGCGCAGGCGCGTGGGCCACTGATCGAGCCCGACGGTGTCGAACTCGAAGGTCTTCGTGAGCGTGCCGCCTGGCGTCTCGTTGCCGTCGACGATGCGCGACCAGGTGCCTTCGACCTCGAGCGTGTAGTGCGTCGCCGGCGCGAGGACCAGCGGATCGGGCGAGCCCACCGTGGTCCAGAACGCGTTCCACGCGGCCGCGCTGTCGACGGCGTCCTGGTGGTGGCGGTGATCGCTCTCGAGTACGACACAGGCGCGCAGCAGGAACGCCGCGACCTCACTCGCGTCGGGCGTCGCGCGGAGTTCGGCCTCGATCACGGCGCGATCGACCGGCAGATCGCAGGTGTACACGACGTGCTGCCACTTGCCCTCGAGGCCGGGCAGCACCGTGCCCTCGGCGTCCTCTTTCACGAGCCGGTCGCCGCGGTAGAAGCGCACGGTCACGCGCCGATCGCGCCCGGGCCGCACCATCTGCAAGAGCGCGTTGTGCGCCAGGGCGAAGCGCAGCTCGAGCTGCGGGGCGGCCGGTTCATCGGGCAACGCGCCGCCCACGACGGCCGGGATGCGCAGGGCGCGAGGCACTCCCGAGAGCAGCGTGAACGGCACGACCGCTGCGTCTTGCGCGGTCCAGCCAAAGTAGCGCCGCATCGACTCGGCGCCCTCGGGCTCCCCGAGCACGCGCACCGTCAGCGACGGCGCGTCGGCGAGGGCGATGGTCTCCGTGCCAGCGATCGGCCCGGGCGGCTCGTCGATCCACAGGTAGCAGAGCGAGCGCGTCGGCGAGCTCGGCGGGCATGGGCTCCACCCGCCGCCGAGGTCGTCGACGAGCATCGCGGAGGGACCCACGAGGCGTGCGACCGCGACGTCCTCGAGCGAGAAGAGCTCGAGCACGCGGCGCGACGGCTGGCCACCCGCGGCGGGCGTCTGCTGCTTGACCCACTTCGCGGGCACAGGCCCGGGGTGCAGCACGCCGCTGCCCGGCGTACCGCGCCACAGCCGCAGCGCCGTGAGCTCGATGGCGTAGGCGTGCGGCGGGCTCGTCTCGTGCGTCACCGTCGTGTCGACGGCGTTGAGACCCAACGCCGTGATCTGGAAGTTGCCGGCGACGGCGGTGCCGTTTCGCGTTGGGTACGAGAACGACAGCAGGAACGTCGGGTCCAGCGGGACCAGCGGCTGCGCGGCGTCGCCCGCTAGCTCGACGACCCCGTTCGGCATCCGCGGCACGAGCGTCAGCCCTTCGACCAGCGTCTGCAACGCCTCGGTGTCGCCGTCGGCGCCGTCGGAGTTGTCGAACGTGTAGTCGAAGTCGGGCAGCGGCCAGGGCAGGTCCAGCGTGATCTTGATCTTTGCGACCAGCATGTGCGGCGTAGGCCGCACCCAGAGAAACTCGGCCGCCGCCTCGAGCTCGAAACCGATGCCGTAGGCCTTGGCCACGACGCCGCCCGCGACCTTTGCGTGGAGGACGGTGATGAACGGGTTGGATCCGGCGAAGGCGAGGTCGCCCGCGGCATTCAGATACAAGTAGAGCTTGAAGTGGCTGCCCTTGTAGCCGCCCTCGATCGCGAAGCGTGCGCCCATCGCCACGGCGTGGCCCGGCAACGTGATGCCCTGGCCCGCGAAGTTACCGACGTCCTTGGCGTCCTCGATCAGGTACGCGCCGGCCTCGTAGCGCCCGAACACCGTTGCGCGCACGTGGCGATCAGGAGGCCAGTGGAAGCCGACGTACAGGTGCGACTCGTCGTGTGCGCGATCGACGAGCACGTCGACGCCCGCGTCGACCTTCAGGACCTTGCCGTCGGCCGGCAGGTTGTAGTTCAGGCGCGCGGACAGCGCGAGGCGGTGGTTGCCCCAGGCGCCGAGGACGAGGAACGAGCCCTTCGACGTGTCGGCGGGATCGGGGCGCTGCTTGAGGAAGTTGAGGTAGCCGGACAACAGCCATTGCGAGTCGGCGTACAGCAGGCCGAGCTGCGCGTTCCACGGGCGCCCGCGGTCAGCTTGCGCGCCGAGCACGAGCCCGAAGCCGACGCCGGTGCTGTCGGCATTGCCCTCCCACTTGCTGATGTCGATCTGGTTCTTGGGCTCATGCTCGGTGAACCAGCGGTCGATCGTGTCGCCGCTCAGCGCCGGGCGCATGTTCTCGGCGTAGAGGAAGTGGCCGCCGTAGAGGGCTACGCAAGGGAGGAGCGGCACGGGGATGCCCGAGCTGGTCTTCAGCCACGCGAACACGATCGAGGCCTGGCCGCCGCTGGGCAGCGGCGCCTTGCGGTACTGCGCGCCCACGTCCCAGTGCCAGTTCTCGCGTTTGTCGTACTCCTTCATCGCGAGGCCGGGCGACGACACGAACCAGCCCTGCAGCGACGCCTCCGTGACCGGATCGCCGAGGTTCAGCGCGCCACGAACGTAGAGCACGCCCGGCACGAGCACCGAGAAGGACATCCCGTCGAACGTGAAGTGCGAGTACTCGCCCGACGAGAGGAAAAACAAGCGGACCACAGCGGGCATGACGGAGTACGCGCCCGACGGCTCGTTCTTCGCGTACTTGAGCCCGAGATCGATCCACGAGCCCTGGTCCCACTGGCCGAACCCGAACTTCGCCAGCACGACGGGCGAGCTCTTGATGATCGACTGATCGCCGAGGTCGAACTGGTACTCATTCGGAAAGTCGAGGTCGAAGCGCCCGCGGCCGGCAAGCTCCGCCTCGGTGAAGTCGCCGAAGTTCCACGCGACGCTGAAGCGCAGCCCGCGCATCGTGAGGCCGAGCGGGTGGTCTGGATCGGTCTCGATGTCAGGCAGGATCTTCGAAAGGACCCCCCCGAAGAGGGGAGTCTTGCTGAACATCATCTTCAGCTGGATCTGCAGCTGCAGGTCGAGCATGACGTCGAGCCACTTGAGGTGGCGGCCAGCGACTAGCTCCTCGCGTGTGCGGAAGGTGACGGCGTCGAGGGTGAGGCGCTTGAAGTCGAACCACGTCCATTCCTTCCCCGAGTCGAAGAACCGCTGGTGGTTGCCCCAGAACAGCACGCCGAGCAGTACGCTGAGCGCCACGCCGCCCGCGATGTGCCCGTCATTGAACTCGTCTATCAGCTGCCACGACGCGATGAACATCATGATCGCGGTCGTGGCTGTCGAGGTCAGCGTGATCAGCCCACGATCCGCCGTGCCCGGCGTCTTGAGCGCGACCTCCCACCCGATGCGTCCGTCCGGGTTGAAGCGGCCGGCCGCCACGACTTGTAGCAGCCCATCAGGGCCGATCGACGAGTTGCTCTCGGTCTCGCCGGCGGCCTTACCGACGTCCAAGAAGAAGTCGACCTCCGCGCGCACGAGCACACCTCGGTCGATGTCCAGCGTGAGCCCGCCGCCCTGGAGCACGCGCGTCCGGTCGGGCTCGTTGATCTGCACCTTGATCGACCCGCTGAGGGCTGCATTCGAGAAGTCGATCACTACCTTCGACAGCTCGACGGTCACGCCGGGCGGCGGCGTCTTCGGATCCAGCTTCGGCGGCAGCGTGGGGAAGGCCGAGTCGAGGCCCCACAGCTTGAACTCCTCGAGGTAGAGCCCCTTCCACGTCTCCTGATACCCGGGCCGTGCGAGCACCTCGGGGATGCCCTCGGTGGTCGACATGTCGAGCTTGAGCTTCTGGATCTCGATCCCGATGTCAGGCCCGGGGATGAAGATCGGATCGACGGTGATCGCCGCGCCGTCGTCGGGCACGAACGAGAACATGTCGAAGAAGCCACCCTCGGCCCCGACGTCGATGACCACCGTGCCGCTCGCGAAGACGATCTCGACGGGACCCGGGTGGTCCGTGTCCAGCACGAGGCGGTCGTTCTTGATGACGCCCTTCTTCGCCCACTTCTCCGGCAGGCGAATGCGCAGTCCGATGTCGTGGATCTGGACGCGCGTCGGGATGGACGGCCCGTCGGCGCGCGCGAAGATCTGCAGCCCGGGCCGTGGTGGGTTATCGGTTACGCCGGCCATCTCCTCGGCGCGATCAGCGAGCCCGGTGACGATCGAGCTCCGATCGGAGGCGATCTCGATGCGGAAGACGGTCTCGCCAGCCTGCGCCGCACCGAAGGAGAAATGCAAGCCGCCGATGTCGCCCTCGAGCGCGGCTTCGAGCACTGCCTCGGCGGTGACGACGGAGGCCTCGCCGTTCCACGTCTCGCGCCAAGAGCGGACGCCCAAGTACTGGAGGACCGGCGCCTTCTGGAGAAAGTGCGCCCCGAGGAGCGTATCGAGCCGGATGAAGTATTCGCTCACAGCGCCCACACACCCTCTTCTTTTTGCGAGTATCGCTGTGCGTCGAGTGCTGTCAAGCGCCGCGTCAAACCCTTGGTGTTTGCGGCTCGGGCGTGTCGGTTCTCGTCATACGAGCGGGCGCACGCGGGCGCCGTCAACTCGTTGCGGGATCTCCCAGTGCCGATTGGAAGCTGGCGCTGCCGGCTGCCCACTCGGCGGCAACTTCGGGGCCGCGAGTGAAGAGCAGATCGAGTGCCCACACGAGATCGAGTTGGCGCATGTCGAGTTGAAAGTGCTCGAACAACGCCAATTGTAGCCCGCCGCTGATGGCCTGACTCGCAAGGATTGGGTTGATGAGTGCGAGCCCGCCCTGACCAGTCGTGAGTGACTCCTCGCGTCGCACCGGATCGTGAAGCCGGGCATCGCAGTCAGAACGGTCCAGCGAGTTCATGCCGCGACAAGCGAAGGGGCGAGCGGGATACACAGTACAGCTTCCGGCTTCCAACAGCGGGCAGGGATAATTGGGCGAGTAGCGTTCGTCGTGCGAAAGGCCACGGATCGCGTCGCTGCATGCTCTTAGCTTTTGCTGAAGCGCGTCCAATTCCGTCTCACTGCGGGTGCGTCGCAGAAAGGCGTAGACCTGTAGAGCTTCGGGTGCGGTGACCCCCACGGGCACGTGACAGCAATGGTCACAGCCCACCGCGCACTCGACTTTCGGACCGGGCTCAGCCAAGAACTGCTCTGTCAGTTTCGAGTTCTCGGCCAAAAGCTCTTCGGTAAGCTTCACGACCTGTTTCAGGTCAACGTTGGCCTCCAGCCGATCGAATGCCGCATTCGCGACCTGCGTGACGACTTGATTGGCCCAGGCCCGATCGAAGATCGGGGCAGTCAACGCAAGGCAGCGCTTGCCCACATCGTTCTGGACGACGCGCAGGTGCCGACGAACGTCAGGGGGAGGGGTGTTCACCGATTGTGAGTTTTGAACGCGGGTACTGCGCCTTTCAAGCGGTTTACTGTTTCAGCTCGAAATCACGCCTTGCCGACCGACTCGTGCGCTGGGCGGCCGCACACGGTGCGGCACGTCACGCTCTGCGAGGTGCGTTGCTGGGGCGCGAGCGCCCATCTTCCAGACTCACGACGGGCGTCGTCTCCGAGCCAGTGCGGTCCCGAGAGCGAAGAGCACAGCCGCGAGCGCGTGCAATTGCTTGCCGCCCGACTGACGCCCCGGAACTCGGCAACTGCAAGAGTCTGGGGCGGGCGTTTGCCCTCCTGTGCCAGCTTGTCCTCCCACCGTGCCGCTGCCGGCTGTGTTGGGCAACGGCTCGCCACCGACTGCCTCCTCGTTGTTTTGCCCGGCGGATCCGCCGCTGGCGTCGATGGCCCCCGCAAGGTTTTGCCCGTCGCTCCCAGCGCTACCGCTGCTGGCGCCCTCACCGCTGAGGCCACCGCTCGCGGGGCTGCCTCCTATTTCGACGGCGTTGCCCGCGATCCCGCCGTTGCCTGCAATCGCGCCGGTTCCGCCGTTGCCGGCGCTGTTCGGATTGTTGCCGCCCACGCCGCCGGTCTCGATCGTGCCACCGGTCTCGATCGTGCCACCGGTCTCGATCGTGCCGCCGGTCTCGATCGTGCCGCCGGTCCGATCCTGCCGCCGGCCTCGATCGTACCGCCGGTCCCGATCGTGCCGCCGAGGCCGATCGTGCCGCCCGCGGTGCCGACGTCACCACCGATCGCGATCGTGCCGCCCGTGGTGCCGACGCCACCACCGATGCCGATCGTACCGCCCGCGCCCACGGATGCGCCACCGCTGCCCGCGGCGCCCGCGCTTCCGGTCGCGGTGGCGCAATGACTTTCTACACAAGCGCCGTTTTGGCACTGGCTGGCATCGTTGCAGGCCACGCCGTTTGCGAATGTCGTAGAACTGAGGAACCGCGCGCGCGCGCGAAACGAGCCATCAGACGCCAGGTAGCGGGTGTAGCCGACCAAGCTGGAGTCGCCCGCGCCGTGAACGAGGGTCAGTTGCGAGAGTTCGTCGAGATCGTCCGAGACTAGGAACGACTCTGAATCGATGGGCACCAGCGCGTCCGAAAATCGGCGACCGCGGAGGCTGGCGTAGGGACGACGGTTGCCGGCCTCGGCGTCGCGCCAAAGCGCCCAAACCTGGGTGTTGTCCCAATCGAGCGCCACGCGCTGGGTCGATACGTCCACCGCCGGGTATGGCTGTCCGGCTAGCGCAATGCCACCCGCATCCAGGAGCTGCAAGGTGCTCGATAGCCGCGCGAGGTGCAGCCTCTCAGTGCCGCTGACGACATCGGCCCAACCGACGACGAAATGGTCGCCGACTGCGATCACTTCGACCCCTGTGTCGGCGGGCACACCATTGGCGAGTTGCGGAGACGCAAAGCGCAGAAGTTCTTTCGGCTGCGCGTCGAGCAACGCGAGTGCTGCGCTGACCCGCGCGCCATACAATACCCGCTCTCCAGGGCCACCTTGTTCAGTCCAGAGCACCGCGTACTGTCCAGCATTGAACGCCAACGCAGGCGCGGATATCCAGGGGTCTGCGTTGGTGTTGGGCGCGACAGTCAGCGGCGCAGACCAGCTGCCCGCGCTCGCCAGCTGCGCGATCGCGATCGAGCTAAAATTGGACCACGCAACGACGGTGTTGGTGCCGTCCGTCGCGAGCGCGAACCGCTCTGCCGAAGAATCTGGCTGCGCGTACGCAGTCAGGGCCAGAGGATCGGCGGAGTTGATCTCGGCGGCCCCAGCCAACCTGTAATCGCTCCCGGCCCATGCGCTGGAAAAGTAATTTGGATTCGCCGCGACCCGCGGCGCCTGGCCGTACTCGCTTGCGGGGTTGATCCCGAAGCTGGCGCTGCCCAACAGCGCACCGCTCGCTGACAGACGGTGACCGAAGATCTGAAACGGTCTGGCGGAACTGTTCGGGAGAGTTCTGGCTGCTTCCACCCAGGCCGCAAGGAAGGTCTGACCGTCGAACGCCACGGAAGGTGCAAATTGCTGGCGTTGGGACGTGAGCAACGCTGCCGGCGGAACGTCGAGCGCTTGAGCCGAAGCGTTGAAGCGCACGCCTTGGGAACCCGCGGCGACCAGGAGGCTCGTGCCACCGGCGTATGGATCGACCGAGCTCACGAGCGCAGCCGGAGCGTTGGCCAGCGCGCCCATCAGCGGTTGACTTGTGTCAGGTTCGCCTGACTCCCCGGGCCTCACTAGGTCGATGTCACCGTTGCCGCGCTCACGAACGATCATGAGATCGTTGCCTAGAGGCACGGCGGTCGCCCCGCGATCGCTGGGGTTGCCGTCGGTGGTGATTGACTCCCCGGGCAGAACCACCGGTTGGCCAACCGAGAAAATGTGCCCGACTGTTTCGGTGATCTTCACATAGGTGGCAGCCGTATTGGGACCAGAGCTCTGTCCGCGCGCGACGACCGCAAGCAAACCACCGCTACCATTGCCGGCGAGACTGAGCGGCGTCTGACTCTTATTCGGAAAGGAGACTCCCGCGACGGTGACAGACGGTCCGACGTCCCCAGTTGGGGAGATCGGAAATCCAGTCATCCATTTCTGTCCAGAACAAGTATAGATCGTGAAAAAGTCGATGCCGTTGAACGCGACAGTTCCGTTTCGCGGCGAGGCATTCGACGGGCATATCGATTGCGGATCCGGGCTCACGATCGTCATCGCGCTGAGAATCTGCCCCGAGAAGTTGAGCAGCACAGCATTGCCGCAAATATCGGTGAACAGTGCCGTGGCGGAGGCGCGCGCAAAGCCGGAGAGGCCGTCTCTACACGTGCCAGGCAACGTAGTCGGCGCACTCAGGCTACCGTCTCGACCAACACGCACGACATAGCGCGTGAACGAACCGACCCCAGTGTTGAGAAGCTCGTAAACGACGAGCCAGCCGTTGCCGACATCCAGCACTCGCGCGCCGCGAAACCATTCATCGGTGGCCGGCTCTGGCAAGTTGGCGAGTTGCACCGCTGCGCCGCTCGCTGCGTTCCACTGTAGCAGGGTGAGGGCTGGGGTGTTCGCGTCGAAGCTGGGCGCCACTACCGCGCCAAACCTGGAGCGCCGTGACCAGTCTTCTGGTGCGTAGGCAGAGGGACCTGGGTAAGCGAGCACGTAACCCTGTTCGTTGCTCGCGGTGACGCTGAATAGCACCGTGTTCGCGCTGGCCTGAGGTACGGCGTCCTGATCGAGGCCAAAGTCCGGTGAGATTCGCGGTAGCTCGACCACGGGCGCCGTGCGTTGGGCAAGTGCCTCGTGAGACGCATTGTCGCTCGTTCCGCAACTCGCACAGAGCAGCACGCCAGCGAGCAATAGCGCGCTTCGATTTAGACTATCCATTTCGAGTTCCCTCCCGCGAAACATCGAGTACACGATCGACCTATCGCGACGGCGGCGCAACCGCGAGCGCGAGGGTAAACAAATCGACATGCACTCCACGACGGCGTGCGATGCGGCGTCCGAATGTTGCACTCCGCCTCATGGTCAATTTGTATGGCCTCTTGCGGCTGCGGGCGATCATTGGCTCGAAGAACTAGCGCGAGTGTCCAAGTGCAGCGCCCCTTTCACATCGAGCGCGGGCAGATCACCAATCTTGGCTTGCTGGCTTTGTTGAGCATGCATCGCGGGCTGGGCATCGCCCGCTTCGTACGGTGCGTTCACGTTCTAGAAGGTCGCGTTGCCTGAGCCGCAGAGTGTGGGGCTCGTGCACGAAAGCCTGCGCACACGGTGCTGCATGAGGCACGCTTCGTGCCACCCCGAGGGATGATGGGCGTTCGCGTTCCCGCATCGCACCTCGGAGTGCGCCGCTGTTCCCGTCGCGCAGCGGCCGTCGATTGCACGCTCATTCAGCGCGCGTGCTAGGCTTATGCGGGTCTGGCAATTGGCGGCGATTGGCTTTTTGGGATTTCTGAATCGGGGAACAAGTTCCACAATGAAGACGAAGATGAGGGCGGCGGGGCTAGTCATCGTTGCGATCTGGACGATGGCGTGCAGCGGTAAGGTCAACGGCGGCAACAAGTGCGCCGATCAGGCGGCGTGCGATCCGTCGTCGCAAGCGGGCAGCACGAGCACGGCGGGGAACAACGGTGGCGGCGGCCGTCGTCCGACGATCAGCAACGGCGGTAGCGGCGATAACGACGGCATCGGTGGCAGCGGCGATAACGGCGGTAGCGGCGGTAGCGGCAACAACTTCGGCAATGGCGGAAGCGGCGGTCCAACGACGGGCCACTTGGTCCCCAACAAGCTCGACCTCTTGCTGATGATCGACAACTCGCCGTCGATGCAGGAAAAGCAAGACCTGCTTAAAACCGCGCTGCCCTTGCTGCTGGCCCGGTTGGTGCGCCCGATTTGCGTGGACTCGGACGGCAAACCGACGGGTGCTGCTGCGACCGACGGTCAATGCCCATCGGGGAAGGGCGCTCCGGAGCTCCGTCCCATGAACGACATTCACATCGGTATCATCAGCTCCAGTTTGGGTTCGCACGGCGGTACGGTGTGTGCGACCACAACCAGCGCCGACGACACTTTAGACGACAAGGGTCGCCTGATCCCCAGTATGCGCACGGGCGTGGCTAGCTGGAACAACAGCGGCTTTTTGGCCTGGGACGCCACGGGCAAGGCGAACGCTCCGCCGGGCGAAAGCAACCCCGCTGCCTTGAGCATGGCATTTCAAAACGTGCTCGGGGCTGTCGGTGAACACGGCTGCGGCTACGAAGCTTCACTCGAATCTTGGTACCGCTTCCTGATCGATCCCGAACCGCCGGCAGATGTCGTGCGTTCGGGCTCGACGACGGTGCGCGGTTCAGCGCGAACCGTGAATGCGGACGGCTCCTTCGGTCAATGTGTCGGCTGCGACGATATCCTGCTTGCTCAGCGCAAGGCGTTCCTGCGTCCCGACTCGGCGGTCGCGATCGTCATGCTCTCGGACGAGAACGACTGCTCGATCCGTGACGACTCCGTGGGTTGGTTCGTGGGCTCGACGAGTCGCATGCCGCTCTCCACCGCGGTGTGTGCCACCAATCCCAACGACCCGTGCTGTCGCTCCTGCGCACAGCAGGAAAATAGCCCGCCGAGCGGCTGCATGGCGCTGAACGCCGATGCCACCTGCAAGAACGTGCCCAGCGGCGCGTCGTATGCCACTTGGGACGCGCTGCATGATTCGCTCAATCTTCGTTGCTTCGCGCAACACCAGCGCTTCGGCTTCGATTTGCTCTACGACACCAGCCGCTACGTCGACGCACTCAAGAACAAGACCATCGCGCTGCAGTCGACCGGCAAGGCCGTGGCCAACCCGCTTTATACGCCTACCGACCCGAGCCAACCCGCGCGTGATCCCTCGCTCGTCTTTCTGATGGGGATCGTCGGCGTGCCGTGGCAGGACATCGCGGACGATGCGTCGCTCAGCGACACCGGGCTCAACTATTTGAACGCCAAACAGCTGGCGGACAAGGGGCGCTGGCCGGTTTTGCTCGGTGTGCCTCGGCCGGCGGGCGGAGCCGCGCCGGCGCCACCTACCGATCCGTTCATGATCGAGACCACGGCGGAGCGGTCGGGTACTAACCCGATCGTCAACGTTGCGATTTCGCCGGCTAGCTCGATGAAGCCCGATGCCAACGTGATCAATGGCCACGAGCAAAACATTCCGAACTTCGATGACCTGCAATACGCGTGCATCTTCCCGCGGCAAACACCAAAAGACTGCCAGCCGAACGACCCCGGTTGCGACTGTTCGCCGGACAAAGCGGGCAATTCAGATGCGGTGCTCGCCGCGAATAGCCCCCTTTGCCAAGGCGGCACAACCATCAATCAACAAACGTACGCCAAAGCCTATCCCGGGGTGCGCGAGCTCCAAGTTTTGAAGGATCTCGGCGACAACGCGATCGTCGCTTCGATTTGCCCGAAGCAGGTCAAGTTCGTTGGCTCCGCGGACAACGATCCGAACTTTGGTTACAACCCGGCCGTCAACGCACTGATCAAGCGCATCAAGGACGTGTTTTAGGCCTGCGGCCAACGAGTCAAGAGGTCTGCCCGTGGATGGGACGACAGCAATGCTGGTCTCGGAACTCGATAGCATCCTTCCAGGATTCGCTGCGTACTATCAGTCGGACGAGAACCTGTTCGACACTCGGACTTCCTGTGCGGTGTTCGCGGCATGTTCGCACTTCGTCTGGGGGCAGCCTGTGGCGGACGAAGCGTGGTCGCGACTCGCCGCGGTCGTCAATCGCGACGCGGCCGGCTCGGATGAGGTCGCGTCGGAGGCGGCTTGCACCTGTCTTCTCGAAAACCTCGCGGATCCTTCGCATCCGCTCAAGCGCTACCTGGAAGGCGATGCGATTCGGTATTGGATTGCGTGGGAGTGACGCATTCACGCCATTTCGCAACTCACGGCGCATCAGAGCCGACCTGTCGCATCCAGTGCGCGCAAGGGTCGACCGGTGTCGCAGCGCAACTCACAATCGGAGAAGCCTGTGTACCTACGGGCGCGCACGAAGTGGGAGCTGATGTGGAGGCGCCTTTGGCGAACGGTTGCCCGGATTGACGGATTTGGTCATCATGCGGAGTATGCCGCTCTCTCAGCTCAGTCGTCGTGACGCTTTTCGGTCGGGTCTCGCAGGTATCGCCGCTCTCGGCTTTGGTGCAGCGTGTGCTGACACGAAAACGTCGGTCGAGACGAACGGCCCCGTTCTCCCAGCGGAAGCGACCGACCCGAAAACTCCGGTCGCGGCGAACCGCCCCGTACTGCCGACGGAAGCGACTGACCCGAAAACACCGGTCGCGGCGAACGGCCCCGTTCTCCCAGCAGAAGCGATCGCCAGCGAGGCCTACGGGCTGTCGCTCGCTAGCTTCACTCCGCTCTTGGGCAGCGTGTTTCGTTTCGCCCAGCCCAGCGGGGATACGGTCGATCTGAGGCTCACCGAGGCAACCGATCTGGGCGTACACGAGCGTCCAATCTGGGACAAGGGCGAGTGCTTTTCTCTATCGTTCGCGGCTGAGGGGGCCTCAGCGTCAGGCGGACTTGCGCAAGACACGTATGCAATTTCGCATTCAGCGCTTCGTTCGTTCTCGATCTTCATCGTGCCCGGCGCGACCGCCGGCGCCCGGAGCTACACCGCGATCTTCAACCGCGTCTGAATCGCGCTCCGATCTCGACGAAGACTCGAAGATCCGACGAGTCGCTCCTCCCAGGATGAGCAGCAAGGCAGAGTGGCGTGACCGTGCTTGGGCGATCCGACCTTCCTCTCGAACGGCTCGACATTGAGTCGATGGCTTCGGGTGAGTCTTCGCTTCGCCTCACCAAGGAAGTGAGCTGGCATGAATTTCCAGAGTACGCGCGTACGTTGATGGAGATCGTCGGCGGCTCGATTGATGACCAGGCAGACAGTGCGGCGGAGCGGGTTTGGGCAGTTACCATTCGCGGAGCACCGTTCTGGCTGAGCTTCGATGATTTTGGTCTCGGCGTGTCCCTCGATGCTCGTAGTTCTGGAGCGTCTGCGACCATCGGAGCGCTGCGCGAAGAGCTCCGAACGCACCGAAGTCGCGGGGCGGTCGAGAAATGACCGCAAGTTCGAGCGCCTGCTGAGCGAAGTAGAGCGGCGAGGCCGGTTCCACCGCTCAGGTGATGCCGTAACGGTTGGGCTGCATGCGACCGGTGTGTTTGCGAGCTTGGGCGGCGGTGTGATGTTTTGAACCCCAGAGATCGTTGCCCACGCAGGCGCCCACCATCGCTCTGGTGGTGCAGCGCGGGGCATCTCTGCTTCGCTCGCTCACCGGACGCTACATCTGGCGACTGAGTGGCACTCAAAAGGGGAGCTGCGAGACGTCTCTCATAAATGCGTGAGGCAGAGTGCCACGCATCCATGTGCCCGATCGTGGAGGAGCCCCACCATCCTAAACTCGCAACACGCCAACAATCTCGGACCCTCGCCGTCCCTTTTGCTCGTCGATGACGACGAGGCTGTACTGCGAGCGACGCGACGCGCCCTGGAACGTCGCGGCTTTCGGGTGGTCGCCTATGCGCGCACCACGGATGCGCTCCGACACCTCGAGCGGGAAGCCTTCGATGCGCTGATTAGCGATGTGCAAATGCCCGAGCTCAGCGGCGTCCACTTGCTCCAAGCAATTCGCGAACGCGACCTGGAGATCCCAGTGGTGCTCATGACCGGCAGCCCAGAGGTGAACAGCGCGGCGTCCGCGATCGAGTACCGCGCTTTCGACTACCTCATCAAACCCGTGCCCGCCGAGCAGCTGCACGAGGTGGTCGAACGCGCCATCACCGCCAACCGGCAGCGCTACTCCGCATTCATGGCCGCGCCGGGCTTCAGCGTCCAGCCCGTCGTATTTGCCGCTTCCGACTTGGTGTACGCGCATGAAGTGTCCGACATCGATGTCAGGATCCTAGATCCGATTCAGCGCGCCATGAGGCGCGTCGCGCGAGTCATCGAGAGAGCTAGTCACGACTCGGTTTGGCTCGTCAACTTGCCTTCGAAAGCGCTATTGGATGCGGACTTGGTCGAAGCAAGTGCTCCCCTCGCACAACACGCGGCGCGAGTCATATTCCAATTCGCCGAACGCTCGGCGCTCGGCTCGCTCTTCGACGTGTGCGACCCAGCCAGTCGACTGCGAGCCTTGGGCTTCCGAGTTGCGATTGACAGACTGGGCTCTGGCTACGCAACGCTGAGCACTCTAGCGGTCATCGAGCCGGACCTCGTCAAGCTCGACCCTGCGCTCGTGCGCAACATCGACGTCAGTTCGACGCAGCAAAAGGTCGTATCGACGCTCGTTTCCATGTGCCGTACGCTCGGCACCGCGCTCGTCGCCGATGGAATCGAAACGTTCGCTGAACGAGCGATACTCGTCGACTTGGGCTGCGAGCTCTTGCAGGGGCCGCTCATCGGTAGGCCGTGCGCCGCCGATTTTGGCGTGGATTGAAGCGCAGTGCCGGTCGCGCGATCACGATCGAGCTTTCTTTAGCGGTTCGGCGCAAACCTCGGCGAGTTCGTGTGCAAGTCGAGCAAACCGCGGCTCACGTGTCACTTGCCCAGCGCTTCATTCATGATGCTTTCGTCGACGAGGGGCGCGAGTTGGTCGCGGGTTCGAGGAGTTCGTCCGGTTTGAGCCGCGACCCAGACTTCTTCTTCGACCAGGATGTCGAGCAACCCGGGGACGAGCGTGCCGAGCCATTGCTCGTTGTGCCAAACCTTGTCCAGCAAAGCCGCGTCCATGTTCAAGGCCTTCACGACGCGCGGCTTCACCGTCTCGGGTTGCTCGCGGAATTGCCGTTGGGCTTCGACGAGTGAGCGCACGAACGCGACGATGCCGCGACGCTTCTCCGGGTTCGCGAGGGTTTCTGCGGTGGAATGCAGGCTGACGATCTCGCGGTACACGGAGCGGTCTTGGAATTCGATTGCGTCAGTGCCGATGCGATCCATCGCGACCTGCGGTGACGGCTCCCAGAGCGTGACCGCGGCAACGGTGCCGTTTGCGAGTAGAGTCGGCAGTGTGTCCGCAGTGCCAGAGCGCACGGTGATGTCCTTGTCGGTGAGCCCGACGGTGCGCAGCATCTTGTCCAAGTAGTAGGCCGAGGACGTATTCGGGATCGTCGCGACTGACTTGCCCTTCAAGTCGGCGAGCTTGCTCACGCCGGCATTGCGGCTGGCGATGATGCGATAGAAGGTCTCGGTGACGGTGAAGATGATGCGCAGATTCGGGTGATCGACCGATTGGCGAAGCGATTGTGTCTCGGCGTTGCTCCCGAGATCGACTGTGCTGTCGCTGAGCATCGTGACGATGCCACCCGTGCCGACGGTCGCGGTGCCCGAGTAGAGGTTCTCGGCGGCGACGAGCAACGGCGTGAATTCGATCGATGCGGTGTCACTCGTGATCTTGAGCGGGGGTAGGGGGGACGCGCCGCCGAGACCGGCTGATCCGCCGCTCGATGCGCCGGCACTCCCCGCGGTCCCGCCGCTCCCTCCCACGTTGCTCCCGGCTGAGCCACCGTTGCCGGCCGAGCTTGCGTTGCCTGAAGAGCCACCGACCGAGCTGCCTGCGCTGCCTCCGAGTGAGGCGTTCGTGCCGCCGACGTTCGCAGCATTACCGCCGATTCCGCCAGAGCCTCCGCCTGCAAGTGCGTTGTTGCCAGCGCTACTCACGCCGCTGTTGCCCGCAGCAGCGCTATCTGACGTTGGATTGGATTTTTCACCGCACGCAATGAGTCCGAGCGCGCAAGCCATTAAGAGTGCGTTTGAGTTCCTCATGATCCGCTGCGCAAGGCCTAACGCGGCAGCGGCCCCGCGTCACTCCTGACGAAGCGATCGCGCTCGACATTTGTCGCGAAGGGGTGAGCTTAATCACATCTGGACTCGGGCTTCAGAATCAAATTCAGCAGCTCCAGGGGCGGGAAAAGATCGACAGGCATTCCTCGATCACACGCGTCAATCCTTTCGCATCGACAACACACTGTGTACGGCATCTTGGACTGCTTCCTGTTTGTCGTTTTCCGCAACCCGGGCAAGCAGCGCATCCACGGTAGGCCCCTGCAGGCGGCGGAGCGCTCCCACGGCCACGGCTCGAAGCCTGGGCTCTTCAGCGGTCAGGAAGCGTTCCAGCTTCGGTAGCGCGGCGCTGTTGCCGGCGTTCCCCAGCGCGCGGAGCGCAAGCTCCGTCTGTTCCGTCGTTTGGGCTCGATCGAGGCGTGCGGCGAGCGATTCGTAGATTTCTCGTGCGAGAGGCGGGTTGGTTTGTTGCAAGCGAAAACACAGTGCCCCGAGGCCGAGCACGGCGCCGTCGCCGATTGCAGGATCGGAGCTCAGCGCCTCGATAGCTCGCGCGACCGGCTGCGTCGCGAAGGCATTCGTGCTCAGGGCCATCAAGGTGCGAGCGCGGACTTCCGGCGCGATGCGCTGCGAGGTCTGCAGTAGCTTTGCCACGCGCAGCAGCGTGTCAGGTCGGTTCGAGCGCGCGAGCGCGCTCAGCACCTCTGCCGTGTACGGCTGACCTGCCTCGCTGCGAGCGAACGCCGCCTGTTCGGCATCCTCGTCGATGCGAACGGCGGCTTCTAGCGCTGCCGTCAGTCGCCGGAATGCGTGCGGGTCGCCCTGACCGGTTTCCGGATCGGTCCGCGCCATATCCCCGACGATGTCGTCGATTCGCGTGCCGCTCGCAGCCTTGACCAAGTCGATCTCGTAGGTCTGTGCCTCGGGATCGGGAGCTGCGCTCAGAGCCCGCGCCGGCAGGGACGAAAGCCACGCGCGTTGCTCGGGCAGGTCGGCCCGAGTGGTGTCGGTCTTGCGCGCGATCCGAAAGTGGGAATTCATCTCGAGCGGCGGCAGTGCTCCTTCGCCATCATCTAGCAGCACGGATTCGGAGCCCGTGGAGGAGGCGATCGCGCCTGTCGCGGAAAGCTCGAAACGGGTTTCACTCTTGCGGATCTCGTATTTCACGGGTGCACTGTCCGGCTCGGGCGTCGGCAGCTCGGTGTAGGCCGTTTTTTTGCGCGCGATGGCCTGCGTTCCCAGCGCTCGATACTCGGCGCTGTAGGTGCCGCTCGCGTCTTGCTCGCGGGCGGTCCAGCTGCCGTCCGCTCCGGCCGGCGGCGCTGTGAGTTGGAAACTCGCCGCCAACATGCGGATGCCTCCCAATGCGGTCGAGACCAAATCGCGCGGAGCGTGCATGCCGACGACAGCGCCCCGTTCGTTCAGATCGAAGAGCACTGCGCGCTCGAACTCGCTCTGGATGCGCCTCTTGTATTTGTCTCTTCCGACGGGCAAGGCGTGATCATCACTGAGTTCGAGATGGCTGAGCTGCAACTGAGCGAGGACCTGGCGTCCGATGCCTCCCGATACCTTCGTGAACGTCCAGGTTCCGGTGAGGTGCAGGAAGTGACTCTTGCCCGGCGCTTCGGGACTCGTGGTTTCTGCGTCCAGCTGCACGTCGAACACGCTTTGGGGCGATGAGCGTGCGGGGCCCAGCCAAGCGTCGCTGGTCGCGGTTTTCGTGGTGTCGGACCGGTTTCCAGACGCGGTGCTGCAGCCTGCATGAAGGGGGGTGAGCGCTAGCGTCAGCGCGACGGATAATCCTAATTTTGACATCGATGCTTCCACCAAAATCGAGAAAAATGGGTGACGACGAGAGAAGAGAGCGGGCAACGCCGGTAGTCGGCACGCGAGCGCGCCGACCACCGGCCGCGAACCTTCAGTGAATGACGGGCAGGAACGAGCAGCGCCCGCCGCCAGCCCTATCCGTCCAGGGCTTGCCGATATCGCCCTCGAGGTGCGAGAAGTACTTGTCGAGAGTGGTGGGCACTTTCTTCGTATCGAGCATGGTCTGAACCGTCGAGGCCGCGCTGGTCGGATCGGCCGTACCCGTTACGGGGAGCAACGCGAGCTTCGGCAACAGCGCCATGTTCGGCAGCGGTACGAAGTCCAGGTTTCCGACGATCGGAAAACGGTTGCGCAAGGCCGTGAGTATGCGCTGACTGACCGCGTCGGTGACGTCATCCTGCAGGAAGCTCGGCACTGCTTTGGGCGTGCTGATGTCCCAAACGCGATCGAAACCCTTCCAGTCGAAGAGCGTCTTCTTCCAGCGCTTCTTGCCCACGAGGAACAGCTTCGCTTCGGCGATCAGCTCCACGCGCCCGCTGAGGAAGGACGAGTTCGGCGCGATACCTTCGAGCGGCGAAAGGCTGCCCGCGAGCAGCACCGGCGCGTTGAACTGGGCGACGTCGGGAACGAGCTCGAAGGCGGCGGGAGTCAGATCGTTGACGACCCCTGCGTCGACCAACGCCTTTGCCTGCTTGGGCAAATCCAACTTCGAGATCACGCTGTTGATGTCACGCCTGGTGCGATCGATCGCCATGGATCCGGCAATCGGCATCTTGACGTTGATCAGGTCGAGCTCACCGCGGACCTTGATCGAGCCGCCGACCAGGCCGAGGTCGAAACCCGCGCCGACGTAGGCATACGCGCCGGTCGCGAGGTGCGGCATCATGCTGGTCGTGGCTTGGAGTCTCATGCACTCGATGCCCGTGCAGGGGGTCGCGGTCGTATTGGTGAAGTGAGTGTTCGCCTTGTTGGTCAGGCGAACATCCTGCAGACCAATGCGACCGAAAACGCCCATCTCGACCCCGACGCTGAACGGGCCAATGCCGTACGTCTTCACGAACGGCAGGCTGAGACCGACTTGAAAATCGAACAACTTGGCGTCGAGTGAATGATCGAGGGCTTGCTGCTGAGCCGTATTGAACGTGCTGAGCGCGGTGCGGTAGTTCGAGACGGCCGTCTTGTACGTGTCAATGAAACCCTGCGCGGCAGCGCGGTTCGTGACCACCCTTCCACCGCCGCCGGTGAGGTTGAAGAAGGTCGTGGCGATTAAGGCGTCGTGGAACTTCTCGTTTGCCGATTTTTCCGCGCTGCGTAAGGACGCGAGTGCGTTCTGGCAGGCCGTCTGTTTCGCCGCGGGCGTGGAGCTCGAGGTTCTGCCGGTCGAGGCTTCCACGGTCGCGCCCACCTTCTCGATCGCGTCCAAGACCAGCGCGCCGAGCGACGAAAAGTCATCGCCGTCACTGAAGCTCTCCCAGGAAAAGTCGTAGCCACATTCGCTGAGTTTGCTCTTCAGGTCGTTCCGCATGAGCTCGACTTTGATGCCGAAGATCTTCGCGGTAGCACGCAGAGTCGCGTACGAGGTGGCGGTGAAGCTGGTGCTCGGATAGAAGAGCGCACGCTGGATCTGCGCGCGCCCATCGTTCAAGCCGCCGCGCACCTTGATGCCGAAGGCCGAAC
Organism: Polyangiaceae bacterium; assembly: GCA_035634635.1. Taxonomy (GTDB): domain Bacteria; phylum Myxococcota_A; class Polyangia; order Polyangiales; family Polyangiaceae; genus PMG-095. The sequence goes on from DASQCO010000130.1 coordinate 49,883, forward strand.
CGCCTTCCTCGATCTCGAACGCGGGACTCGCGGGCGGCGAGGTGCACTGGCCGAAGAAAATATGGGGTTGTGTCGATTTTGAGCAGCGGTTGCTGGCGCACTCGGAGTCGGCGGTGCACGACGCGAACTGGCCGCCCTTGTTGTTTCCAGCGATGTCGAAGGTCTGTGACAGGCCGTCCAAGACCGAGTCCCACTCACACGGATTGACGTACATCGGTCCGAGCTTGCTGAATGCGCTGTTGATCGTGCCGGGGACCGATTGCGTGATGCCGCTCGGAATCAAGCCGGCAATGTCGCTCAGGCTGGGCGCCTGCAGCTTGCGCACAGTCGCCGAATCGCTCGCATCTTCGAAGCCGCCCGGATCGGGGCAGAGCGTGATGGTTTCGCAGGCGCTGTCGGCGGCCGTCGCCCCGCAGCCACTCGCCGGCTTGCCGTTGCTCATCTTCGTTGGGCATACGGGAGCGCTCGGAACTGCTGGGCAGCCGCTCGTGATCGCGCCTTTGGGGATGGGGAAGTCGGCACTGAGGTTATTGCCCGAGACTGGCGTGTAGCCAGTTCCGCCGTTCGATAGCGCCGTGGTTTTGCAGAACGTTTGTGCGCAGCCTGTCGTGGCGGCGGTGGCGGTCAGCTTCTTGATTTCTCCGTTGCTGATCGTGGGAGTGAACTGCGCTGGACAACTGACTGACGCGGTTTTTGCGGGTTCTTTCGGTCCGCTGCCGACATCGCTGGGGCCAAAACCTTTTACGTTGATGGACGTGTGCGCGAGGTTGGTATCGCTTAGTTCGTCGGACGGCGCGCTCGAACTGCAAGCGCTGGTGGCGCTGAGTCCGGCAATGAACAATGCCCGAACGACGGTTGGCCCGCCGCGCAAGCGCCTGAGTACTTGTGGATGATTGGACATGATGCTCCTCCATTGCGGTCGGGGCTCGGCCAGAACAGCCGAACACCAACCCGCCCCCGGGTACCGACGTTAGTCACGCGGGCTCGGATGGTCGGCGTCACCCTCAGTCACGATTCGAGAGTCCGCGATCTCTCATCCACGACGATGCACTAGTTTCACAGCCATTGATTGCACGTCCGTGCGAGAACGACGAATTTTTCGTGCACTCGCGTGCAACTCGAAGTGTGCAGCGCGTCGATGCTGCACCAGCGTACCAAGTGCGTTGAATGGTATTGAATCACCAGAACGTACAACGATCGATCGCTAGAACGGTATTGTCATGCGTGAGTCTGATATCGATATGGTGGGTGCGATCGGCGAGGTCGCTCCGGCTTCGTCCTGCGCTGCGGACGAACACGCGCCAGCCAACGTGCAGCTAGGACAAGCGTTCGTCGCGCGTGTCATCGCCAGCGTGATGAACAGCTCGACTTGGCCTCACCAGCGCTGTTCTTGGCGTACGACGAGCACGGCGGTTTTTTCGACCACGTGACGCCGCCCAAAGCATGCCCTCCCGACGACAATCCGGTGCGCGTGAAACGACGATCCCCGATCGTGCTCCGTCTCGTTCAGGCTCGAGCCGAGTTACCGGCGCTCAAGGATTCGCCGCTCGGGGCTGCGATTGTCACCGTGGTGCCGGCGCAGTTCGAGAGCGAACAGGCGTTGATCGTGGACGAATCGCCTTGCGTGAACACGCTCCCGTTCATGACGCAGCCCACTGTTCCGACAACGGTGATCGACGAGCAGCTCGCCGCCGAAACCAAGCAACAGGTCGACACGAATCCCAGCCCTTGCGAAGCAAGGGCCCCATGGCGTGGCTGTAGCTCGCTCATCACGGAGCAGCAAGCACGGCAAAACCGTGCAAGTGGGCAGCTCCGAATGCGGTGCGAGGAGGAGTTGCACGCACCGCGCGCAGCTGCGACGTAGGCGAGAACGGCTCTACACACGCTCCTTGGCCGCTAGCACCGTCAGCCGTACAACCTGCGTAATTCGGAATTGGACTTGGGCTAGCGGGCGCTGACGGTGCCGTGCGGCGCAAAGCTCGCAGCGCGTCGACCGATCAGAATAGCGTGGGCAGATCCTGTAACCGCCCGTGAGGGCCGAAGTCGACCTCGACTTCTTTCGGACAGCGATCGTACGCGGCGTAGCAGGCGTCTTCAGCGCTGGGCGCAGCGCCGAGTTCGAAGATTTTGGGCTCGCCTTTCGCGACGCACGCGCACCACCACGGTCCCCCGGGATCGTGTTGCTGACAGCCGAAGCGGAGTTTGCCGGAGCCCGTCGCTTCCACCGTCCCGACTTTCAGCGGCCGAGTGCAGGTCAGCTTGGCCTCGCATGCGTGCGCGTCTGCGGTCTTGCCGTCGAACGTGCAGTGGATCGGTCCGAACGGCTCGACCTGGGTGACACCGGTGCAAGCGTCGAGCGTGGCGCGACACGGGCTCGCGCCTGTTCCGAGATCGGCTCCGAACTCGAAGGTCGGCTGTGAATCAAGCTGGCAGTCGCAGTACGACATCACGTCGTCTCCGCTTCCACAAGTGGCATAGCGCGTCATCGTGCTGGTGAGCGAAACGTCGTTGCCGAGCGCTATATCGCGCGTACAGGTTCGCGACATGCCGCAAGCGTTCGTCTCGATAGTGTCCAGTTTGTCCGTACAGATCCCTGGCGCGGCGGACGCCACGACGCCATCCCGGCACACGCCGATCATGGCCTCACAAGCCGCTTGCAGTGACGGCGCCGTGAGCTTGTGTTCCTGCTTGCCCAGGTTCTGCGGCTGGCAAGTGCAGGAGATTTTCCCGTCACTGTCGGGATGACAGGCCACGCTATGAAGCTCGACACCGTTCGCCTTCACACCTGAACCGAGCTCGAAAGTCGGACCGCAATTCTCTTCGATCACACATTCATAGGTCGAGAAGCTGTCGCCGGTTCGCTCGCAAACGCGCTCGCCCGCAGGGGCGTCGGTCATGCACGCCTTTGCCATGACGCCGCACGCGCTCTTGGCATCGACGTCGTGAAGCTTCAGCTCTTTCATGACCGCGCCGCTCGGGGTCGCGCAGAAGCAGTCCCAAGCGCCGTTGCTCGCCGAGCCGCAGCGCGAATAGAACGGAATGGCGCCACACTCGTACGAAAAAGAGCACACGTCGCGGGTCACGGACTGACTGGACGCCGTACAATTCGCCGGCGGTTCCGGCAGCCCCGTCGTCGCGCTCGCGCCGCCGCTCGTGGCCAGCATACCGCCCGCTGTGCCGCCGCCAGATGAGTGCGTTCCACCAGTCGAGCTACTCGTCGTGCCGCCGTGTGTGCCGCCTGCGGCGCTTCCGCCGGACGAATGCGCGCGGCCGCCGTCCCCGTTCGAAAGCGTGCCGGCAGAGGCGGATGAATCAGCGATGCCACTGCTACCCGCAGAGCCGCCCGCTTCGTCAGAATCGACGAACCTCGTCGAGTTGCGCCCGCAGGCAGCGAGCACCGCACACACCACCCCAACCAACACCACCGAGCTCGACCCGCGCATGGCGCTAGTTGTAGCTCGGTTTGGCCGGCGAAGAGGGGCGTTCATGCTCGCTCGATTGTTGCAGTCTCCACAGCCCGTGCAGCCAGGGACGACGCGCCCAGCTTGGAGCCGCAAAAAGGTGACTCAATGCCCGCAAACTTCCCTTGTGAGTCGCGCGCGACGCGGGATGACAAGCCGTGTGCGGTTCATCGCAGCGCTGGGTTCCGAAGCGAATGGACAAGCACTTGGTCTGGTCGCAGGCTCGCGAGCAATTCTGACCAGCTCCGGGAACGCTCGTGCAGACTGCCGGTGCCTGTGACGTGTCACAGAAAGAGTTACTCCCACACGGCTGCGCGGGTGCTCGGCAGAGAGATAAGTGAGCTCGTCGAGACTTCGACGTTCTCAAGAAGCGTCCTCGCTCCCTAGCCTTTGGGGACGGTGACGTTGGTGTCAAAGGTTCGGGCGTTGCCGGAGGCGTCCGTAGCCTTGAACGTCAGCTTGTAGACGCGCCCGGCGCCGTTGCCGGAGCGCTCGGCACGCAGGAAGATCTTCCCCTGCGGGTCGACGACGATATCGCCTGGAGTGTTGCCATCACCTGTTCCGTTCGCCGGCTCGCTCGAGCTGATGCCCACGAGCGAAACGACTGGCGACGGGTCACAGGCATCCCTAACCGCAACCGTCGGAACGATCTCGACGAGCTTGTGATTCGGAGGGCGCAGCGAACTGGGCGAGAGGGTAACCGACAGAGATGGGGCAATCGTGTCCTGGACGCGCACATTGCGCCGTATCGATGCGAAGTTACCTGAGTCGTCACTGGCCGAGTAGATGACTGTATAGGCGCCGGGTCGCCCGACTTGCACTGTGTCGCCGCCCACCGAAACCGGCACGTTCGGATCGCAGCTATCCGTGGCGATGGCTCCGGCCTCCGAGTATGCGTCGACCCCGCACTCGAGGACCACGGCGCTCGAGCCGATCAGACTCAGGTTGGGGGGGACAATGTCGAGCACCGTGCTGAGCGCGACGCTCGACGATGACGCGAGGAACCCAGCAAGGTCTTCGTACTCGGCGACTGTCGTGTGAATCAGTTGCGTGGGGCAAGCGTCTGCCGGCACTGAGAACGTCGCGGCGAGCTGTTCCGACTGCCCGAGTACCAACGCTGGGAATGCCGCGGTGGTGTCGCGCCCGTCGGGCCCGAGCAACGTCGCCCGGACTTTCAAGGCCGGTCCGCGGCCGTGGCTCGACAGTTGGACCCGGTATTCGATGCCTTCACCCGGCAAGACCGTGGCAGGGGCAGAGGTCTCGATGCTCAGGTCCGGGTGACTCTGCTCGGAGATGAAGAGGCGATCCGCCTCGATCATCTCTGGCGTGGCTTCGACCTCCGTCGGCGTCACGCCGTCGGCAAATTCCGCATCTGTTGCCAGCGCCAATTGGAGCTGGTTCCAGTCTTCGTAGGACAGCAGGGGAACCTCCGAAGTGTCGTCGCCCGATGGGGTCGTCTCACACACACCGTTGGCACCAGCCGCAAAGGCGTCTGTCACGGCGTTGTCGTCGCCACCCGCCGTGGATTCGAGACGGCCGTTGGGGCCGTTGCCGACACACAGGGACTCATCATTGATATCGCGCGCTACATTGACGTTATTCGGCGCCGCGCAACTGGCGCCCTGAAGGACCTTGTCCTTGTTCCAGTCGGTGGGGCCGAAGCCCAGCAGTCCACCGTCAATTCCCGCGCATTCATTGAGCGAAGTCTCGTCGAGGGCCGGAAGTTCGATGGCGGAGTAGTCACAAGCACCCGGTGCGAGCGCCGCACCCGACGGAGCCGCTGGCACGCTGCACATCTGAAACCCATATCGCATCACGCTAAGATAGTTGGGCTTGCGGTTGGAGACCTGGAGCCCTCCGTGCCTTCGCCCCAAAGTGTGGCCAAGCTCATGCATGAACGTGCCCGCCTGCTCCTTTGCCGAGCCCACCGAGAATCCATTGGCATCGGTGCCCCAACATGCTTTCGGCGTGACCGACGGCATCGTCGTCGGCTTCAAGCCACCCAAAGAAATGATCAGGTCATTGCCTGGGGTTTCGGCGACTCCGCTAGTGCAGTCGGACGCGATCGTATGGGCGAAGATAGCATAGCGAAAAGCGCGCCGTCGTTTCGAGTCGAAGTAATTGCTCTTGAGCGTTGGTACGTTGGCCAGGCTGATGACCGCGTTGCCCGCCTCGTCGATGACGTCGCCGCCGCCGCCCAAGTCACCGAAGGTGCCGACCGCACCCCCAGTCCCCGCAACCTGAACCACAACGCCGGCTCCAAAGAGACCGCCAACGTCGATGTGCAGCTGGATCCCCGAGGTCCCATCGGGATTGACGACGGGCGCGTTCGCGTAGCTTCGAACGGCCAGCTCTAGCGCGTCCTTCTTGGGGCAATGGCTGTGGTCGATGGTGTCGTTGTAGTCACCGTCTGCATTGCCATCGCTCTTCATGCAGTCCACTTCGACGAAGACGTCTTTGCGCCCGCTGGCGGCGCCGGGCAGGTAAGTCTCCGGCGTACCGTCGCCATCGCCGTCGAGGCCCTGCTCTTCCCAAATATCCCACAGGCCATCACCGTCCGTGTCGCCGCACAAGGAGCTCAGTGAATTGCCACAACCCCCCGACTGCTGCTCGCAGTAGGCTCCGGCATTCGCCGTCGCAATGGCGTAACTGATCAAGAAGGTTAGCGGGTCGCCATCGAGCACGATCTCGTTAGACTGCGGGCAGCCCCACACGTCGTTCAGGAAGACCGAACTCTGGGTGCCTGTCGAGCAGCGTGCGTCTTCGTGATCGCTGAACTTGCAGGAGGTTGTCCGGGGCGACGTACAACACTGGCCTGCAAGCGCAGGCGCCGAGGTGAGTAGCGAGGCAAACGCCACCAGAATGGAAAAATTCGGGACTCTTCTCATCACGCAAACTCCAATGGGAACGACGAGCGGCGCTGATTCACGCAGGCGATGTTGCCAATGCCCGCGGTTAGCCTTCCATGGTCAAAAGTTTGTGACGAACCACGAGTTGCCCGCCTCGAAAGCTGTTCCGCGGGATGGAGCGCAGACCGGCAATCTTTGCCAATTTTCGGATCTTTGGCCATGAGGTGATCGCTCGTCGGCACCGGCCCCACTCAGGCGGGGTAGATTTACCTCGAGGCAACGTTGTATCGGCCGGAGTGTGGGCATGCAGACGAGAAATGCGTTTCTGTTTCTTGCGTCACTCGCATCGAGTGTCCTCAGCACGAGCTGCGGCGGCAAGGCGTCGCGCGATGCGGCGTTCGGCATCGGCGGCAAAGCGTCGATCGATGCGTCTGGCAGCGCCGGCGAGATCGGCCAGGAGAGCGGCGCCGGTGGGGCGACGGGCGAAACGCAGGCCAGCGGTGGTATCACGGACGCGCACCCCACCATTCCCAACGGTTTTGCGGGTAGCAGCGGTTGTGCCGCGAACGACGCGGCCTGCGCCAGTCCCTGTACTCGCGAGCAAACTGCATGCGTAGTTGCGTGCGTCGACACCACCGCGGATTCGAAAAACTGCGGGAGCTGCGGTCACGACTGCCAGGGAGGCTTGTGTCAGGACAGCACTTGCCAGCCAGTGATACTCGCGACCGGCCAAGACCACCCGTCGGAGATCGCGCTCGACGCGAGCAGCGTTTATTGGACCGCGGGCTCCGACCGCCACCGATATACCGTAAACAAAGTGGCAATCGACGGGGACACCCCAGTCACACTGGCAGCTGGCTTGGATGGTCCAGCGGGTCTCGCCGTGGACGCAACGAGCGTCTATTGGGCGAGCTTCTTGGGTGGCGCGGTGATGAAGGTAGGAATTGGCGGAGGTACTCCGATCACGCTCGCCGCAGGCTTGGCTACTTGTGGTCGTGTCGCAATCGACGCGAGCAACGTGTATTGGACGATCCTCGGCTTCACGGATGGCGTGATGAAAGTGCCGCTCGACGGAGGCACGCCGACAATGGTCGCCTCGGTCACTCCGGCGCCCGTTGATGAGCAAAACCCCCAGGCATCGACCGGTGAAGCAACCGTATCTCTCGTGCTCGATGCGAACAACGTCTATTGGGCCGGCTACAACGGCGAACAGGGCCTGGAACTGATGAAGGCGGGAATTGACGGCAGCACATTGACGCCTCTCATGTCCGCAGCGGCAGTGCCTTCGGCGATCGCAGCAGACGAAACAGACCTCTATTGGGTCAGCTTCTCCGCGGGAGAGGTGAAGAAGATGGCAAAGAATGGCGGCCAGGTGACGACACTGGCAACTGGGCAGAGTTCACCGGTAGGGATAGCCGTTGACGCGAGCAGTGTCTATTGGACCGCGTTCTACGACCAAACAGTGATGAAGATCGGCAAAGACGGCGGTAAGCCGATAACGTTGGCCTCGGGTCAAGACGGGATCCGGGCCATCGCCGTCGACGCTAGGAGCGTGTATTGGGTCACGTACCACGGTGGCACAGTGATGAAGCTCGCCAAGTGACGACTAGGGCACGCTGACTTCCGATGACGCGACGACCAGAGCGTGCGTGCCACAGTCGCCCGGGCGACACTGGGCGTTCATCGAGCCTTTGAGCTCTAGCTCGAGAGGACCGTGGAAGTCGCTAGGCGGTTCTGCGCCAGCGCGCGCCGCTTCGAATTGGCGCGATTGGGAGCTCGTGAAGCCACGGAGCGATGGATCGAACTCACAAGTGACACCGAACTGCGCGCGATCGGTCCTCAGGTCGACTCGCATGCGGGTCGTCTTCACTTGCCCGGGTGGTACGTCGAATGGCTCGGGTCTCAGGCAACCGATCAGCGTGAACGGCTCCTGGTTATGGGTGAGGTTGAACTCAGCGCTCGCCGAACCCGCTTGAACACGCGCCCAGTAGAAGTTGTTCACGGTGTTGTTCGTGCGATTGCGCAGATCGATATCGATGAAGAACAGCGCCGACTCATCGGAGACCACCCGCTCGACCCGCATCGCCTCCACCGTGATCAGATCCGTATGAAGGGCGTTGGCGTCGACGCTTTCCCCGCAACCCAATGGCGCAAGGCTTAGAAGTGCAACCAACGCGCTCGCCGTGCGCGTCCTCCAACCCGTGAATTTACGCATGTCAGATACGAATATACCGCGTTCGACTCGGAACGGAAGGCGTGTCGGCTCGAACCAAAGCATGGCGAGATTGACCCAAGTGGCCCTATGCTCACGGGTCATGCCGCGAGGGTTTGCACCGGGTTCGTACGGGCCGCGCTCGTGGCTCTGGCTTGCGCTCGTCGTGCTCGGCCTGCCGACGGGCTGCGCGCGTGAAGCGAAGCCAGCCCCGTCGTCGACGAGCTCGTCCGCGGGTGTTCCCGATGCCACCCCAACACCACCCGCGCTCACCCCGCGAACGGCAGCCAATGACTTGCATAGCGCGACCGCGCCTGCTGCAAATCAGCTTGGAGTAAGCAGCATCGCTGAGGGTAGACCTTGGGTGTTGCACTTCGAAAACGTTTCCAACGCCTGGCTCGAGAATACCAGCGCCGAGCCGCAGTATCTGTTGCACTCACTGAATTTTCAGCCGAGCCGCCTGCGGCTGTTCGGCAAAGACGGTAGTGAGCTCACCGCGAGTGACGCGCGCGCACGCAAGAAATTCGATAGCAGAGTGTCTCGGTCGGACTACGTGGAAGTTCCGCCGCGCGGCAAAGCGTCGCTCTTTCAAGGGCGGATCAAGAACCACTCAGGTTCGTACGAGCTCGTGTGGGGGCCTTTCTCGTTCACCGACCTGGCGCCGGGCAGTTACCAGGCCATGCTCGAGTGGCAAAGCGAGCGACTGGACTACACCGGCGAGAGCGGAGCCCCGAAGACGCTGAGCTCGGTTTGGCTCGGCACGCTCCAGACTCCGCGTTTCACCGTCAATGTGCCATGAGGTGCCCGGTGCAGTGCCCGGCGAAATACTTCACATCACCTGATATGCGCTGCACTAGCTGGGTCGTGTTCGGTTGCGCGCTGCTGACAGCAGCGTGCAGCCCTCGGTCGCCTGAATTCTTCTTGCTCAAGGAGCTGACCCGCGATCACGTTTCCGATGGCGGCTACGTGAAAGAAGAGACGTTCGTGGTTGCCAACCCACCGTCAGATCCGAACGCGCTGAAGCTCGCGGTGGAAGGGTTCGATCTGCACACGCTGACCCAGGGGGACGTGCTGATTCGAACGCGTTACACGCGCTGGTTTTTCCGTGAATCCTGGCGGCTCCCGCGCACGTATCACGAAACCTCGGATGCGCTCGGCGGCGACAAGATTGACGACCACATGGACGACCTGCTGCTGGCGGTGACATGGACCAAGGATCTCGCCTCGGCTCGCTACACGTTTTACGAGAAGGGCGTGGCCAAGTAGCCCCTTTCAATACCCCGTCGGGGTTGGTTCCTTTGGTTCGATGGCCTCGTTTGCTGTCATCCGCTCGCGTAAAACTTTTGACCATAGCCACTCAGTGGTGCGTTAGTGTCTAGACAGGGAATGTTTGGACGTTGGGCCAGAGCGCTCGTATCGTGTTTGACCTTGGCGACGTTGGGCGTTACCGACTGCAAGCCGGTGGTGATCGAAGACAAGTCAGGCACTCGAGCCTGTGAATCGCACGCTCGATGCGATTCAGATGCGGTATGCGCTTTCGGACTCTGTCACGATGCTTGTGCGACGAGCGCTGACTGTGCTCGGGGGCGCTGCGTGATCACGCAGTCGGGTAGCGCTTGCCTGCTCGACCAAGAAATAGGGTGTGTGCAGCACTCGGACTGTCCCGCTCCACTCCTCTGCGGAGCAGACGGGCAGTGCCGTAACGCATGCCAAACGAACGATAACTGCTTGAACGGGCAGCTCTGTTCGCTGACCGGTGAATGCGCCGACGCCAATGAACTTGACCCGACCGGAAACCTAGAGGGCGCTCCGCGTGACCCCGGGGGTCAGTCGGTTGGAGGTTGGAATAACGCTTCTGGTGGTGCTGCTGCCAAGGGTGGCATGGGCGCAGGCGGCGCCGCGCACACGGGCAGCGCCGGAATGGCGAGCGCCGGCGGCAAAGCGAACTTCGGTAAAGGCGGTTCGGGCACGGGCGGCCTCGGTGGCACAGCAGGCGGCGGGCCTCTTCCGATTGGAGGGGCTGGTGGCGCATCAGGTGGCGGGCCTGGAAGCAAAGCGGGTGCTGGCGGCGGGCTACCCTGGGGCGCAGCGGGTTCCGGTGGCGCAGCGGGTGCCGCGGGCAGTGAAGAAACGGGCGGTGGCCCAACCGAGCCTGAAGGGGTGCTCCTCACTCCGGCGGAAGGCTGGCTCGCCGGCACCAGCAACACTTTGAGCATTCAGGGCGCGATCTTCCCCTACGCCGATCCGGTTGCGACGCTCAGTCTCATTTCGGATTTTACGGGCGCGAACGCGTGCATCAAGGGCACGGCTCCAAAGGTGGACCTCTCGTGCATCCCTGATCCCGGCTCCGACTGCTACGGCAAGTACTTTGGTAGTGGCATCGGCCTTTACCTCAATCAACCGCTCGACGACACCACCGATCCTCCAACGGCGCTGTCGCCCGTGGCATACGATGCGAGTTTGCTGAAGGGCTTCTCTTTCGAACTCACGGGTAACGCGGTCCCCGGTATCCGCGCTCTGCGTTTCGGAGTCTTCACCGCTGACACGGAGTTCTGCGAAATCAATTACAACTTCAAGATCGGCGTCAATACCGTCTTGTTTAGCGAGATGCATGCGGCTTGCTACGGTCCCGCTGGCACCGCGCAAACCGCGGAGGCCGCGCAATCGACGCTGATCCGGATTGGTTGGCACGTCATGACGAATCCCGCGACCGCGTTCGACTACGATTTCTGCATCTCGAATATTCGTGCCCTTTTGAAGTAGTCCGTCGTCGAACGCCCGATTTCACGAAGCGCTGCGCATCCGCTTGACGATCCCGACGGGCACAGATAGCCCAAGAGCATGGCCGCATCGGTTCGCGCAAAAGTCGAGCAAGGGTCCAGCGGTGGCGCGCATTGGGAGCTCGCGGTGCGCCCGCTACCTGCCGCTCTGCGTCCGTGGGTCAGCAAATGTGCCGGCTATGGCGAGTGGGCAGGAGAGCCGGTCATACGGCGCGAAATGCCGCTGCCTCGCGTGGTCGTGATCCTCGAGATCGACACGCCGATCCGCGTGCATCACTCGGCGGACGAGGCAAAGGCTTCGTCGTTCAACGGTGGATTCGTTGCTGGGCTCGATGATCGCTCGACGTTGACCACGCACGACGGCATCCAGCGGGGGATTCAGATTGATCTGACGCCTACGGGGGCCCGCCGCTGCTTCGATCTGCCGATGTCGGAGCTGCATGGGCAAGTCGTGTCGCTCGTCGATCTCTTGCCCCGTGCTGAGCGCCACTTGTGCGAACGGCTCGCCGAACTTCGAGATTGGGACGCTCGCCTCGCGCTGGTGGAAGGGTTGCTGGGGCAGCGCATCACGGCTTGTCGGGCCGACACGCGCGTCGCCGAATGGGCGATCCGTCGCATCGAGGCTGGGGGCGGTGCGCTCGATCTGAAGACGCTCGCGCGCGAACTCGGTTATTCGCCGAAGCACGTCATCAGTCTCTTTCACGAACACGTGGGCATGACCCCCAAGCGCTTTGCGCGCGTCGTTCGCTTCGATCGCCTAGCGCGCTACTTGCGCTCGGGCGGCACGGGTTCATGGGCGGAGCTGGCGGCGCGTTTCGGCTGGTTCGATCAGGCGCACCTCTCGAATGACGTGAAGCGCATGACCCGTGGCTCGCCCTCTCGGTTGCGCGAGCTGGTGGCTGGGCCAGCCGCGGTAAACTTCTTCCAAGACGCTTCGGGTGACCCGGCGTAGCTCCAGGTAAATTCCTTCCAAGACGTTCTTGGTTTGGCGCCCTACGCTGACGTCATGGAAAGTCCCCAAGTCACCCCGGTCCCTGACGGTCAGCGCCTGTTCGCCTATCTGATCGTCACGAACGCAGCGCGTGCGATCGACTTTTACCAACGGGCGTTCGGCGCTCGAGAGAGCTACCGCCTCGAAATGGGCGATAAGATCGGCCACGCCGAGTTCGCTTTCGAGGGAGTCACCATCATGCTCGCGGACGAATTTCCGGAGCTCGGTTTCATCTCACCCAGGAGTTCGACGGCGGTGAGCATCGTGGTCTACGTCGCCGACGTCGACGCCCTCGCCGAGCGCGCGGTCGCTGCGGGTGCCACGCTCGAGAAGCCGGTGCGCGACGAATTCTATGGCGATCGCGTCGCGAGCCTTCGGGACCCGTTCGGTCATCGTTGGCTCTTGCATTCGCGGCGCGAGATCGTCACTCCCGAAGAGATGCGCCGGCGCCTGGCAACCGCCGCGAGCTGAGCGGTTCGTTGCTGAAGCGCGTCGCACCGACCCCGCTCTCGTGCGCCCAGGTCTAGAGCAATCATTGATCGGTGAGGTCGCTGATTGGCGGAAAGCTGGACAAGTCGACTTCGGGGCCCACCACGAAGGTGAGCTGGTTCCGCCAATTCGGCGCCGACCTGCAAATCGTATCGCGCATCTCGTAGAATGGTCCGTCGTACGGCGTCGCGATATAGGCGTGAGTGATGGTGGATTTGCAGAGCGCATCGTCCGTTTCGATGAAGTACGGATTGGGCACCGCCTCGTTCGAGCATGCGTCTCGACTGACGGTTTCCACGCGCCGCGTGCAGTCCGCGTCGGAAAACGGGCCCAATTCGCCGGGAATGGGCGACGTCGGCAGGCCCAAGCCGTAAGGAACGCAGCGCAGCGTCCCGCTGGGATCGGCGATCGCGCCGCATTTGCGCCCGCTCTCCAGTTGCCAGATTTGGGGAATGGGGACCTGGGAATTCGGCGCCAGCAGCGGCACTCCTTCACGGTCGGTCTGACAGGGCAGGCCGAGCGCGCCGGAGCCGACGCGCACGGTATTCACCCTTGGTGCGCCTTCGATCGAGAGCTCGGCACCTGCATGATAGAAAAAGTAGCTGCTCGGCATGGCGTCGTCGCCAAGGGCGAGGCACTCGCCCGACTGTTGCTGCTGGTAGATCGCAGCGGTCACTTCGTCGAGCGCCGCATAGACCGAGTCGTTGGCGACACAGTTGTTCGACTTTCGCTCGGTAACGAATGCCTGCCGTCCGGCGCAGCGGTCTGCGTCGTCCAGGTAGCGAACCGCGACGGCGCTATCGCAGTTCGCGTTGTCGAAGAGAGCGCTGCTGAGCCTTGCGGATATGCCGGAAATACAGCGGGGAACTCCGCGATCCAGGACTTGACTGCACGGTTCGCCGTCCGTCACGAGTCGGAGATTGAGGAACGCTCCGTCGTCAGCCGTGACGCGGCTCGCTTGCAGTCCGCCCTCGGCACCGACGACCGAGGTCGTTCCTTGAACGAACCGCGCGAGCGGTTCTCGCACGAGCCACCACGCAGACCGCGCTTGGTCCGCTTGGCAACCCTCCGAGGTGCGGATGTAAAGCATGCTCATTGGTCGCTCCTCGCCGAGCGAATAGCCGCTTGCCAATGCGTCGCATTCAGGTGAATTCGCTGAAACGAGCAGCTCGGGCGGCGGCGGAATTTGCGCGCATGGCGAAGGCACGTAGGCCGGCTCGCTACAGGCGGCATCGAAGTAGAAGCGGGTGCGGGTCGCAGGTAGGCAGTGATATTGCCCGCTCGCGCTTTCGACGAACTGGCAGTTCGTGCTCAGTTCGGAATCGAAGAAATCAACGGGCACACGCGCGCCGTCGCCGCCGTCCAAGTAGTGCGCTTTCAGGCGCGTGCCGCTACCGAAGATGGCGCTCGTGTCTCGCTGCGCGCGGGGCACTTCCGTCGAGGACTTGCCGCCGCATCCGCTGAGCGCTTGCAGAAGAGCCCAGCCAATGACGTTCGATACTAGCCACCTTCGTCCCCACATCGCTTCTCGATTCCGATCTCGATCTCTCTCGCAGCACGCCGCCGAAGGCCATGACGCTAGAGAAGTATCGCGTGACCATCAATCAAGAAACCGCCCGTGCGGACGAATAGCGGGCGGTCACGCTGCGGAGTGGACGATCGCCTTCAGACGTTGCATTGCGCGCGAGTGAAGTTGCGAGATGCGCGGTTCGCTGACGCCGAGTTCGGCTCCGAGGTCCTTGAACTTCACGCCACGGAGATAGTGCTGCGATACGATGTGGCGCTCGCGCGCCGGCAGTTGTTCGATGGCCCTGCTCAGGGCTTCTTGAGCGAACTTGGCGGCGACCGCAGCTTCGCCGTCGGAAGAGTCGGCGAGGCAACGGTTTTGCTCCCACTCGCTCACGTCGTCGAAGCGGACCACGGCCGGCGGCGGAACGTAGGCGTCGGTGCCAGTGGCGGCTGCGGCGGTAGCGCGCGCGCGGCGCGACAACCAATCTTGGGCGCGCAGCTCGTCGAGGATCGCGCCGCGGATGCGCACACGCACGTACCACTCGAAGCTGTCGGTCGGTCCGTCCGGGTGACGGCGAATGGCGTCCCACAGACCGCTCATGCCGGCCGCGATCAGATCCTCTCGCAGAATGTTGCGCGGCAGTTTGCGTTGGAAGCCACCAGCGATCTTGTGCACGAGCGGTTCGTATTGACGGAGGAGCTCAGCGCTCAGTTGTGTATTGGGGGTACGCGCTTTCTCGAGGTGCGCGCCATGAGCGACGACCGTCGCGGGCGAAGTCGCGGCCGGGCGGTGCGCTGCGCACCCCTGCGAGTGTCGCGCAGCCGTCGAGGCGTGCCTGCGGGCGGGACGCGGCGCGAGGGAGGAGCGGACCGAGGCCGTGTGAGGCGCAGGCGGGAGCACCGACGCCAGCGGCGGCAGAGAGGCGCGGCGGGGCGTAATCGAAGCGCGAGACGGTTGCGCGGCCTTCGCATTCACGATGCGGCCGGTCTCCGGGGTCGAGGCAGGGGCTCGGTTTTCCGTGGCTACGGGCGTTGCTTGCGCTTCTTTAGTGGGCATGCGAGGGCTTACTGCAGCGCGCGTGCCAGTCAGAAATTAAGGGATATTTCGCAGGAAACGCCGATGTAGGCGAAATAAAAGGGGGGTCACCGTTGACCCAGCTTGGCTTCGTACCCGACCCGCTGTCACCCTTCGAACCCAGTTTTTGGCGGGGTTTCGTTCCACTTAGAGACATTGGTTGCGGTGGGTCTGCCCAGACCCATGCCCGGGTCATTTCTGAATTCCTTTTTAAAATCAGAGCATTATCCCCACCGCGAACGAGCGGCAGAGCGAGTGTTCGCGGTGTCTCAATGCTTCATCTGTCCCACGCCAAGGCGCCTGAGCGCCGCAGCGTCAACGAGAAGGGGGACTATCACTGACGGCGTCGATTCGACGGGAACATTGCGACCTGCGAGGTGCGATGCCGGATCGCGAGCGCCCCTCTCGATCTTCAAGTCGAAGTGCTGGATTTGAGCATCAGGCGCCCAACCAGCCATAGGTACTTCACTCCGCGACGCATCAAGGGCCCGACGCTCGCGCCAGTTTTGGACTCACCGGAGTGCCGCGGCGGGGATTCGTAATAGACCTCCCGCATATCGACGCCACGACGAGTCAGGTAAAACACGAGCTCGATGAAGTATTCGCCGTAGTCGCCGGTCAACACGTGGTTACTGAGCAGGTCCCGGCGGCACACGATGAAGCCGCTCGTGTAGTCGGTGATGTCCAAGCGCAAGATGCGATTGACCGAGAAGTTCAGCACGGCAGATAGCCCGGCCGCGAGCATTTCACCTTTCGGCAGGCGCATGGTGAAGGACTCGTTCGCATCCTGGTAGCGGGTGCCGATGCAGCAACCGGAAACCCGCGCCACCTCGCACAGCTCTCGCATCACCGAAGGCGGGTGCGAATGATCGGCGTCCATCCAAGCGATGAAGGGAGTGCCCGCGGCTGCAATGCCCGCCTGAATCGAGTCTGTGAGGCAGGGGGTGACTTGGCGAGCAATCAGACGAACCGCGGCGTTTCGGGCGGCGATCTCCTTCACTAGGTCGGGCGTGCCGTCGGAAGAATTGTCGTCGACGACGATCACCTGGCAACCGGGCATCGCGCCGCACAGTCCCTCGATCAGCGACTCGAGGTTGTCTACCTCGTTCAGCGTCGGCAAGATCACGGTCAGATCGGAAAACTGCTCGCTAGGCATCGTAATCACTATCCTCGTCTCGAAATCAGACCGCGACCTGAGTCACCGAAAGCTCGCGTCGTTGAACGTATTGGAATCGGCATAGGCCAGCAATCGTGCCCAGGAGCGTGAGCGCGCCAATGATCAACCAAAGTACCGAAATAGGAAGGCGCGCGCGCAACACCACACGATCGATGGGCTTGTCCGTCGGGTTCTCGACCAAGAGCAAATTTCCCGAGGGCTGTACGTTGACCTCAGCGTTCGGTGGGACTGTCGCTACATCGAGCCCGAACTTGGGCTGACGTACCCGCAAGAAGGTGCGACTGTGCGGGGGCAAAGCGCGAATCTTGACCCGCAGATGCTCAGTGGAAATTTGCTCGGGCGTCACCCCCCCGACGTTCAGCGGCGACTTACCGTCGAAGAGCACGGGCAGGGCGCCGGGCGCTGCCCAAAGGTTCGGGTTGTGCTCATTGCCCACGACGAAGAAAGCATCCGTGTAGCCCGTGCCCGTCAAGATGTCGCTCTGTTCTCGGTAGCGACGGAGCGTGTCGAAGGAATGCACCTTCGCTACGGTCTCACGCTCGTCGATGAAGCGCTCGATTGGGTGAATGGGCGCATTGACGAGATCGGATGTGCTTCGACTCGAAGCGTGCGTCCACCAGACCGCGGAGCCAAGCATCAACCCCACGGTCGCAAGTGAGACGGGCCAAGCCGCACGCTTCAAACGCGACAGCAGGACGTCAGCACCCAGGGCCGCGAATACCGCGAGACCAAACGCGGACATGCCCAGGCAGCGCTGAGGGACTCGAAAGTTGCCACCGTTCAAGCGTCGAAACGCCTCCCAGGCGGGTGACCAGCTGGTGAGCAGCAAGCCGAGCACCAGTACGATCAGCGCAAACAGACCGATGCGGCGCTTCGAAGGCGAGAAGGCGGCCGCGCCCAGCCCAACCAGCGCGAACAACGTGGCAATCGGCGGGAGCGCGGTAGCGGACTCTTCCTGCTTGAAGCCACGCGTCCCCAGGCTCCCGCGCATTCCCACGTATTTGGCGCTGACCACGTTTACTCTTTCGACGATCGAGTAGTCGAACAGTTGCTTCAGGCTCGTCCAAAAAGGCAGCACGCCGTGGTCGCTCACCAACCGTTGCATCGGAAACGTGAGCCAGGCTGCGAGCTTGAAGCTGATCATCAGCACGGAAAGCAGGCAGCCGAGCGCAAACAGTCCGACGATTTTGCGCAATTGAGCGAACTTTGGTCGCAAAAATAGCAACTCCAG
The DNA here is from genome assembly GCA_035634635.1 of Polyangiaceae bacterium. Classification (GTDB taxonomy): domain Bacteria; phylum Myxococcota_A; class Polyangia; order Polyangiales; family Polyangiaceae; genus PMG-095. Next base: position 67,657 of record DASQCO010000130.1, read on the forward strand.
AAGCACGTACAGGGGCACCACTGGCACGAACAAGTACGTGAACGAGTGGAACGTGGGGCCGAGCAACAGCAGGCCGAGCACGAGTGCAAACCAGAGCGAACTGTGCACGGTGCGTTCACGGAGCACGCGATCCACGGACCAAAGCAACAGCGGCAAGCCGAGATGCCAGAGGAACATGTCGTTGCCGATGGCAATTCGCCAAAGCACGCCCAGGGCAGTCGCGCTGGCGACCCCGCCGATCAGCGCAGCTTCTAGACTGACCTCGTGACGGCGTATCCAGACGACGAACGCGTACACGCCGACGACGCCCCACAGGCCCTCCGCCAAGCGCAAACCGAGGGTCGGACCGGCCAAAAGGATCAACGGCACGACCGGCGAGAAGAGGTTGCTCTGCGGATCTTGGAGGAAGTAGGCGCCGCCGTTGAAGACGAACGAAAAAAATGGAAATTCCGAGAACTGGCGCAGGCCGGTGTAGATGATCTCGGCGTGGATCTGCGAGATGTACCAGTCCGCACCAACGCAATGCAGCGAAATCCAGAATAGCAGCGCACCGGTGGAGAACGCGGCAGCGCCAAGCGCGAAAGCCGGCCAATTGATTCGCCCTTTAAGCATTTGCGGCGACGCAATAGCACGGACATCTTCGAACAGCATTGGGGGTTGGGCAGGCGGGTGGTGCGCTCGCGCGGCGTCGCAAAGCTCTGAGTGGGCCGGCGTTTTCACGTCGGTTCGCGCCGTTTCCGCGGTGAATCGCCCATAACCTATTGCGCCCCGCTTCAGGGGGAGTGAACGTCGCCGGTTTCACCCAAGGAGTCAGCGCAAGGTTCCTGAATGACCCAGCGACATCTCGCCCTCGCCGCAGTGCTCTTCCTGGGTTGCTCCAAAGCACCAAGGGATGCCTCGATGGCGGGGGTTCTTCGCGTCTTGGCTCTCGGCGTCGCGGCCAACTCACCATTGCAGGAAATGACGAACGGGCTGATTCTTGTGCCCATGTCGACCGACTGCCGTCTGTGCTGCTCGTCGCCCCGCAAAGTCGCTCGATACCTCGGTGCCGTCGTGGGGCTGGCCTCGCTCACGGTGGCTGGCGGCTGCGGCTCTTCGGTCAGTGCGGGAACGAATGGCTCGGGCAACCTCGGCGGGAATGGCGTCTCTGGCGCGCTGGGCAGCAACGCCGCCAGCACCGGAGGTGCGGGCGGCATGGGCGCGCTGAGCACCGGTGGCCCGAGTAGTGGTGGAGTTGCCGGCTGGGGTGGCACATCGGCGGCTCGCGTCGGTCAGCCATCGGACGGCGTTGGCAGGTTGGCCGCTGCGGGCGGCGGCAACGGCAACGGAGGTCCCGATGGTGCCGTCGGTGGATCAGGCGGAACGGTCAGCGTTGGCGGACGCGGGGGGAGCGCAGCCGGGTTCTCGGGCGGCGCGGGCGGGCACGCAGGCAACATGGGCAATGCCGGATCGTCTGGTAGCCCCGGGGGCACCGGAGGCGCCGGAGGTCAGGCCCCTGGTTGCAGCACATTCTCGACGTCTTACGACATCTTCACCACCCAAGTGAACGGCATGTATTTGCACGCGACGCTCTCGCCGCCCGCCAATTTCGCGGTGGAACTGCTCGATTTTCCCAGCGGCACCTTCCAGCGCGCCAAGTGCGCCCCCGCCTTGCCTGCCTGTCAGACGACCGAAGGCGTCGACGCGACGGACATCGTTACGGCGCTTGCGAACCCCGACGTCAAGCGGGCCTTTGGTCAGCTGGTGAGCCATTACGCTCCCGTGGGCAACGATCCCCTACTGACGTTCGGTCGCTACACCGACCAGCACGAAATTATCGAGACGGATGCCTGCACAGGGGACTGCACCACCGCTCCAGAAGGCGTGCGCGTGTTGCTGACACTGTTGAGGAACCTGCTGACTCAGCAACTCGCCGAGGACACGTGCAAGGACGTGAAGCTCTGACGCTGCCTCCCTCGAGGCGGCACGTTGTTCGCGCCTGATGACGGCCCTGTCGCGGGGAGAGTGGGCGCTCGCGATCCAGCAACGCACCTCAGAGTGCGCCGCTGTTTCCGGCGCGCAGCGCTCGTCGATTCCATGCCCGTTTGGCGCGCGTGTTTAGGCTATTGCGAGTCTAAACGACGCGCTGCGCGGCCAAATTCATTATAGTGTCCTGATCGCGACCTGGGAGACAATTCAATATGCACCTTTCCTCGAGCTCGGGCGGCCGGGCGGGATCACTGTCGACGGGCGACCGATCCGTGGCGAACAATAGAACCCTTCGACACATGCTTCGAACGTTACTCCTAGTCGCCAGCGGCGCGTCGGGTTGTGTGGTTCAAGGCGGTGAGGAAAACCACCAAACCGACACCGCCATTGTTGGACTGATCCGCTACGAAGCAAAGAACCAAGACGGCGTGACTGTCGGTTCCGGTTGCACGGTCCACACGGGAGAAACGGGAGAGCGCATTCATTTCAGCGCGGCTCCGGGTGATCGGATCGAGCTTACCGAGCGCTATGAAATGGTCGTAGATCAACGAGCGTCCGTCGATCAGCACGGGCTCGACGACGCCTTTTGGTGCAGCCGTCAGTCGCAGGGGCTGGCCTATGATCAGCCAGTCGACGGGCGATGCCTCAAAACGGTCGGCGGAAAATCGACGGAGCCATGCTTTCTTGGCAGTGATTGGGTCGGGAGAGCGAGCTCTGCGCAGCTGATCCCGCCCGATGCTGAACTCAAGCCCGGCAAGGTGCTCGGCTTTAGTTTGCAAATCGACGTCCTGGCCAACGGAAAGCAGTGCGCCGTCTGGCAATGCGCCGACGAAACCCCAGCCGGCGCGTTCGTCGCATTCGTGGTCGACAAACCATGATTTTCTCGAAAATGTCCGCTCTCGATCCATTTCTCGATCCGCTCTACCCACATCGCGCGCGTACTTGGCTTCATGCGCGCGACGATGCCGACCAATCACGCGCTCAGGAAGAACGGGCTTCGCGCATCGGATACCAACACCGCTGACACTCCTAAGGCGGCGACACGCGCATCACGAACGCACCCGTGATGGCGCCTCCGGCGATGTACAGTTTCCCGTCGCGGGAGATCGCGAGACTGCTTGGGGCTGCGGTGCCGCGCTCATTCAATGGTTCACCCCAGAGCAGTTTGCCGTTGCGGTCATACTGGGCCAGGTAAGTGTCGAAATATGACTTCCCGAAGTCATTCGCCATCCCAGCGATGAAGATGTTTCCCTGCGCGTCGAGCACTAGTTGGTCGGCCGTAAATAGCTGGTCGCCGAGCATGGTGGTCCAGAGGACGCCAGTCGCGCGCGAGAAACGCCAGAGGAGTCGACGCCCGGTGGCCCGGTCGTATCTGACAAACAGGAGCTCACCATTGCTGTCGAACGCCAGATTGTCGGGAGACTGATCCACCGAGCCTAGCTGCTTGTCGGAGATCGGATCGCCGTTCGTGGACCATTCCGTCAAGAACGTGCTCGTTCCATTGGCCGTCAGGGCCAAGATATTGCCGGCCGCATTCACGCTTGGGCGGCCAACACCCGTCTTGTCTTTCGGTGTTAGCCTCCAGAGCACGTCCCCGTTCGGCGAAACCTTCAAGAGTTCGTTCGCTCCCGTCGATAGCACGGCGTTGTCATTCGCATCCACGGCAACACCTGCGGAGTGGAACAGCCCGCCGAGCTTCCGCAACCAAACCAGGTTGCCCTCTGGGGTCAGCTTGGCGATCAACGGTTGACTCAAGCTAGTGACCGCGTCGTTGATCGAGCCCGCGATCAAGATGTTGTCGTTTCCGTCCGTCGCTACGCCTTGTACGAAATCCGCATCGCTGGCAGGGAGCTCCCGAACCCAAACATTCTGTCCGCTCGGCGTGTAGTCGGCCACGACCAGACCCCCTTCGCTCCTTTGTCCGGCCACGATCACGTGCTCTTGGCTATTCAAAGCGATCAAGTATGGATTGCTAGTCTGACCCGAATCGAGCTCCTGGCACCAATCGCCAGCTGGCATCCTGCACGGCTGGGAGAGGTTGCTCGTCGGATCGGAATTCGAGGCGCCACCGCGCTGCGTCTCTCCGCCCGACCCAGCGCTGAGCGCAGATTGAGC